>NZ_JARUVM010000119.1 GCF_029763755.1 Luteimonas sp. 8-5
GTCGACCACCGCGCTGCTGTCGGAACTGGGCATGGGCGGCGGCCGCTTCGAGGTCGCGCTGGAGCCGGTGGACAACGGCGAGCGTCCCGATCCGAACGGCACCGAGCGCGCCGAGTTCCTGGTCGCGGCCAATGCCGGCCAGCCGCCGCGGCCGCTGCGCAAGGTCGCCTCGGGCGGCGAGCTTTCGCGCATCTCGCTGGCGATCGAGGTTGCCGCACTGGGCCTGGACGCGATCCCGAGCATGGTCTTCGACGAGGTCGACTCGGGCATCGGCGGCGCCGTGGCCCAGATCGTGGGCGAGAAGTTGCGCGCACTGGGCGCCAGCCGCCAGGTGTTGTGCGTGACCCACCTGCCCCAGGTCGCCGCCCAGGGCCATGCCCACTACCGGGTCAGCAAGGCCGAGCAGTCGGGAATGACCCAGAGCGCGGTGCGGGTCCTGGACGATGCGGCGCGCGAGGCCGAACTTGCGCGCATGCTCGGCGGCGTGGAAGTCGGCAAGGAAGCGCGCGCCGCCGCGCGCCGCCTGCTCAGGGACGTGGCGGGCTAGCGCTTCTTGCTCACGTACAGGACCAGGGCGTGGTCCTCGATCTTGTAGCCGTGCGCCGCGGCGATCTTGTGCTGCAGCTGCTCGATCTCTTCGCTGTGGAACTCGATCACCTTGCCGGTCTCGACGTCGACCATGTGGTCGTGGTGCTCGCCGCGATCGAGCTCGTACACCGCGTGGCCGCCCTCGAAGTTGTGCTTGAGCACGAGGCCGGCCGCCTCGAACTGGGTGAGCACCCGGTAGACGGTCGCCAGGCCGATCTCGTCGCCCTGGTCCAGCAGGTGCCGGTAGATGTCCTCGGCAGTCATGTGCCGGGGCTTGAGCTGCTCGAGCAGGGCCAGTATCCGCATCCGCGGGTGGGTTACCTTCAATCCTGCCTTGCGTAGTTCCTGCGATTCCATGACGGCTCCGGCTGCGTGGTCGGGCTTCGGTGTATTATCGGCCAGAAGCTGCACTCCACAACCAGCACCCCACGCCAACCTGCATGCGCCTTTCCTTCCTGCTCGCCGCCGCCATCGCCTGCACCGTCGCCGGCTGCGGCATCCTGTACAAGCAGCCGATCTACCAAGGCAACCTGCTCGACAAGGCGGCGGTGGACCAGTTGCAGGTCGGGATGTCCAGGCAGCAGGTCCAGGTGCTCCTGGGCACGCCGTCGATCGCCGATCCCTTCCATCACGATCGCTGGGACTACACCGCCACGCAGCGTACCGACCGCGTGGGTACCGTGCACGTGAAGAACCTGACCGTCTGGTTCGAGAACGACGCCGTTACCCGCTGGGAAGGCGATTACTTCCAGGAGCAGGACCAGGAACTGGCCCAGCGCATGGGCCGCTTCGGCAACCTGCCCAAGGACGACAAGAAGAAGCGCTAGCGCTTCGGCGCCACGGCCCGGCGCCGGCGCGCTTCCTTCGGATCCGCCAGCAGCGGCGCCAGCAGCTCGACCCGGTCGCCATGGCGCAGCACCTGCGTGGCTGCGACCCGCTCGCCGAACACGGCCTGGCCGGTGATGCCGTCCAGTGGAAGACCGCATGCGGCGATCGCCTCGGCCACGGTCGCGCCTTCGGGCAGGTCCAGCGTCACCGCACTGGACCGCCGCGGCCATGCGCGCACGACCTCGATGATCATTTCGCCGGGCTGCCGTCGGCCACGCGCACGAAATCGTCGACCATGCGATCGGCCAGCGCCTGGAAGCCCAGCGCCATGGCCGGCCCGAGCAGCCTGCTGGACGGCTCGAAGTCCAGCGTCAGGCTGACCTTGCATGCCGATTCGTCCAGCGCGTGGAACTGCCAGCGGCCGTGCAGGTGCTTGAAAGGCCCGTCGCGCAGCGCCATGTCGATGCGCTGCGGCGGGGTGAGGACGTTCTCCGTGGTGAACCAGGTGCTCAGGGCCCCGAGCCCCAGGTCGAGCCTGGCCACCACCCGGTCGGGCCCCTGCTCCAGCACCTTGGCCTGCCTGCACCACGTGAACCTTCGCGGATAGGCCTCCACGTCGTTGACCAGCTCGAACATGCGGGCTGCCGAATGTTCGACGAGTGCGCTGCGCTGGATGATCGGCATGGGGATTTCAGGGACAATGGCGCGATGGGCAAGAAGTCAGGCAAGGATAAGGCAAACGGCGGCGGCACCATTGCCCTGAACAAGCGCGCGCGCCACGAATACCACCTCGAGGAACGCTTCGAGGCCGGCCTGGCGCTGCAGGGCTGGGAGCTGAAGTCGATCCGTGCCGGCCGCGCCAACATCACCGAAGCCTACGCCGTGGTCCGCGATGGCGAGCTGTTCCTGTTCGGCGCGCAGATCACGCCGCTGATCTCGGCCTCGACCCACGTGGTGGCCGACGATCGCCGCACCCGCAAATTGCTGCTGCACCGGCGCGAGATCGACACCCTGATCGGCCGGGTGCAGCGCGACGGCTTCACCCTGGTGCCGACCGCGCTGTACTGGAAGGGCAACAAGGTCAAGGCCGAACTCGCGCTCGCCAAGGGCAAGCAGTCGCACGACAAGCGCGAGGCGAGCAAGGAGCGCGACTGGAACCGCGAGAAGCAGCGCGTCCTGCGCCGGCACAACAAGGACGCCTGATCAGGCTTCCGGGTTCTCCGGCAGGGTGAACGCGAACGTGGCACCCAGGCCGAGCGCGCCGTCGGCGCGGATGGTGCCGCCATGGCGTTCGACGATGCGCCGCACCGACGCCAGGCCGACACCGTCGCCGGCGAACTGCTCCTGGCTGTGCAGGCGCTGGAACGGGCGGAACAGCTTGTCGGCGTACTCGGCCGGGAAGCCGGCACCGTTGTCGCGCACGAAGAAGGCGCCGTGGGCGTCGCGACCGAACTCGATGCGCGCATCCTCGCGCCCGGCGGTGAATTTCCAGGCGTTGCCGAGCAGGTTGGCCATCAGGTTGCGTACCAGGTTCGCGTCGCCGGTGGCCTGCAGCCCGGACTCGATCGACACGGCCACCTCGCGGTCCGGCTCGCTGCCGCGCAGTTCGGCGACGATTTCGGCCGCCAGCTTCGACAGGTCCAGCGTCACCGGCTTGATCCCGCTGCGTCCCAGGCGCGCCATCTTCAGCAGCGACTCGATCAGCGAGCCCATGCGCGTGGCCGCGTTGCGCACTCGCGCCAGGTGGTCGCGGCCCTCCTCGCCCAGCGCATCGCCCTGGCGCTCGTCGAGCAGCCGGCTGAAGCCCTCGATCGCGCGCAACGGCGCGCGCAGGTCGTGCGACACGCTGTAGGCGAACGACTCCAGGTCCTGGTTGGCGATGGTCAGCTCGCGCGTGCGAGCTTCCACCCGCGCCTCCAGGGTGCGATTGAGCTGCAGCACCTGCGCCTCGGCGCGCAGGCGATCGGTCACGTCCTCGACCTGCACCTGGCGCACGATGTCGCTGTCGACGTCGCCAGGCATCGGCATGTAGGTGAGCTGCAGCTGGCGCAGGCTGCCATCGTCGGCAAGCATCGAACGGGTGCTGCGGTAGACCTGGTCCGCCGGCACGTCCGCGGCGCGATGGTCGATGAAATGCGAATCCAGCCGGCTGCCCAGCAGCTGCTCGCGCGACTTGTGCAGCACCTGCTCGAGCGCGGGGTTCGCGTCAGCGATGCGGCCGCGCGCGTCGAGCAGGGCCGTGCCGATCGCCGAATACTCGAGCGCGTTGCGGAACCGCAGCTCGCTGCGCCGGAACGATTCGGTCATGCGCGCTGCCAGGCGCTCGGCGCGCGCCTGGGTCCGCGCCAGGACCAGCACGATCGCGAACAGCAGTAGCGAGGCGAATACGCCGATCACCAGCGTGTTGCGCAGGCCGGCCATGCGCGCGGCGACCACCGAACCCGGCGCCGACGAGAACTCCAGCCGCCAGTCGCGGCCGTAGGCCCTCAGGTCGCTGGTCGCGTGGAATGCCGGCGGGTCAGCGGTGTCCGGCGCGGGATCCGCATACAGCACGGCGTGTCCGCCATCGGTCACGTCGATGATGCGCAGGCTGATCCGGTCGGGCATGCCGCGCAGCGTGGCGTCGACGAAGTCCGGCACGCGGAACGAGGTTTCCACCCAGCCCTGCAGCGATTCGCGCCTGGCCTCGGTGGTCGCCGGCCGGTCGCCGAAGCGGTACACCGGCAGGAACAGGACCACGCCGGGCGGTGCGCCTTGCGCATCGATGTCCTGTACCAGGCGCACGGGCGGACTCATCACCGGCTGGCCGCTGTCGCGCGCTGCGTCCATGGCGGCGCGGCGCACCGGATCGGCGTACATGTCATAGCCGATGGCGGCCATGTTCTCCCGCGTCTTCGGCTCGAGGTACAGCACCGGCCCGTAGTGGGCGCGGATGCCGTGCGGCCAGACGCTGAACATGCCCTCCCCGCCTTCGCGCAGCATCCGCTGCAGCTCCGACAGCTGCAGCGAGGTCGAGTAGACCAGGAAGGCCAGGCCGGTGAGGTCCGGGTAGCGCTCGCGCAGGTCCAGGCCCTCGACATAGTTCTGCCACTGGCGGCGGCTCGGGCGGGCCACCGACGCCGAGAGCGAAACGCCGCCGCGTGCGATCAGCTCATGGTTGCCCAGGCGCCGCACGAGGCGCCCGGCGGTGTCGTCGGCACGCGCCGTGAACGCCGCCTGCGCCGCCGTCATCTCGCGTTCGTACGCGCTGCGCCAGTACAGGTAGACCAGCAGCAACGAGGCGGCCAGGACGACGCCTGCCAGGACGTAGCCGGCCGTGGCGCTCCTGGGCACCGGCTGTCGGTCGGATTTGGCCGGGGCGTCGATCGGCATCGGCGCCAGCATAGCCGTTGCCGGGGCCGGGGGCCCGTGAATCGCGGCTGCACGGTTTTCCGGCCCGCCTTGCGGGTTCCCGGCCTGCCCCTATACTGGGAATGTCAGCGAAATCGACGTTCCCGGGGGTGCACTGGCTTCGACGGGGGTTGCGAAATCGCCTGGCGCATGCCGAGGGGGTAGCTTTCCTCGTAAATCCAGCTGCAAAAATCCAGACGCCAACGACGACGTCTACGCTCTCGCCGCTTAAGGCGTAAGCCCCGAACCCACTTGTGCCCTTGCTCGTGGATGTAGGGTCATCATCAAGGGATAGGTCCCGGCGGCGACCCGTCAACCGGTTCCGAATCCAAAGCGGGTGTGGGTCACGGTGTGCTTCGCACGTTGTGTTGCCGTGATCCGAGATCGAACAACGGGCTAAGCATGTAGTGCCGGGCATGGAGTGCCTTCGGACGCGGGTTCAATTCCCGCCACCTCCACCAATGTGATGGACGACGGGTCGCGAAAGCGGCCCGTTTTCCTTTGGTACGCCGCGCCTGATCAGCCCGCGGGCAAGGAACAGTTCGACCCGCTCCAGCGGAATGCGGTCGCCGGCATCGGTGCCGTACCAGGTCTCGACGATGCGGCCGTCCTCGTCGATGAGGAAATCGGCGGGCAGCAGGTTGTTCGTGTTCAGCCCTGCCAGGCCCACGATCCGCAGCCCCCGGACCAGCGTCGGGATGCGGGTGACGATCGCCTTGAGCTTGCGCCAGGACGATCGCTCGATGCCGTAGCGCTTGTGCGATGCGCCCACCGGGTCGGCCGCGATGCGGAACGGCCGCGGATGCTGGGCCACGAAGCGCAGGACCTCCTCGCGGGACGAGCCGAACACCGCCACGATATCCAGCCCAAGCGCGGCCAGGCTCTGGTGGTGGTGGGTGAGCTCGTAGATGCGGAAGTTGCAGAACGGGCATGCCGCGTCGCGAAAGAACGACAGCAGCGTGCGGCGCCCGTTGCCGCCGATGGCAATCGGCCGGCCGTGGATGTCCATCAGGCCCAGTGCGGGTGCGGATTCGGGTGCGAACAGCTTCATGGCATTCCCCCGGTGGTGAAGAGATGTGCGAGGAGGTGGGCGCAGTCTGGCCAGCTGCGGAGGCCCTGCCATGCGGGCATGTGCAAAGGGCCCGGCTCCGTCGGCATAAAATCGGGAAACGACATTCCTGCTGGAGATCCGGATGCCCGTAGTCACGATGGTCCTGCTGTTCCTGCTCGCCGTGGTGCTCAGCGGCTTCCTGGCGCGGCTGTTGCCGCTGAAGGTGCCCCTGCCGCTGCTGCAGATCGCGATCGGCGCGGGACTGTCGTGGGTTGGATTCGACGTGGACTTCGACCCGCGCCTGTTCCTGTTGCTGTTCATTCCGCCGCTGCTGTTCCTGGACGGCTGGCGGATCCCGAAGGGCGCGTTCTTCCGCGACTGGAAACCGATCCTGGCGCTGGCCATCGGCCTGGTGGTGTTCACCGTGATCGGCATGGGCTGGTTCATCGAGTGGCTGGTGCCGGCCATGCCGCTGGCGGTGGCGTTCGCGCTGGCGGCGATCCTGTCGCCGACCGACCCGGTCGCGGTGGGCGCGATGACCCACAACTCGCCCCTGCCGCCGCGGCTGATGCACATCCTGGAAGGCGAATCCCTGCTCAACGACGCTACTGGCCTGGTCTGCTTCACCTTCGCCGTCACCGCCGCGCTCACGGGCACCTTCTCACTGGCCGATGCCTCGCTGAGCTTCGTGCTGGTGGCCGGTGGCGGAGCGATGGTGGGCCTGGTGGTGACCTGGATCATCGGCAAGCTCAACCACCTGCTGATCCAGCGCGCAGGCGAAGACACCGGCATCCAGATCCTGGTCAGCCTGCTGATTCCATTCGCGGCCTACCTGGCCGCCGAGCACATCCACGTGTCCGGCATCCTCGCAGCGGTGGTCGCCGGCATCGCCATGCACTACGGCGAGCTGTCGGGCCGGCCGCTGGCCTCGACCCGGATGCAGCGCAATGCGGTCTGGGACACCGTGCAGACAGCACTCAACGGCATCATCTTCGTGCTGCTGGGCGAGCAGTTGCCACGCATGCTGCGGCGCTTGCCGGAGGCGGCCTCGGCCAGCGGCAACGGCAACGACGTGTGGCACCTGCTCGGCTACGTCGTGGTGATCACCCTGGCGCTGGGCGCGCTGCGCTTTGCCTGGGTCTGGCTCGCGGTGCGGGTCACGGTGTTCAGTGCGTCGCTGCGCGGCGAAGCTGCGGTGGTGCCGCAGAACCGCTTGCTCGCGATCATCGCTACCGCCGGCGTACGCGGGGCGATCACCCTGGCGGGTGTGCTGACGCTGCCGCTGCTGATGCCCGACGGCACGCCGTTCCCTGCCCGCGATGCGGCCATTTTCCTCGCCATGGGCGTGATCCTGCTGTCGCTGGTGATCGCCAGCATCGGCCTGCCCGTGCTCACGCGGGGATTGACCGACGTGCTGCCCGAACCCGAGCGCAAGGACACCGAGGCGAACGCGCGGGTGGCGGCGTCGGAGGCCGCGCTGCGCAGGATCGATGCCATGCTGGCCGAGCCGCTGGAGGACCCCAGGATCGTGGCCGCGCGCGCGGAGGCGGCGATGGTGCTGCGCGACGTCTACCAGCGCCACCTGGACTACGGCGACCACAGCGGCGAAACCGCCGAGGACATGCAGCTGGTGGCAGAAGCCGAGCGCCGCCTGCGCCTGGGCGCCCTGGACGCCGAGCGCGACGAGTACTACAAACTGCGCCGCGCCTTCGCCATCGACGACGTCGTCCACCAGAAGCTGGTGCGCGAGATCGACCTGATGGAAGCCAGCCTGCTCAACAAGCAGCCGGCGCATTGATCTCCGGGTGGAACAGCAGGACCGGCACTGAATCAGCGCCGGCGTAAACGACCGCGTTCTGGTTGAACGCGACGCACATCGCACGCGCGTCGTCCGCAGTGGGGCCGAACGCGAGGAAACTGCGCTCGGCGTCCCAGTCGCCCTCCTCCGCGCAGCTGCCGTAGCCTTCCAGCAGCGGCCACCCGCGTTCCTCCAGCCACGCGCGCAGCTCGGCGTTCGCCGCTTCGTTCTGCGCCGGCGTGCGCTCCTGGCTGTACGGGTTGTAGGCGGTGACCAGGCAGGCGCTGGCGGCGCCGTGTACACGCATCAGCCCCCCCAAACCGGGATTGGGCACGTCCAGCGCCAGGGTGAGATCGTCCGCGCCCGTGTGCACCACGTAGCGGGCGCTGCGGTAGGAGGCCAGGGTTTCGGGGTCCAGGGAACGCATGCGGCTCATCATCCACGTCGCGATAATCCCGCACAATGCATCATGGCTGCATTGGAACCTCGGGAGACAGCATGGACCTGGGAATGATCGGCCTCGGCCGCATGGGCGGCAACATGGCGGCGCGGCTGCTGCGCGGCGGGCACAAGGTCGTCGGCTTCGACCCGGACGCGGACGCGCGAAAGGCACTGGAAGGCGATGGCGGCGGTTCGGCCGCATCATTGCAGGAACTGGTCGCCGCCCTGCCCGCGCCGCGGGTGCTGTGGATGATGGTGCCGGCCGGGAAGATCACCGACCAGACGGTGGAAGCGCTGGCCGGGCTGCTGGCGCCGGGCGACGTCGTCATCGACGGTGGCAACTCCAACTACAGGGACACGCTGCGCCGCGCGGAGGCCCTGGCCGGCAAGCGGATCGGCTACGTCGACTGCGGCACCAGCGGCGGCGTGTGGGGCCTGGCCGAGGGCTACAGCCTGATGGTCGGCGGGGACAAGGCGACGGTGGATCGCCTACGGCCGCTGTTCGAGGCCCTGGCCCCCGCCGCGGACCGCGGCTGGGGCCACGTGGGGCCCGTCGGCTCCGGCCACTTCACCAAGATGGTCCATAACGGCATCGAGTACGGCCTGATGCAGGCCTATGCCGAGGGTTTCTCGATCCTGCAGCACAAGCAGGAGTTCGCGCTCGACCTGCACCAGGTCGCGGAGATCTGGCGCCACGGCAGCGTGGTCCGTTCCTGGTTGCTGGACCTGACCGCCGACGCCTTGCGCAAGAACCCTGGCATGGACGGCATCTCGCCGTGGGTGGCCGACTCCGGCGAAGGGCGCTGGACGCTGCAGGAGGCGATCGACCTCGACGTGCCGGCGCCGGTGATCGCGTTGTCGCTGATCTCGCGGCTGCGTTCGCGCGACGACGATTCCTACGCCGACAAGCTGCTCGCCGCCATGCGCAACGAGTTCGGCGGGCACGCGATCAAGAAGGCCTGATCAAAAAGGCTCAGGGCTTGCCGCGCTCGCGCCGGTAGCGCCGGATCAGCGCGTTGGTCGAGCTGTCGTGCGCCAGCGCCGGCTCGGCGTCGGCGAGCAGCTCCGATTCGGTGGTCGCTGCCAGCTGCTTGCCCAGCTCGACGCCCCACTGGTCGAAGCTGTCGATGTTCCAGATCGTGCCCTGCACGAACACGCTGTGCTCGTACAGCGCGACCAGGGCGCCCAGGCTGTACGGCGTCAGGGTTTCCGCCAGCAGCGTGCTGCTTGGCGCGTTGCCCGGACACTGGCGGTGCGGTGGCAGGTCCGCGGGCGTGCCGAACGCCAGCGCCTCGCCCTGGGCGAACAGGTTGGCCATCAGCAGGTCGTGGCGGCGGGCAACGTCCGGCGAATCGCCACCGGGCCGGCAGAACCCGATGAAATCGCAGGGCACCAGGCGCGTACCCTGGTGCAGCGCCTGGAAAAAGGAATGCTGCCCGTTGGTGCCGGTCGAGCCCCAGTACACCGGCGCGGTATGTCCCGCGACGGGCCCGCCGTCGACGGTCACGCGCTTTCCGTTGCTCTCCATCGCCAATTGCTGCAGGTAGGCGGGAAACCGCTGCAGGTCCTGCGAATACGAAATCACAGCCTGGGTGGCCGCGCCGAGGAAGTTGTTGTTCCACACCGACAGCAATGCCATCAGCACCGGCAGGTTGCGCTCGAACGGCGTGTCGCGGAAATGCACGTCCATGGCGTGGAAGCCGTCGAGCATCTCGCGGAAGCCGTTCGGCCCGATCGCGAGCATGGTCGACAGGCCGACCGCCGAGTCCATGGAATAGCGGCCGCCGACCCAGTCCCAGAACCCGAACATGTTGTCCGGGTCGATGCCGAAGTCGCGCACGCCCTGCTCGTTGGTCGAGACCGCGACGAAATGGCGCGCCACGGCGTCCTCGCCCAGTGCCGCCGTGCACCACTCGCGCGCGGCGCGCGCGTTGACCAGCGTCTCGCGGGTGGTGAACGACTTGGAGCAGACGATGAACAGTGTTTCGGCCGGGTCCAGCCCGTGCAGCGCCTTCTGCAGCGACGCCGGATCGACGTTGGCGACGAAGCGCACGCCGAGCTCGCGGGTCGCATGGCGGCGCAAGGCGATATAGGCCATGGCCGGGCCAAGGTCCGAACCGCCGATGCCGATGTTGACCACGTGTCGGATGCGCCCACCGCCGGCACCGGTCCAGCGGCCGTCGCGTACGCGCTCGCAGAAGCGGCCCATGCGCTCGAGCACTGCATGCACGTCCGGGACGACATCGCGGCCGTCGACCTCGATGCGGGTGCCGAACGGCGCGCGCAGGGCCACGTGCAACGCCGGCCGGTCTTCGGTGACATTGACGTGGGCACCGCCGAACATGGCTTCGATGCGCGCGGCCACGCCGCGTTCCCCGGCCAGGGCAAGCAGCAGGCGCAAGGTGTCGTCGCCGACGCGCTGCTTCGAATAATCCAGGTACCAGCCGGCCCCTTCTGCAGCCAGGCGTTCGCCCCGGGCCGGATCGCCGGCGAAACGCTCACGCAGGGTCAGCCGTGCCGTGTCCTTCGCATGCGCCTGCAATGCACTCCATGCACCCATGCGCCGCTCAGCCTCCCAGCGCCGCGGTCTTGGCCTCGATCCGCTGCAACAGCTGGCGCCACGACTTCACGAACGATGCGGCGCCCTCCTCCTGCAGTCGCGTTGCCAGCCCATCGACATCGATGCCGGCATCTGCATAGCGCTGCAGGCACGCGCCGGCATCGCCCCCGTCGGCCGCCATGGGCGCGCCGACGCGCCCATGGTCGGCGAATGCCGCCAGGGTCTTGGGCGGCACGGTGTTGATGGTGTCGGGCGCAGCCAGCGCCTCGAGGTACAGCGTGTCCGGTGCCGACGGATCCTTGGTGCTGGTGCTGGCCCAGAGCAGCCGTTGCGGCCGCGCACCGGCCGCTTCCAGCCGGCGCCAGCGATCCGAATCCAGGATGTCGCGATACGCCTGGTAGCAGCGCATGCCCACGGCGATGCCCAGTCCGTTGCGCAGCGCCTGCGGTGCGGTGTCGGCAATGGCCTTGTCCCAGCGGCTGACGAAGACCGAGGCCACCGACGCCACTACCGGGTCGCGCCCGGCCTCGAGGCGGCGCTCGATGCCGCGCATGTAGGCGTCGGCCGCGGCCGCGTATTGCGGCATCGAGAACAACAGGGTCACGTTGATCGGCACGCCTTCGAAGATCGACTCCTCGATCGCGGGCACGCCGGCCGGCGTGCCCGGGATCTTCACGAACAGGTTGCGGCATGCAGCCTGCGCATGGATCCGTTTGGCGGCATCGACGCTGGCGGCGGTGTCGTCGGCGATCAGCGGCGACAGCTCCATCGACACCCAGCCGTCCACGCCGTCGCTGGCCTCGAACGCGGACTCGAACAGGCGCGCGGCGCGGCGCAGGTCCTCCAGCGCCAGTTCGATGAACAGCGCTTCGCCGGAAAGGCCTGCATGGTGATGCCCACGGATGCCCGCGTCGTAGTCCTCGCCGCCGCCGATGGCCTCGTCGAAGATGGTTGGGTTCGACGTCAGCCCGGTCAGGCCGTACTCGCCGATCCAGCGTTCCAGGGTGCCGTCGTCGAGCATCCGCCGGGTGATGTTGTCCAGCCAGAGGCTCTGGCCGACGGCGCGCAGCGCCTTGAGGTTCGCATTCATCATGCCTCCCAGTATGTCCGATGCCTCAGCATGGCGCGCTGCCTTCCGCGCGCGGATCGTGCCAGCTCTCGCCGGCCACCATGCGCCGCGCCGCGCCCGGGCCCCAGCTGCCGGAGTCGTACATCTCCACTGGCGCAGGCAGGTCCAGCACCGGGTCCACGACCCGCCAGGCTTCCTCCACCGCCTCGTCGCGGGTGAACAGGCCGGCGTCGCCGCGGAGCGCATCGCCCAGCAGGCGCTCGTACGGCGGCGCGGCACCGAGCGGCTGGTGGCGCGCGACCAGTTCCACGTCCTCGCCGCGCATGGCCTCGCCTGCGCGCTTGACCCGGGCGCCGGTGGCGATCACCACTTCCGGGCCGAGGCGGAAACGGAAGTAGTTGGCATGCCGGCGCTTTTCGCCTTCGACCCCCGCGCCATTGCGGTCCTCGCGGAAGATCGCCAGCGGCGGCGCCTTCAGGTCGACGGTCACTTCGGTGGCGGTGATCGGCATGCGCTTGCCTGCACGGATGTAGAACGGCACGCCGGCCCAACGCCAGGTATCGATCTCCAGGC
>NZ_JARUVM010000012.1 GCF_029763755.1 Luteimonas sp. 8-5
CCGCCCGCTCACGTGCGGGGCGCCGCGGAATGGCCTTGCCCAAGCCGGGACACGGCGTGAACCCGTCCAAGGGGCCTCGTCGTCGACATCCATGTCTCCGACGGTCCCGTCTTGGGCAAACCCATTCCACGACGCTAAGCCAAGCGGGTGGGTCGATGCTTCGGAACGCTCCCGAAGCGGCGTTCACGACGCGGGTCGCTCCGGGCGTCGCGGGAAAGGTGGTGCGCTTTGGCGAAATCAAGGAGGAGGCCGGGCCGCAGGCCCGGCCGGGGGACATTCGCCAAAGCGGACCGCCTTTCCAGCGTAAGCGCGCGAGGAGGTCGCGCGCGAGACGCGCTCCTACGGGGCGGGGGCGCAGCTGCTGGCGGCGTGGATGGCCTTGAGGCGCTCGTATTCGACGCGCCGGCTCCCATCGGCATCGGCACCGGGGAAACGCCAGCGGAACTCCGCTTCGTCGATACGCCGCTGCCACGCCTCGCACAAGCGCTCCGGCGGCACCGCGCTGCACACGTCGGCGACCATCTCGCAGGCGCTGGCCTCCGGGCGCGACACACCGTCGATGCCCACGACCTGCAGCGGTGCGCAATGCTTCTGCGGCTCCGCTTTCTCGGTGAAGTAGTGCAGCTGGTCCCAGGTGCTGCACTGGAACAGTCCGGGCGGCGGTTGCGGCTCCGGCGCCTTGGCCCCGGGCCGCTGCACGATCCTGACCGGCGGCGCGTAGAGGCTGGGTGTCTCCGGTGCCGCCGGCGGCTCGAAGACCGGCAGCGGTGGCGGCGGTTCGATCACCTTGCGCTCTTCGCGCGCGCCCTTGGGGCACGGCTCGTCGTTCTGCACGGTGACGTTGCCGGCCGCGTCGGTGCAACGGTAGACCACCACCTGTTGCGCCGAGGCGGGCGGAATCCATAGTGGAAAGATCGAGCAGGCCAGGCACACCGCCAGGCACGCGGCCCGGTTCAACGGTCGGTCCAGCTGCCCGAGTCGGTCCAGCTGCCTTTCACCCAGCTGCCATGGCCCCAGTCGGCCGGCTGCGCCGGGGCCGGCGCGGGCACCGGGTACACCGGGCGGCGGACGACCACGCCACCCCCTGAAGAAACGCCGTCGTAGGCCGAGGCAGGCGGGTAGTAGTACGGATGCGGTTGCGGTTGCGCGCTGGCCGGTGCCGGCGCGGGATCCTTCGGGCGCGTCATGTCGCGCACCTGCTGGGTCTCGCCGTCGGGGCAGGCCGAGTCGCGCACGGCCACGCTGCCGTCGGCGGCAACGCAGCGGTAGATCTTCACCTGGTCCGCGGCGGCGGTATTGCCGGCAGGCAGCAGCGTCGCGGCGGAGGCCAGGAAGCACACCAGGGTGACCGGGAGTAAGCGCATGGGCCGATCTTGCCCCCTGCGCCGGCGCCTGCCAAGTGCGGGCGTCGCAATCAGCCGCGCAACAGGGTGCCGGTGCGGGCGTCGCGGATGTCGCTGGGACGGTCGCGGGCGCCGGTCTCGCCTGCCAGCAGGCCGTCGGTGGCGGCGAGCAGGGCGGGGTCCAGGGAATCCAGGCTACGGGCGGCAGGCTCGCCGGCGCGGTTGGCGCTGGTCGAGACCAGTGGGCCGCCGAAGGCCGTGCACAGGGCTGCGACCACCGGATGGGCGCTGACCCGCAGCGCCACCCCGTCGTGCTCGCCGCTGATCCAGCGCGGAACCCGGGGCGTGACCGGCATGATCCAGGTGTTCGGGCCCGGCCAGCTGGCCAGGACCTCCGCCTTGCGCCCCGGGGGCAGCGGTTCCCAGTCGGCAATGCCGTCGAACTGCGCCGGCGTGGCGGCGACCAGGATCAGGCCCTTGTCGACTCCGCGCTGCTTGAGCGCGAGCAGGCGCAGCACGGCCGCTTCGTCGAAAGGATCGCAGGACAGGCCCCAGACGCTTTCGGTCGGGCAGGCGACCAGGCCGCCGCGGCGCAGCACCGCAACGGCATCGGCGATGGGCAGGACGGGCGCGCTCACGCTGTCGCCGTCAGGCGTCGGCCTTCTTGACCACGCGGCGCCCGCCGACGAAGGGCTTTGGCGTCAGCAGCGGCGGCGGCTCCGGCGCCGCTGCAGGCGCGGCGGCCTTCTTCGCCACCGCCTTCTTCGCGGCCTTCTTCGCAGGCGACTTCTTCGCCGCGGTCTTCTTCGTTGCAGCCTTCTTGGTGGTCTTTTTTGCCGCGGCTTTTTTCGTTGCAGCCTTCTTCGCCGGCGCCTTCTTCGCGGCGGCCTTCTTGCCGAAGCGGCCGCGCATCGGCTTGCCGGTCTCCTCCAGCAGCCTGGTCACTTCCTCCAGCGTCAGCGATGCCGGTTCGCGATCCTTGGGAATGCGTCCATTGAGCTTGCCGTCGCTGATGTAGGGTCCGTAGCGCCCGTTGAGCACCTGGATGTCGCTGCCCTCGAATTCCTTGATGATGCGGTTGCGCGCGATCTCTTCCTTCTCCTCGATCAGGAACACCGCGCGCGCCAGGTCGATGGTGTACGGATCGTCTTCCTTCTTCAGCGAGGCGTAGACGCTGCCGCGCTTGGCGAACGGACCGAAGCGGCCGATGCCGACGCTGACCTCCTCGCCGTTGGATTCGCCCAGCTTGCGCGGCAGCCGGAACAGCTCCAGCGCGTCCTGGAGCGAGATGGTGTGCATGCTCTGGCCCGGCCGCAGCGAGGCGAAGGTCGGCTTCTCCTCGTCGTCGGCAGTGCCGATCTGGGCGTAAGGCCCATAGCGGCCCAGGCGCACGCTCACCGGCTTGCCGCTCTTCGGGTCGGTGCCCAGTTCGCGCGCGCCGGTGGCCTCGGAACGGTCGACCGACTCGGTCTTGTCGTCCACCAGTTCCTTGAACGGGCCCCAGAACTTCTCCATCAGCGGCACCCACTCCTCCTCGCCGCGCGACACCGCGTCGAGCTCGTCCTCGAGCCTGGCGGTGAAGTCGTAGTCGACGTAGCGGGTGAAGTGCGCGCTGAGGAAGTTGGAGACCGCGCGGCCGACGTCGGTCGGGCGGAAGCTGCGGCTCTCCATTTCCACGTACTTGCGGAACAGCAGGGTCTGGATGATCGAGGCGTAGGTCGACGGCCGGCCGATGCCGTACTCCTCCAGCGCCTTGACCAGGGCTGCTTCGGTGAAGCGCGGCGGCGGCTGGGTGAAATGCTGGTCGGCATGGATGCGGTCCAGCGGCACGCGCTCGCCCGGCTTCATCGCCGGCAGCTTGCGCCCCTCATCCTCGTCTTCCTTGCCCTTGGTGTCCTTGCCTTCTTCGTACACGGCAAGAAAGCCGGGTACGACCACCGTGGTGCCGCTGGCGCGGAAGCTGTGTTCGCTGCCCGCGGCAAGTTCGACCGACACGGTGTTCAGCGTGGCCGGGATCATCTGCGAGGCCACGGCGCGCTTCCACACCAGTTCGTACAGGCGGCGCTCGTCGTCGGTGAGGAAGCGCGCCACCTGCGCCGGCGTGCGCAGCGCCGAGGTCGGGCGCACCGCTTCGTGCGCTTCCTGCGCGTTCTTCGACTTGGTGGTGTAGAAGTTGGGCTTGTCCGGGAGCGAGGCGGTGCCGAAGTCGCGCGCGATCACGTCGCGGATCTCGCCCAGCGCCTCGGCCGAGAGGTTGACCGAGTCGGTACGCATGTAGCTGATCAGGCCGACGGTGCCTTCCTCGCCGATGTTCACGCCTTCATAGAGCTTCTGCGCCACCTGCATGGTGCGCTTGGTGGTGAAGCCGAGCTTGCGCGCGGCTTCCTGCTGCAGCGTGGAAGTGGTGAACGGCGGCGACGGGCGGCGCTTGCGTTCCTTGCTGGCGACGTCGGTGACGTGCAGCGAACCGCCGGCGGCCCTGGCGATGCGCTCGCGCGCCGATTCCGCGCTTTCGCCATCGGTGACGGTGAACTGTTCGAATTTCTTGCCGTCGAGCTTGACCAGCTTGGCGGTGAACGGCTGCGACGGGTGCGCGCACTCGGCCTCGATCGACCAGTACTCGCGCGCGACGAACGCCTCGATCTCCTCCTCGCGCTCGACGATCATGCGCAGCGCAGGCGACTGCACGCGTCCGGCGGACAGGCCGCGCTGCACCTTGCGCCACAGCACCGGCGACAGGTTGAAGCCGACCAGGTAGTCGAGCGCGCGGCGGGCCTGCTGCGCATCGACCAGGTCGCCGGCGATGGTGCGCGGCTGCTCCATCGCCTCGCGGATGGCGCGCGGGGTGATCTCGGTGAACACCACCCGGTGCAGCGGCTTGCCTTCCAGCAGCCCGCGCTCGCGCAGGATCTCGGCGATGTGCCAGCTGATCGCCTCGCCCTCGCGGTCCGGGTCGGTGGCCAGGTACAGGGCGTCGGCCGCCTTGGCCGCCTTGGCGATGGCCTCGACGTGCTTCTCGTTCTTCTCGATCAGGTCGTAGCGCATGGCGAAGCCGTGCGCCGGATCGACCGCACCCTCCTTGGGCACCAGGTCGCGGACATGGCCGTAGGACGCCAGGACCGTGAAGTCCTTGCCGAGGTACTTGTTGATCGTCTTGGCCTTGGCGGGCGACTCGACGATGAGGAGGTTCTTGGCCATGGCGGCAGAGGGTCCGGAGCTGGGCGGCGGCGTGCCGTGAAGGCGGCGACGCCCGCGGCCGTGGCCCCGGGCGTCGATTCCTTTTATTAGAGGTACCACACGCGGCGCCGGCGGCGCCAGCCGGTGACCCGGGCGAACCCCGGCTAGTGGACCGGCTCGGGTTCGTCCAGGTACATCTGGGTCTCCATCCAGGCGTAGGCCGCCTCGGAGCCCGGCTGGTTGAACAGGACCATCAGCACGACCCACTTCAGGTCCTCGAGGTCCAGCTCGTCCTGGTCCAGGGCCATCGCCCGGTCCAGCACCAGCTCGCGCTGGTCCGGGTCCAGGATCCCGTGCTGCTCCAGGAACATCAGGAAACCGCGGCATTCCACGTCCAGCTTGTCGAGCTCGGGCCCGAAGAAGATCCGGGTCGGGCCGCCGGCACGCGGGTCGCCGGGCGCGGGGCGCTGCTCGGCCAGGGCGCCGAGCCAGTCGAAGGCCTTGTGGATCTCGGCCGGGCTGAAGCCGGCCTGGGTCAGTTCGTCCAGCAGCGGGCCGTTGGCCAGTTGCTCGCGGTCGCCCGGCGGCGGGACGTCTTCGGTGAAGTAGTGCTCGAACAGGTACAGCAGGACGTCCAGGATGCTCTCTTTCATTTCCCCTCGGCCTGCACCGTGGCAGGTGCTGTGGAGGTGCGGGTGTAGCGGCCGTGGCGTGAAACCACCCGGCCTTCAAGCTCCATGACCAGCAGCATGGAGGACAGTTGCGCGGCCGTCAATCCGGTCCGTGAGACGAGTCCATCCATACCTGTTGGGTCGTGGCCCAGGGCCGTCCACAATTTCTTGTAGTCGGGATCTGCCGGGCCAGGGGCCGCGGCGGCCTCGCACGGAGCCGCCGACGGCTCATGGATGGGGGCGCCCAGGCGTCCCCGCAAGTCGTCGGCCAGGCGTGCCGCGAGCGGACCGAGCGCGGCCACGACTTCGTCGGGCGATTCCACCAGGGCCGCGCCATCGCGCAGCAGGCGGTGGCAGCCGCGGGCCTTGGGGTTGTGGATCGAGCCGGGCAGGGCGAACACCTCGCGGCCGCTCTCGCCGGCCAGGCGGGCGGTGATCAGCGACCCGGAGCGCTGGGCGGCTTCGACCACCACGGTGCCGAGGGACAAGCCGGCGATGATCCGGTTGCGGCGCGGGAACTGTCCTCGGTGCGCGACCGTGCCGGGCGGAAGCTCGCTGACCAGCACGCCATGCGCGGCTATGCGCGCGTGCAGCGCCGCGTTCGAGCGCGGGTAGGGCACGTCCGGGCCGGTGCCGAGCACCGCGATGGTGGCGCCCCCGGCGGACAGCGCGCCGGCGTGGGCGGCGGTGTCGATACCCGAGGCCAGGCCGCTGGCCACCGCCAGCCCGGATGCGGCGAATGCGCGGGCGAAGGCGAATGCGTTGTCGGCGCCGCCCGCGCTCGGCGAACGGCTGCCGACCACCGCCACGCAGGGATGCCAGAGCAGCGTCGGGTCGCCGGCGACGAACAGCACCCGCGGCGGATCGGCGATACGCCGCAACAGGGCCGGGTAGTCGGGGTGCCGCCAGTGCAGCAGGTGGTGGCGCGGCTGTTGCAGCCACGCCCGGGTGCGCGCATCGAGGTCGTCCATCCCGGGAGCGTGGCCCGGAAACGGCGACGGCGCCGTCAGGCGCCGCCGCTTGCGAACGTCAGGAAACGACGCGCCTCAGAACGGGGCGTCCGGATGCTTCAGCTCGAAGCCCACGCGGGTCGGCTTCACGCTGTCCATCACCAGGCCGTAGCTCATCTTGTCGAAGGTGCGGAACACCATCACGTGGCCGGCGAACTCGTCGGGCAGGCGCACCTTGCTCCCCGCGAAAATGGTGCTCTCGGTGCGGTCCAGGCCGTACTCGACACGGTCGACGGCGTTGGTGCCGACGCGCCAGGTGGAAAACACGGTGCCGTTGTCGATGCCGTCGCGCGCGCCGACCGAAAGCGCGACCACGTCGTGCGGGCCGCCGGTGGCGAGCATGTCGGCCACCGCAAGGACCTTCGCCCGGCCGTAGTCGAACGAGCGGGCGGGCGGATGCGGGTGGAAGTAGGGATCGTAGGACTGGACGTCCACCGGCACGATGCGGTCGCCGACGCGGACCTCGTGCGAGTCATGGTCCAGCATCAGGGTGCTGGCCTCGATGCCGCCGACTTCGCCGCGGGTGATGGTGCCCGCGCTGACGCGCTTGAGCTCGTGGCCCAGCAGCTCCTTGCCCTTGTCCATCACCATCACGGCGGCCCAGAAATCGGCCGAGTCGAGGGTGCGCCTGCCGCGGAAGTCCAGGCTGTCGCGGTCGAACAGGTCGCAGCAGCCATCGGTGCGGTCGACGAAGGCATAGCGCTGCACCGGTCGCACCACCATGTAGCGCTGGCCGGGCTGGGCGCCGGCGAGGCCGCGCACGTAGACGAGCTGGCCCTGGCCGCCGCGCAGGCGGTCCTCTTCCAGGCCGACCACGTAGGGCAACTGGTCGAAGGAATCGACGACGCGCAGGTCCTTCAGGAACGGCTCGATCTCGCCGAGCGGGATGCCCGTGATCGGCGGTTCGGTCCGCGGGCCCGGCTGGACCACGGCCTGCGGCTGCTGCACGCGATCCATGTAGGCCAGCGACAGCACGTCGCCCGGATAGATCAGGTGCGGGTTCTCGACCTGCGGGTTGGCCTGCCAGATTTCCGGCCACAGCCACGGTTTCTGCAGGAAGCGCCCGGCGATGTCCCACAGGGTGTCCCCACGCTGCACCACGTAGGTGTCCGGATGGTCGGCGCGCAGGTCCACCGCGACCGCCCACGTGGTGATCGTGAGCAACGCGACGGCCATGGCCGTGCGCAGCCCTTGAGGCAAATGTTTAAGCTTTGCGGCCATGTACCCGCTCCCCTTGGGAAAACCCACCCTTAACCCGGGCCAATAGAGCGCAGGGATCGCAGCCGGACGCAAGCCGGTAGCGGTATCATTGCCCAATTCCGCAAGCCCGGTGCTTGCGGATGTGACCCACGCCTCCCTTTTCAAGCCATGGCCCTGCTCCCGATCCTCGAGTTCCCCGACCCCCGGCTGCGTACCAAGGCAGTCCCGGTCGACCCGGCGTGGCTGGCCGGCGAGGAGGCCCAGCGCCTGTTCGACGACATGTTCGAGACCATGTACGAGGCTCCCGGCATCGGCCTGGCGGCAAGCCAGGTGGACGTCCACAAGCGCTTCATGGTCATCGACGTCTCCGAGGAGAAGGACCGGCGCATGGTCTTCGTGAACCCGGAGATCGTCGCCCGCAGCGGCGAGGAGGTCTGCCAGGAGGGCTGCCTGTCCGTCCCCGGGATCTTCGCCGACGTGACCCGTGCCGCGGAGATCACGGTGCGCGCGCTCGATCGCCATGGCGAGCCGTTCGAACTGGCCGCCGACGGCCTGCTGGCGGTGTGCATCCAGCACGAGATCGACCACCTCGACGGCAAGCTGTTCGTCGACTACCTCTCGCCGCTCAAGCGCGAGATGGTGCGCAAAAAGCTCGCCAAGCAACGCCGCGCCGACGCCGCCTGACGGCCCGCGATGCGGATCGTCTTCGCCGGAACCCCCGAGTTCGCCGTTCCAGCCCTGCGCGCCGCCGCCGCACGCGGCGAAGTCGTGGCCGTCCACACCCAACCCGATCGTCCCGCCGGCCGCGGCCGCGGGCTGCAGCCTTCGCCGGTGAAGCTCGAGGCGTTGCAGCGCGGGATTCCGGTGCTGCAGCCCGAGTCGCTGAAATCGCAGGTCTCGCGCGATGCATTGCGCGCGCTGCAGCCCGACCTGATGGTCGTGGTCGCCTACGGGCTGTTGCTACCGCAGAAGATCCTCGACATCCCGGTGCACGGCTGCTGGAACGTGCATGCGTCGCTGCTGCCGAGGTGGCGTGGCGCCGCGCCGATCCAGCGTGCCATCGAAGCCGGCGACGCCGAGACCGGCGTGTGCCTGATGCAGATGGAGAAGGGCCTGGACACCGGGCCCGTGCTGCTCAGCCAGCGCATTGCCATCGGTCCGGATGAAACTTCGGGCGAACTGCACGATCGCCTGGCCGCTCTCGGTGCACAGGTCCTGGCCGACGGCCTGGGGCTGTTGCGGGCGGGCATGCGTCCGGTCCCGCAGCCGCAGCCCGAGGTAGGAGTCACCTACGCGCACAAGCTGGACAAGGCCGAGGCCCGGCTCGACTGGTCGCAGCCGGCCGAACTGCTGGCGCGCAAGGTGCGCGCGTTCCACCCCTGGCCCGTGGCCGAGGCGCAGTTGTCCGGCGAGCGTGTCCGCATCCATCGCGCCCGCGCTATCCCGCTGGCACGGGCGGCCGCCCCCGGCGAGGTAGTGTCCGCGGGACGCGACGGCATCGACGTCGCATGCGGAGAAGGCGCGCTGCGCCTGCTGCAGGTGCAACGCGATGGCGGCCGGCCGGTGGCCGCGGCCGACTACCTCAACGCGCGTCCGCAGCTGGGCCGCGGATGAATGCAGGCGGTCGCCAGGACCGCGGCGCCGGCGCACGAGCCGTCGCAGCACGCGTACTCGACGCCGTCCTCCACGGCGGCCATTCGCTCAAGGCCGAACTCGCGGCCGCCTTGCCACAGCTGCCTGATCCGCGCGACCGCGCCCTGGTCGAAGCCATCGTCTTCGCCGCCTTGCGCCAGCGCGCGCGCCTGGAGGCTGCGCTCGCGCAATGGATGCCGCGACCGCCCGGCCGCCGCGACGGCATCCTGCGTGCGCTGCTGTACACCGGGTTCGTCCAGCTCGAAGTGCTGCAGCTGCCGCCGCACGCGGCACTGGCGGCGACGGTCGACGCGGCCCGCGTGCTTGGCCGTGCCCACCAGGCCGGACTGGTCAACGCCTTGCTGCGGCGCGCGCAGCGCGACGGCCTGCCGACCGTCGATGCCTCCGCGTCGTGGCCGAAGTGGCTGCTGGAGATGCTGCGTCGCGACCGGCCCGCGCACGTCGCCGCGATCGTGCAGGCCAGCGCCGAGCCGGGCCCGCTGTGGCTGCGGGCGAACCGGCGCCTGGCGACGCCGGAAGGCATGCGCGAGCGCCTGGCCGCAAGCCGCATCGTTGCCACGCAGGTGCCGGCGTGTGTGGACGGCCTGCGCATCGACGACCCGGTGCCGGTGTCGGCGCTGCCCGGATTCGCCGACGGCGAGCTTTCCGTGCAGGACGGCAGCGCGCAACTGGTGGCCGATGCGCTGCGGCCCGCGGCGGGCATGCGCATCCTGGATGCCTGCAGTGCGCCCGGCGGCAAGGCCGCGCACCTGCTCGAACGCGATCGCTCCCTGCGCCTGCTGGCGCTGGATGTCGACCGCAAGCGGCTGGAGCGCGTGCGGGCCACGTTCGCCCGCCTGGCCCTGGATGGCGGCGACAACGTGCAGCTGCGCGTGGCCGATGCCGCCGATACTTCCGGCTGGTGGGACGGCACGCCCTTTGACGCGATCCTGCTGGATGCGCCCTGCAGCGCCACCGGCGTCGTGCGCCGCCAGCCCGACATCCTGTTGCACCGGCGCGCCAGCGACATCGACGAGCTTGCCGCCGGACAGGCGCGCCTGCTCGACGCGCTCTGGCCCGCGCTGGCACCCGGCGGCACCCTGCTGTACGCCACCTGTTCGATCCTGCGCCGCGAGAACGACGCGCAGGTCGCGGCCTTCCTGGCGCGCACGCCCGATGCCCGCCTTCAGCCGCTGGATGCCCGCTTCGGCGAGGACACCGGCCACGGCAGCCAGCGCCTGCCCGGGCAGGACGGCATGGACGGATTCTTCTACGCCAGGATCGGGAAGCCCATACACTCCGGGGCATGACCGCCCGGAGAACATGGATGTCTACACGGATGTTCTGGGTCCTGGCACTGCTGGTACTGGGTGCCGGGCTGGGCTTGCGCGATCCATGGCCGGCCGACGAGCCGCGCTTCGCGCTCGTGGCCAAGCACATGGTCGAAAGCGGCGACTGGTTGTTCCCGCACCGCGGCAGCGAGCTGTATGCCGACAAGCCGCCGTTGTTCATGTGGCTGCAGGCGGCCGCCTACACCGTCGTCGGCAACTGGCGCGTCGCGTTCCTGCTGCCGTCGCTGCTCGCCGCGCTGGGCACGCTGTGGTGCGTGGTCGACCTGGGCCGCCGGCTGTGGACGCCACGCGTCGGGCTGTACGCCGGCTACGCGGTGCTGTTCGCGCTGCAGTTCACCTACCAGGCGCGCAAGGCGCAGATCGATCCGCTGGTGACGTTCTGGATCACCCTGGGCAACTACGGGTTCCTGCGCTTCTTCCTGTCGGCGCGCGACGGCGAGGCGCCGCAATGGCGGATGTGGATGCTCGGCTGGTTCGCCGCCGGCCTGGGCACGATCACCAAGGGCGTGGGCGTGATCGCGCTGCTGATGGTGCTGCCCGGCATCGTCGCGGCGATGCGCGGATGGCACGCGGCACGCGCGCCGCTGCGCGGCTGGCGCACGTGGGCCGGTCCGCTGGCCTTCCTCGTGGCCGTTTCGTTGTGGCTGGTGCCGATGGTGCTCGCCGTCGCCGGCAGCACCGATCCGGCCTATCGCGCCTACCTCGACGACATCCTGTTCAAGCAGACGGCAAAGCGCTACGCGCAATCCTGGGACCACCCGCAGCCGCCCTGGTACTTCCTCGAGGTCACGCTGCTGATGTGGCTGCCGGCGATGCTCGCCTTGCCCTGGGCGCTGCCGGCATGGTGGCGACGCCTGCGCCGTCGCGATGCCCGTTACCTGCTGCCGCTGGGCTGGTGGGCGCTGGTGCTGGTGTTCTTCTCGATCCCCGACGGCAAGCGCGACGTGTACGTCATGCCCGCACTGCCGATGGCGTGCCTGGCGCTGGCGCCTCTGCTGCCCGGCATCGTGCGCAGGCGTGGCGCGCAACGGCTGGCCATGGCGTTCACTGCGCTGCTGACCGTGCTCATGCTGGGCGCGGGCACCGCGATGCTGGCCTCGGATCCGCGCTTCGAGACCCGGCTGGTCCTCGAACGCGGGATGGACGCAGCCGAAGTCGCCGGTGGTGCATGGATGCTGGTGGCGATCGGCACCTGGGGGCTGGGCTGCCTGTTGTGGGCCGGCCGTCGCCGCGCCATCGCGGGCATGCTCGCCATGCTTGCCGGCCTCTGGGTCGTGTTCGGGCTCGTGGGCTACCGCCTGCTCACCGATTCCAGTTCCTCGGCGGCGTTGATGCGCGATGCAGGAGCGCGGATCGGGCCGGATGCGGAACTTGGCCTGGTCGCCTGGCGCGAGCAGAACCTGCTGATGGCCGACCGCCCGGCCGCGACGTTCGGCTTCAAGGCCGAGCCGGCCGAGCAGATGCGGCGCGCGCTGGCATGGCAACGGCAGGCGCCGGCCTCGCGCTGGCTGCTGGTGCAGGACACCGGCTTGCTGCCCTGTGTCGACCAGTCCCTGTCGCAGCACCTGGGCGGCGCCAACCGGCGCGAATGGTGGCTGGTGCCGGCGCATGCCACCATGGCCTGTCGTTGACGGAAGGATGCCGATGGCAGGGGAAGCGCGGCGCTACCTGATGTTCGTCGAGTTGCCGTACTCGTTCGAGATCCTGCGGCCATTGCAGGCGGCCGCGCGCGCGCGCGGCGCCGAAGTGGCCTGGTTCCTCAACGGCCCGGCGCCGTCGCACCTGCACCCCCGCGAACGCCTGTTGGGTTCGGTCGCCGAGGTCGCGGCGTTCGCGCCGCATGCGGTGTTCGTCCCGGGCAACGAAGTGCCGCCGTTCTTTCCCGGCCTGAAGGTGCAGGTCTTCCATGGCTTCGCCATCGAGAAGAAAGGCCACTTCAGGATCCGCGGCATGTTCGACCTGTTCTGCACCTTCGGGCGGCTGACCACCGGGCCGTTCGAGGCGCTGGCCAAACGCCACGGCTGCTTCCGCGTCGCCGAGACCGGCTGGCCGAAGGTGGATCCATTGTTCGACGCCCCGCGGGCGCGCGCCGCCGGCGCCGCCAGGCGCATCCTCTACGCTCCCACCTTCAGCCCGTCGCTGACTTCCGCGCCGGCGCTGGCCGACACGATCCGCGACATCGTGGCGCGGCGCGACTGGCACTGGACGGTGAAGTTCCACCCGAAGATGGCGGAGGAGTTCGCCGCGCCGATCCGCGCGATCCGGGGCGCCAACTTCAGCATCGCCACGGCCGACGAAATGCTGCCGCTGCTGCGCGACGCCGACGCGATGCTCACCGACACCTCGTCGGCGGCGGCGGAATTCATGCTCCTGGACAAGCCCGTGGTGGCGTTCCGCAACCGCGCGCCGGGCCCGCACCTGGTGACGGTCGACGAACCGGCGCAACTGGAGTCCGCGCTGGCGTCGGTGCTGGAGGGCGACGATCCGTCGCGCGAGGCGCGCCGGCGCTACGTGCAGGCCATGCATCCCTGGCGCGACGGGCGTTCGAGCGAGCGCGTACTCGACGCGGTGGAAGCGGAACTGGCCCGCGGCCGCGACGGACTGCGGCGCAAGCCGGCGAGCCTGTTGCGACGGCTCAAGTACTGGCGGACGTTGCCGAAGACACCATCGTCTGCTTGATCTCGGTGCTCGAGATCTCCGCGGTGCGCGGCAGGTAGACCACTTCGCACGCGTCGCGCAGGAAGTCGAATTTGCCGGTCCAGTCGTCGCCCATGACGAACACGGCGACGCCATGGGTCTTCACGTCCTCGATCTTCTGTTCCCAGCTGGCTTCGGGGATCACCAGGTCCACGTAGCGGATCGCCTCCAGCACCGCCTTGCGGTTGGCGTAATTGAGCAGCGCCGACTTGTGCTTCTTGCTGTTGAACTCGTCCGTCGACAGGCCCACCACCAGGCGGTCGCCGAGCTCGCGCGCGCGGCGCAACAGGTTGATGTGGCCGATATGGACGACATCGAAGGTGCCATAGGTGATCACGGTCCGGGTCATTTGGTCCGCCTTCGTTCCAGGTCGCAGTAGGGGTTGGCTTCGCCGCTGTCGCAAGGCCGCAGCTTGTAGCGCTTGTAGGTCCACTGGTACTGCGCGGGATCGCGCCGCGCGATCCGCTCCACGCCGGCATTGAGCGCGGCCGTGCCCACCTCCGTGTCGGTGTCGGCAATGCCTTCCGGGGCGGGCTCGATGCGCAGCGCGAATGCGGGCGCGACACCGGTGCCGGGGATGCGTTCGCAATACGCGAACAGTACCGTCGCGCCGGTGCGCGAGGCCAGGCGCGGCAGCAGGCACATGGTCAAGGCCTGGATGCCGAAGAACGGCGCGAACTCGCCTTCCCCGGCCTTGGGCTGCTGGTCGGGCAGGATCCCGACCACGCCGCCGGCCTGCAGCGTGCGCAGCAACCGCCGCACCGCCGTGCCTTCGGCCGGCACCTGGGTCACGCGGCCCTCGTCGCCCGCGCGGACGCGCTGCAGGAAGGCTTCGCCGATCGCCGACTCCGGCGGGCGGTACAGGATGGAAAGTGGCGTGCGTGCGGCCAGCCACTGGTTGAGCAGTTCCCAGTTGCCGTAGTGCGGCGCGGCGACGATCACGCCGCGGCCGGCGGCGATCGCGTCGTCGAGCAGGGCGGTGCCGTGCGATTCGCGTATCAGGCCGAGGTTGCGCGCATGCGGTCGCGTCCACAGGGCCAGCGTCTCCAGCGCCTGGCGCGCGGTGGTCCGCAGTACCGCGCGATGCAGGGCGTCGCGTCCAGCCTGGTCCAGCGCGGGAAATGCCAGTTCGATGTTGCGCCTGGCCACGCACGATTCGCGCACGTCGCGCCGGCTCCAGAGCCATGCCAGGCCATCGCCCAGCGCGTGCAGGCATCGCCAGGGCAGGTGGCCCGCGATCCAGGCCATCAGGTAGAGCAGGTTGCCGAGCATGCGTTTCATGGCGGTTACCAGTGCAGCTTGCGCGCAGCCACGGCCGCGGCCAGCCGTTCGAACAGGTCCCGCGCTTCACCCTCGCGCAGGTAGCGCAACCGCAGTGGCGGCGCCATCGCCCCGGCACCGGCGGTGTCGAGCACGAGCGTGGCCATGCCGCAACGGCGATCCAGCGGCGACTGTGCCATGCGCAGCGCCTGCAGCTTGTCGATTTCGGCGAAGCGCCAGGTCCGCGACCACCAGCCGGCGCGGGCCGCCACCAGCCGCTCGTCGCAGGCATAGCCGGCATGGTGCGCATGGCGATGCGCGACCAGCAGCGTCCACGCCAGCCATGGCACCAGCAGCAACAACGCCCACGCACCGCCGCGCCAGGCGACCGCGGCGCAGACCGCCAGGGCCAGCAGCGTCCCCGGCCACGCCAGGCGCAGCCAGGCCAGGCGGTGCAGCGGCTGCCATTGCGCCGGCGGCCATTGCGTCCCGGGGAGAAGATGTCGCACCAGTGCATCGCAGTCGCCGGGCGTGGCGATCGGCGCAAGCTCCCGCAGCGCGCGCTGGCCGGCATCCGCGCCGCCCGCGATGGCGGTGTCGATATGCAGGCTGCGCCGCTTCAGCAGGCGATGCAGCAGACCTTCCTCCAGCGTCCATGCCTGGATGCGCCGGCGCGGCACGCTGGTGCGCAGGCGGGTCAGCAGGCCGCGCTCGACCGTGAGCCGGCGGCCGTGTTCATCGAGGCGGAATCCGAAGTAGCCCAGCAGTGCCAGCCCAACCGACAGCGCACGCAGGAACAGCACGAAGGCGACCAGCAGGCTCGCGCCGACCAGCACGTAGTCGCCTGCGTCGAAACGGTGCGCGTCGGCGTAGCCGAACAGCGCCTTGCCCCAGCCTTCGAAGAGGTTGGCCAGCAGGCGCTGGTTGAACTGCGAGACCGCCGCGGCGGCGCCACCGAGGACCAGCAGGCCGCGATTGGAGACCAGGCCGAGTCGCACCACTTCCATCGGTGGCAACTGCAGCAGCGTCTGCGCCGGTGCTTCGCCGGCGTGGGTCGCGCCGGCGACGGCAGGCGCCGAACCGCGTCGCCGCACCAGCTGTTCCAGCGCCATGGCATCGGACAGCCGCAGCACCCGCATTTGCGCCTCCGGCTTGTCGCCCCCGGCGGACTCGAGCCGGACTTCGGCCACGTCGAACATCCGGTGCAGCAGGGTCTGGTGCAGGGCCACGTTGTGGATCCGCGCGAACGGCACCTGGCGCAGCTGCCGGTGCAGCAGGCCGCTGCGGATCACGATGCTGTCGTCCTCGATCCGGTAGTGGTAGGTGAAGTACCGCCACACCGACGCCAGCACCAGCACACCCACGCCGATCAGCAGCCATGGCGCCTCCGAATCGCGCTGGCCGAAGAACAGCAGCGCCACCAACGGCACGATGAACTGGCGCAGCTGCGCCAGCAGCACGAACAACCAGGACAACGGATGCAGGCGGCGCTCGGCGCCCGGCTCAGGCGGCGCGGCCGTCATGACCGTCGTCGTCATCGTCGTCGTCCACCTGGCGGGCGAGGATGTCGCGCAGGCGCTCGGCGTCTTCGGCATCCAGGCCACCCACGCCGACCGCACTGTGGCGCGTGCCCGCGGTATGGATCACCAGGGTGGACAGGCCGAAGCGCCGCTGCAGCGGCCCGCGCTGCAGGTCCAGGTGCTGGACCCGCGATTGCGGGACCCGGGTCTCGCTGCGCCACAGGTGGCCACGGCGCAGGGCGAAACCGGCTGCGTCCAGGCGCCAGGCGGTGTAGCGCCAGGCGCGCTCGCCGCGCCAGCAACCGAATGCGGCGCCGGCCACCGCGCCGGCGACGCCCAGCCACGCCGGTGCCGGGGCCTCCGCGACGGCGGCCACGACCAGGGCGGCGAAGCCGACCGGGATCGCCAGCAGCGCGCCACGCAACACGAACAGTCGCAGTGCGCGTCGCGGCAACGGTTGCCAGTCTCCGTTCATGTCATCGGCCCCATGCGGCCATCCTACAATGCAGCCATGCTCGTCCTCATCCAGCGTGCCAGCTCGGCTTCCGTGACCGTCGACGGTGAAACCATCGGTGCCATCGGCCCCGGATTGCTGGCCCTGGTCGGGATCGAGCCGGGCGACGGGCAGGCCCAGGTGGAGAAGATGGCCCGGCGCCTGGTCGGCTACCGGATCTTCGGCGACGGGCAGGGGCGGATGAACCTGTCGCTGGCCGACACCGGCGGCGGGCTGCTGATGGTCAGCCAGTTCACGCTGGCCGCCGACACCAGTTCCGGGCTGCGCCCGGGCTTCAGCACGGCGATGGCGCCGGCCGAAGCTGAACGGATCTTCGACGCCCTCGTGGGTGAATGCAGGCGGATCCATCCCCCGGGGGTGGAAACCGGGCGCTTTGGTGCCCATATGGTCGTCAGCCTGGCCAACGACGGCCCGGTGACATTCCTGCTGAAGGCCTGATTCCGGGCCCAAAGGCCGGTGAATCCGGCCCATGACGTATAATGCAGGGTTCTTTCCGTCCCAATATTCCGGTGGCACGCCCCCTATGGCCAACGAACGCCAGGCTCCGCAGTCCGACATCAAGCAGCTGATCAGCAAGGGCCTGGAGCAAGGCTACCTGACCTACGCCGAAGTCAACGACCACCTGCCCGACGACATGGTCGATCCGGAGCAGATCGAAGACATCATCGGCATGATCAACGGCATGGGCATCGAGGTGCACGAGATCGCGCCCGACGCCGAGACCCTGCTGCTGGCCGGCAATTCCGGCAGCGGCCGCGAGGTCGACGACACCGCCGCCGAGGAAGCCGCCGCCACCCTGTCCGCGCTCGATGCCGAGGGCGGCCGCACCACCGACCCGGTGCGCATGTACATGCGCGAGATGGGCACGGTCGAGCTGCTGACCCGCGAGGGCGAGATCGCCATCGCCAAGCGCATCGAGGAAGGCCTTAACCAGATGCTGTCGTCGCTGGCCAGCTTCCCGCTGTCGGTGAACCTGCTGGTCGAGGACTACGAACTGCACAAGGCGGGCAAGAAGCGCCTGGCCGAAATCGTGGTCGGCTTCAACGACCTGCTCGACGAGGAGCCGGAGCCGCCGGCGCCCGCGCCCGCCCCGGCCAAGGCCGAGAGCGACGACGACTCCGATGCCGACGAGGACGAGGACGACGATTCCACCGAGGAGGAAGAGGCCGGCCCCACCGGTCCGGATCCGGCCGAGGTCGAGCGCCGCATGACGGAACTGGCCGCGCTGTACGCGAAGTTCCAGAAGTCGTACGCCAAGAATGGCCCGTCCGCCAAGCCGGTGCTCAAGCTGCGCGACGAGATGGCCGCGCTGTTCATGACCCTCAAGCTGCCGCTGCCGCTCACCGATACCCTGGTGCGCAACCTGCGCGACGTGCAGGGCGCCATCAAGGACCACGAGCGCCGCATCCTCGACCTGTCCGTGCGCGTGGCCAAGATGCCGCGCAAGGACTTCATCCGCGCGTGGGACGGCAACCAGACCAACCTGGGCTGGGTCGACGAGGTCCTCAAGCGCAAGCAGAAGTGGTCTTCGGGCCTGCGCGACGTCAAGGACCAGATCATCGCCGAGCAGGAAGCCACCATCGCGCTCGAGAAGTCGATGATGGTCACCCTGGCCGACCTCAAGGACATCAGCCGTGCGATGGCCTACGGCGAAGCCAAGGCGCGCAAGGCCAAGAAGGAAATGGTCGAGGCCAACCTGCGCCTGGTGATCTCCATCGCCAAGAAGTACACCAACCGCGGCCTGCAGTTCCTCGACCTGATCCAGGAAGGCAACATCGGCCTGATGAAGGCGGTCGACAAGTTCGAGTACCGCCGCGGCTACAAGTTCTCGACCTACGCCACCTGGTGGATCCGCCAAGCGATCACCCGCTCGATCGCCGACCAGGCGCGCACCATCCGCATCCCGGTGCACATGATCGAGACGATCAACAAGCTCAACCGCATTTCCCGCCAGATGCTCCAGCAGTTCGGCCGCGAGGCCACGCCGGAGGAGCTGGCCAAGGAAATGGACATGCCCGAGGACAAGATCCGCAAGGTCATGAAGATCGCCAAGGAACCGATCTCCATGGAGACCCCGATCGGCGACGACGAGGACTCGCACCTGGGCGACTTCATCGAGGACACCAACGTGGAGTCCCCTATCGAGGCCACGACCAACACCAACCTCATGGAAACGGTGCGCGACGTGCTCGCGGGCCTGACCCCGCGCGAGGCCAAGGTGCTGCGCATGCGCTTCGGCATCGACATGAACACCGACCACACCCTCGAGGAAGTCGGCAAGCAGTTCGACGTCACCCGCGAGCGCATCCGCCAGATCGAAGCGAAGGCGCTGCGCAAGTTGCGGCATCCGTCGCGTTCGGAACAGCTGCGCTCGTTCCTCGACATCGAGTAGCCGCGAACGCGAGTTCCACCCTGCGCTTCTCACGCGCGCGTAACGGCGCAAGCTGAATGCTTGCCAGATCGCGCACACGAGGAGCGAGCCATGGCCGTCACCGCCGACCGTACCCGGCCCCGGGCTGATCCCGGGGCTTCACACCCCTTCCACGCATTCGCCCTGTCAGGCGCCTTCGTCCTGTTCCTCGGCGCGCTGCTGGCCGACTACGCCTACTGGTCCAGCCACCAGATCCAGTGGAGCAACTTCGCATCCTGGCTGCTCGTCGGCGGCATGGTGCTGGCGAGCATCGCGGTGCTGTGCGAGGTCTTCGCCCTGTTCGTCGGCGGCCGCAGCTGGTTTCGCGTCCTGGTGGTCGCCGCAACCTGGGTCGTCGGATTCTTCGACGCGTTGCACCATGGCCGCGACGCGTGGGCCATCATGCCGGCCGCGCTGTGGATGTCGTTGCTGGTGACGGTGCTGGCATTGGTCGCGACCTGGCTGGCTTTCGCAAGCCTGCCCCAAGCGTATGCGCGCGCGGGAGGTGTCCGATGAACCGCCTCGCCACGATCGCCGTCTCCGCGCTCGCGCTGGCCTTGGCCGCGTGCAGCAAGGAGGCACCCCAGCTCGACCAGTACGGGGCCAACCCGGAGATCCCGGAGCCCAACCGCACCCTGATGCCGGACATGATCATCGCCAAGCCGGCAGCCTGGGGCGACAGAACACCTACGGTGCCGCAGGGTTACACGATCACCGCCATCGCCACCGACCTGCTCATTCCGCGCCAGACCCTGGTGTTGCCCAACGGCGACATCCTCGTCGCCGAGGGACGCGGCGGCAACGCGCCCAAGCTCAAGCCCAAGGACGTGATCGCAGGCAGGATCAAGGCCAAGGGCAACACTTCGGTCAAGAGCGGCAACCGCCTGACCCTGTTGCGCGATGCAGATGGAGACGGCACCTATGAACTGCAGACGGTGTTCGCCGAAGACCTCAACGCACCCTACGGGCTGGCCCTGGTCGGCAACACGCTGTACGTCGCCAACCAGGACGCGCTGGTGAAGTTCGACTACGCGGTCGGCCAGACCCGCGCCAGCGGCGCGCCTACGAAGGTGACCGACCTGCCGTCGGCGATCAACCACCACTGGACCAAGTCGCTGGCCGCCAGCGAGGACGGCCGCTACCTGTACGTAGGCATCGGTTCCAACAGCAACATCACCGAGCGCGGCATGACCGCCGAGGTCGATCGCGCCGTGATCTGGCAGGTCGATGCCGCCACCGGCGCGCACAAGACCTACGCGACCGGCTTGCGCAATCCCACCGCGCTGGCGGTGCAGCCGGGAACCGGCGTGCTGTGGGCCGTGGTCAACGAGCGCGACGAGATCGGTCCGAACCTGGTGCCGGACTACCTGACGTCGGTGAAGGAAGGCGCGTTCTACGGCTGGCCCTACAGCTACTGGGGCCAGAACGTCGATACCCGGGTGATGCCGCAGGATCCGGAGAAAGTCGCTTCGGCGATCGCACCGGACTACGCGCTGGGCTCGCACGTTGCCGCGCTCGGGCTCTCGTTCTCGTCGCCAGCGATGGGCGCGCAGTTCGCCGATGGCGTGTTCGTCGGCGAGCACGGCAGCTGGAACCGCAATCCGCCGTCCGGCTACAAGGTCGTGTTCGTGCGCTTCGAGAATGGCAGGCCGGTCGGCGAGCCGATCGACTTCGTCAGCGGTTTCCGCGGCGAGGACGGCCTGACCCGCGGCCGCCCGGTCGGAGTGAGCGTGGATCCGCGCGGCGCACTGATCGTCGCCGACGACCTGTCCAACACGATCTGGCGGGTGACGCCCGCGACGCCGGTGGCGGTGCCGCCGTCGGCGGAAATGCCCGTGGATGCGGAAGCGCCTGCCGATTCAGGCGTCGAAACGGACGCGACCGATCCAGCGCTCGTGCCGGCGGACTAGTCGCTGGTCCTCGTCCTCCCCGTCGAACGACACCTGGACGCGTTCGACGGGGATGGTCGGGTCGTCGAAGGTGTTGACGTTGACGACCGCGTGGTCGCGCCCCTCGATGCGGCTGATGCACACGGGCACGATCCCGCAGCCGGCGCATGCAAAAAACTCCGCTGTCTTCGTCTCGAAGGCATAGCGCGAAACCCTTGCAGCATCGTCGAGCAAGATGGTCAACACCGCGTCCGGGTGGGCCGTCCACACGGCGCCGTGTCGCGTGCAGTAGCTGCAGGTGCAGGCGCGCCCGGGAATCGCCGGCGGCTCGCCGGGCCAGTCCAGGGTGTAACGGATGTTCCCGCAGTGGCAGCTTCCGCGCAGCTCCATGGCCAGGCTCAGTATTTCGTCCCGTCGCGATGCCGGTAGCTGCGGTCGCCGGCATCGAGTTTCAGGTCGATGTCCGGATAGTCGACCGCGTCGGTGTCGGGACGGCGGCTGCCGACTTCCAGCAGCACGACGTCGCGCTGCGTGCGGTTCTGCAGGTGGTGGCCGTCCGCGTCGCCGGCCCGGAAGCCGCAGCTGTCGCCCGCGCGCAGCACCTCCTCGCCCTGCGAGGTGACCAGCACGACCTCGCCTTCGAGCACGTGCACGAACTCGTCCTCGGCCGAATGCCAATGGCGCTGGCTCGACCAGGCACCGGGCGGGAGGCGCAGCAGGTTGACCCCGAACTGGGTCAGGCCGGCGGCATCGCCCAGGCGCACGCGCTGGCGCGTGGCACAGGCTGCATCGTAGGGCGGCGGATAGCCGCTGCCCGTGCCGACCGGAAGCTTCGCGATATCGATCTTCTTCATGCCTGGATTGTAGGACGCGATGCCGGCGGCGACACGGCGTCCGTTTCCGCCATAATTGCCCGGCCGCGGGCCTATAGCTCAATGGTTAGAGCAGAGGACTCATAATCCTTTGGTTCCAGGTTCGAGTCCTGGTGGGCCCATTTTTCACCCCGTTCAACGCCGTCCGACCCCGATCGACCGCATCAAGCAAATACCTGAAAAATAAGGTTTTTCGGAGCAAAGCGGCAGTTCGATCCAGTACGACGGAGTCGGTTTACATCCGCCTCAAAGTGGGGGCACATTTGGGGGCACATTCCCAATTTTGAGGGGCGTCATTTCGAGATGCCCCCAAATATCCCTCCAGATGACGACGAAAGCATTGACGGACGTGGCCGCGCGCAACGCGCAGCCAAAGACGCAGCCCTACAAGCTGTCGGCCGGTGGCGGCCTCTACCTCGAGGTCATGCCGAACGGCGCCAAGTACTGGCGGATGAAGTACCGCGTCGCCGGTCGCGAAAAACGGCTGGCGCTGGGCGTGTATCCGGAAATCTCGTTGAAGCGCGCGCTGGTCGAGCGCGATCGCGCCCCTGTCGCTGTACGAGCAACGTGACCCGTCCGGCGAGAAGCGGGTGGCGAAGCTAAAAGCCAGGACCGCCGCGGACGCCAGCTTCAAGAACGTCGCCGAAGAATGGCTGGACGTGCGCGCCAAGGGATGGACCAAGAAGCAGCTCGACAAGGAACGTGCCCGATTGAAGAACCACGCGTATCCCTGGATTGGCCGACTGCCCATTGCGGACATTGGCGTCATCGAGATCAGGCCGCTGTTGCTGCGGCTGGTCAAGCGCGATTGCATCGAACAGGCCTACCGCCTGCGCGAGCAACTGAGTCGGATCTTCCGCTTCGCGGTGGCGACAGAGCGGCCGAACGGGATCCGGCACACGATCTGCGCGATACGCTGCCAGCAAATGCTGGTTTCGTGCGCTGGAGCTGGTTGCTTACAGTTCGCCCAATAAACGGCGTAAGTTATTTCGGATTGTCACGGCAATCTCATTTGGTGGAACATTATGCAGTTGTCCGAGAGCCGCCACGGTGATGATCACGTCCGATGGCCTAGAGGGACGTTCGCCGATTTTAGTGAATGGGCCATCGGTCTCAGTGAGGATTCTGTCCAGCGGAATAGTTGAAACCATCTCGCGGTGACGCTCATTGTCCAACATGGTGGAATTGATCGAGAAGTAGCAACCCATATCAATGGCGCGGCGTGATTCGCTTTTAGTGCCGGTGAACCAATGCAACACGATTCTTCCACGCCCGGCAGGAAGATGAGCTTCGATATGATCAAGTACGGCCTTTGCTGCCCGAACGCTATGCACCGTAATGACTTTGTTGCCGGCTTTCGCGCATTCACATAGAACGTGAGCGAAAACCTCCTTCTGTAGATCGAACGAACGGTAATAGCGCGGCCCAGCATCCAGGCCTACCTCGCCGATGTAACGCGTTTCTGGGAGATGCGCATCCCATATAGGTAATTCGTGGAACCTCTCCGCGACCAACTGGGGATGCAGCCCGAGTGCCGCACGTACATAACGTGTGGCCTTGGTCAGTTCGAGATTGCGTTGCCATGCCTTTGGAGTGGTCGTTACCGTTAGGGTGAAGACACCAGCCGCTTCCGCTTCGAGAATGGCCGCCTCGTGATCGGGATACAAATCGAGATGGCAGTGGAGATCCACAAGACCATTGAGCGCAATCATGGGTGTGCCACCGTCAGATTGGTCTTGTCTCAACGCCGTCGATCAAGCGTGCGACTTCATCGAGGCCGCGCCGATAGACGCCGGCTAGCTGGTCCAGCTTCGGTATCTCATCGGTGAGCGGGCCCGGCTTGTGGATCAGGAGGTTCGCAAGGCTTGGCTGTGCCCGCATGCGTTCGATGGCGAACTGGAACGAACGAACTTGCTGGCCGATCGATTCACGCGTGTCCAAAGCGTGCGCGTGAAGGTCGGGAACAGTGTAAATCGTGGCGTCAACGCCGCTTCCCCAGGCAGCGTCGAGCGCAGCGCGGCGGATCAAGCACGGCAAGCAGTACCCACAATGTTCGATGCCACGTCCCTTCCACCTGCCACTGGAGGGGTGTGCACAAGACAGAGATTCGGCAGCGAGGTCGGAAAGAATGCCCTGATTGGCGCACTCGGCAACCATCTCTCCTTTGGTTTTGTTCCAATAAGGATTCTCGATCGAAGCATTGATCCCCACCTCTCTGAGCAGATCGTTCCATCTGGCTATGTAGAAGGGATGCGTGGTTCTTGTGCTGTTGGATCCGAGCCTCAGCGGATCGAGAGGAACGTTGAGCGCGATGAGGCCGTTTTCCGGAACTCGTAGCGTAGATCTCGAACCCAAGCCCGTTCCAGCGAATACACCAAGTGCGAAGAATAAGAATGACCGGCCCCGTGTGGAATTCTCGGTAGATACGCCTTTCACAAGTTGCGTGCTGAAGGCCATCCAGACACGTAGTCGATCGAATGCGGACTTCTTGTAGTGCTTCTTCAGCTGATCAAACAGCTGATTCTGCGCATCGCTCGTCGCACCGTCCCCAGCATGACTGACCAACAGGGGAGTCATTCCGGATTCAAGGAGATCGATGGCTCCGACGAGGCTATCCAAGCCGCCGGAGAACAAACTGACAGTATCGAAAGGCGGCGGAAGGAGCGTGACGGGTGAGGTGGTGATGCTGTTGAACTTTCGAGGTCTGGCTCGAAAGCCCACGGTCCAGCGATCACCAGTCAAGAAGTTCAACGCCTGGACCAGTGTTCCACTCGCCGCGTGCCAGCGAGCCGGGTCGCTGACAGGAATCACCAATCTGATCTCACGTGTCCAGGAATCCTGCGATTGTTCTGAGCGTGATATCCGCGTATCGGCCGCATGAACATGGGCAGCAAGAACCAAAAGGTCGATACCCATCTCAGAGGGGGTCACGTCGAGGCGCTTTAGGCTGGTCAATGCGCCGCCGATCCCGTGGTCCAGCATCCTGTCGCCGGCGACGAGGTCCAAACGCGTAACTTGTTCATCGTCGGCGCTTTGAACGGGGGAGCGGTCGCCGGGGCCGAAGCGGCCAACGATTACGTGCCTTTTCATTGATCCGCCTCCGCATCGCCTAGGGCTTGGAGAATTGCGAAGGAGCGTTCGTAAACTGTATCAACGAATGACTGGATACGATCTTGGGTGAGATTGGGCGTCGCCGCACGCGCTTCAGACAAAGCGTCACTGACGCCGTTCCGAATGAAATCGTGCAGTTGCTTCTGGACCTGAAGCGCAGCTCGGGCATCGGCCGGGACGGTTATCGCCTTGGTGCCGATGTCGTTACACAATCTCGCCTCGATCGCATGAGTCGCATAAAGCTCGAACACGGTTTGCATCTGGTCGGGGGTCAAGGCATCAAGATCGGTGATCCCGACGGTAGTAAGTTCGATGATGGTCTCGATAAAAGCTTCACGTGCAATTCCCTCGTCGACCGTCCCTGCACCCGGACAGATGTGTTCGGCCAAGCCGACGAATACCTGATCGATAGGGAGGCCAGCAAGGCTCTCCAGATTGAGGGTCTTCAGGGCTTCCCGAACACCGCGTGCCTGTGCGTCGGAGAGGAAACTGAGCAGCCTTGTGCCGGCGCCTCTGGATGCGCCCATGCGCTGGGCGGCCTGTCTTGCGCCCCCTGATGCGGTTGAGACATAACGTGATACGGCGCGTCCCAGATTGACCCGGTCACTACCGCCAGAGTTCGCAAACCGGGTGAAACTGGTTCGTGCGCCCGTGAATCGGCCGGGATCTGCCGGTGCGGGCAAAGGGGGGCGGCGAGGCGGGCCAGGTGGAGGTGCCGGGCCATCGCCGCCGGGAACGTCGCGGTCCGGGGAGGGTGAAGGACTGTCGCCACCACCCGCACCAAGCCAGGAAGGAATCAGGGGCGTGCCGCCGCCGGGGCCGCCATACGCTGTGGAAGTCCCCATTAGCGACTCTTCCCCGATGTCTTGCTGGTGCCTTCCGCGGCTGCTTTCAGCATCGGATTGTTCGTGACTTTGGCCCAGCCCGCCAACAATTGATCGAACCGATCCTTGGCGTCGGTTTCTTTGAGAATCGACTGCCACCCTCCAACCACCCAAGGTCCACACCGGCTGCTGGGTAAGGCTTCAAGGAAATCCAGTAGTTTCCCCTGCAGGCTTGGCTGAGCTTTGATCAAGGCAATCAATCCATCGATTCCTGCAGGCTGGGTGTCGAAGGTATCGCCACTCATGATCTTGGCGCGCACGGCCTCGAACAGCTTCTCGGCCTCGGGCTGTGCGAGCAACTTCAGTTCTGATTCCAGTGCCTGTACTGATAGCTTCGCACCCAGTAGCTTTTCTGCGACCACGGCGAGATGGCCAAGTACGGACGCGGGTCCGAAGTAGTCTTTCTTGTCCTTGGTGGCAAACAGATAGGGGCGAAGATCAATCTCGGAGAGTGAGGGCTGCACGCTCGCCCACGACAAGATTGCCGGCGACGATTTCCATTCTGTTAGAACGACGCTTTCCGGTGCTGTGGCCGACGCCTTCGAGCCCTTCCCATCGTTAGTCGATTTGGATTTCGTGCTGGAGTTCGTTGCACCGGTGTCGACCGCTGCCAGAGATTTTTCCAGAAGCGCTAGATCTTCGCAGTGGCCTTTGGCATGAGTTACGGCCACAGTAGCAATCTGATCGAACAAGCTTGGAATAAAGCGTTCGGCAAGCATCAGCTTGGCCAGTATCGGCAGCTTGATCTCGTCGCCAAAGCCCCGTGCATCCGCGGTGCGCTGACGCAACAGGAGTGCATTCAGGAAGCGCTTGATCTGTCGCGGATTCCCTTTCGCGCCGCTTGCCAGCGTGGGTCCTATCTGATCGCTTAGCATCAACGCGTTATGCGCCTTCTTCGCATTGTCACCCAATGCCTTGTTCACGGTTGCATTGTCCAGCGGCTCGCTGGCCCACGGTCGTTTCAACCGCTCGCGGGCAACCTTGATGAGTTCGTTGTAGCCGTCGTCGCTTTCCCCGACTTCCGCGCCGGCCAACAGCAACGTGACGTAGATACGTGTTTCGGCTTCACCCAATGACGGAATTCGAAACGGAACCTGGATGAGCTTTTCAAGATAGTTTCTCGCGTAGTCACGCGGGCCAGTGGTTTCTGGCAAATCGGGGAAGTGTTTGCGCACGGCGTACTCGATCATGGCCTCGTCGGCCGCGACCACGAAGGCAGTTCGAGCGGTGAACACGAACAGGCGTATTGCTTCGAGCGTCTCGATGGCAGTGTCTGGCAGACAGCGATCGAGATCGTCAATCAGCACGACCAGTTGTTCGATGCCGGCTTCCTTCAGGAGCTTGTCGAACGCCTTGCGGAATTCCTCGACTTCCTCCGGTACGTTCTTGGTTTCCGCTGGCTTCAAAACCGACTTCACGCCATCGATGGCATCGGTGATGTTCTCACGTGTCGCGAGTTTCCCGGGATCGGCGAGTATTCCTTCGAGCGCTTGGACGATACTGCTGATCTGCTCAGGCGTGGGGACTCCAGTGAACGTCGTCAAGGCCAAGCCACCGGCCTTCTTTGCCACTTTCAGCCAGTCGATGCGCTTGAACACATCTTTGACGGCGGTGCCAGCCTTGGTTAGTGCTGGGCGTTTCTCGACTAGCCCTGTGACGATGCCTTCGATGAGGGCGATCTTGGCGTCTTCGAAGCCTTGGAAGCGCCAACCGTTGAACTTGAGGCACAGCACCTTATCGTTGCCGTCGAAGCCGGCTTCGATCATTTCCAGAACGCTGGACTTGCCTGCTCCCCAGTCGCCATGAACGCCGATCGTGACGGGGCGATCGGGACGCTCTTGAAGCAAGCCGATGATGGTGGTGGCGATCGCCTCGTTATTCAGCAGATCGACCTTGGTTTCATTGTCGGCCAGGATCATTGGCTCCCCCCGCATCCCCGTAGCTGCCTTCATCTTACATCGTTATATTAAGCGACGGATTCGTTCCCTCTTGAGGAACGAACTTGCCGTTTGTTATAAGATTAGTTATATTTCATGCGCATGACGGTCCCTAAAGGGGCACGAATTGACCACAAAACATGATTATGCCCCGGTCAAGACGCTTGGGCCGCGTGCGGCACAGCTGTTCACCGAACTCTATGAGCGAGGTCGGTCGACCTTCACCTTGTCCGATGTGAAGACCATCACCGGTCTATCGGCGGGTTCGGCGCGCAGCTTGGTTCACAAGGCCCAGCAGCGCGGCCTGGTCACCCGGCTCAAACCCGGCCTATACAACCTTGTGCCTTTCGAACTGGGTCGTGCGACGGAACACATCGATATTCCCTACCTGATCGCACGCGAACTGGCGGGTACGGCCGCCTATTTCCTGTCTCATGCCACGGCGCTCGAATTGCACCGGATGACGACACAGCCCAACTTCACCATCTATACATCTTGCACTCGGCGCGTCCGACCTCAGACCGTGGGTGGCTACGAATTTCGGTTCATCCAAATCAACGACGCGCAGAATTTCGGGGTGACCAAGCATTGGGTCGATAAGGAACGCTTTGTGATGATCAGCGACATGGAACGCACGATCATCGATGGTCTGCGGCACCCGTCCTACACCGGCGGCATTACCGAGATCGCCAAAGGCCTGTGGATGAAGCGCGATACCATCCAGGTTGACCGGCTGGTGGACTATGCGTTGAGAATCAACGTAGGCGCCGTATTTAGACGACTTGGATTTCTGCTGGAACAATACAAGCTTGCAGATGCCGACCAGTTGGAGCCCTTGCGCGCCAAATTGACAGCCACCTATCAACGGCTGGACCCGATGATGCCCTCGGAAGGCACGTTCGTGTCACGTTGGCGGCTTCAGCTCAACATCACGCCAGAAGAGTTCGATGCCGTGAGGTTGGGCTGATGATCCCTCAACGCAGCATCTCTAAAATTGCCAACACATTGACCACTGCTGGCGGACGGCGCATTCCAGAGTCGGTCATTGAGCGCGACTACGTCTTGGCTTGGTTCCTCACGGGATTGGCGGTTCATCCCTTGCGCGAAGTCATGGTCTTCAAAGGCGGAACCGCTCTGCGGCGCTGCTGGTTCGAAGATTACCGTTTCTCAGAAGATCTAGACTTCACGTTGAGTCAGCCGATCACCCTGCAGGAGATTCTTGCAGGTCTCGCCGAGATCTTTGCCTCGATCGAATCGGCGTCCGGGTTGCGTATCGCTTTCGATCGAGAGGATCGGCACGGTCACCAGAACAGTCACACCTTCTATCTGCGTTACCAGGGACCGCTGCCAGCCTCAAACGATGTCAAAGTCGACGTCACTATCAATGAAGTGCTGTGCTTCCCATTGCAAGAGCGGCCGGTGTTGCGTACCTATGATGCGTTCGATGATCTGCCCGAGACGGGGACGGTACGCGTCTACGCGATCGAGGAAATTGTTGTCGAAAAGCTCGTCGCACTAAGCGACCGTGCGCGTAATGAACCCCGCGATCTCTATGATCTCTGGTATCTGCTTGGATCGTCCGACTTGCGCTTGGACGAACTGCGTGCAGAACTGGACGCGAAGCTTGCCTTCAGGCAGCGGACGGCTGTTGGCCTGGGACAAGCGGTCGCTGGCAAAGAAGATCGCTTGCGACGACTTTGGTCCGGGCGGCTCACACATCAGATGAGCCAGCTGCCTGCGTTCGATAATGTCTTCCGTGAAGTGCAACGGGCGATTCGTGCTGCTGGCCTTCCAAGGCTGTAGCGTCAATGGCTGACCGCTATGGCCGCGATCAGTTTGCTGCCGTGCGGGCCGAAGAGGGATGCATATGAAGTGGATCGCGTTGATCTTCGTACTCGTGGCGCTTGTCATAATCGCCGGCACGGGATGGATCTACTTCAATGCACTCGGCAAGCCGTTCACTGCAATCACCATCGATGATTGGACTTCGTTTGGCACCTACTTCGGCGGGACCGCTGGCCCGCTACTGGCGTTTCTGACGGTCGCTGGGCTGGTGCTTACGCTGCTGATGCAGAATCACCAGCTCGAACAGGTCGCTCAAGGCGACCTCAAAGACAAGCACGTGCGGATGTTGATCGAGATCGGACGCGACCTGGAAGCAATGGAGGCACAGCACCTAACATCCGATGTCACCTTGGGCGACGTGCTGAATGGTGCGAGTTCCCTGCCTAGTTCCGGCGAGCAGGTCTTTCGGACAACGCTGCAGAGCTATGTCAAGGTGCTGGGCTACTTCGCTCAAAGCGTTGAGCTGTATCGGGACAATATCTCGCCGTACTTCGATTGCCGCGCTTTCGAGCAGCGCGGACTGCGGTTGCTGGCGCGTGTCGAGCCGTATGTGCAGTACCTTGGACAGATGGGAGGCCCGGGCCTTGTGATCATGCGTGCACACTTGGAGAACACGCTTGTAAAGCGTCCTTAGGGCTAAGATGGTTGCGTAAGAAGATGGCCGATGCCTGCCGAGCAAACCGATGCCCTTGCCGCTGATGCCGCTTCTGGCTTCGCATCAGTCCAGGCTCTCGAAAAGTGAGTCGGATCGCGTACCCCGACTTCTTCGTTTTTCCCTAGAATTCCCGGTATATCAGTTAGGTGCGCCAGCTTTTCGGTAGGTGGTGGGCCAAGTCATCCAGTTCCAGGTACGCAGCCAGGAGGGGAAATGAACCCGCGAATCGTCCCCATGACCATAGGTACGATCGCCGCATGCCTCTTCGCCCTCGCCGTCCATGCGGGCGATCCGGCCGGGCTCGACCTGATGAATGCCGCCAATCCAGGGGGCGGCATCTACACTTCCGGACGTATCTCCCAGGGCGACATCGCCAAACTCGAGGCCGCGGGCATCCGCCACGTCATCGACCTCGCGCAGGACGGCGAGACCCCGGAGTTCGATGAGGCCGCCGCAATGCAGGCCGCCGGCATCGGCTACGACAACCTGCCCATCTCCGGACCGGATGCGTTGACCCGCGCCAACGTCGAAGCCTTCGACCGCCTGCTGGCCGGTGCGCAAGCGCCCGTGCTCGTGCATTGCGCCAGCGGCAACAGGGTCGGCGCGATGGCCGCGCTGCGCGCAGCGTGGATCGAAGGCGTGCCGGTCGAAGAGGCCATCGCCACGGGCCGTGCCTGGGGACTGCGCTCGCTCGAAGCCGCGGTTCGCGAACGGCTGGCCGCATCGCCAGGCGTCGCCCCTGTTTCCAGCAAGTAGGCCGCATGCACGCGCGCCCCTGGGCCATCCTCGCGGCCATCGCCATCGCGCTGGCCGTGATGGCGGCGGGCGCGTGGTGGAAGCAGTTGCGCCCCACGGGCGTCCATCCAGGCTTCACCCAGGGTTTCGTCGACCTGAATCGCCGCATGGACGACGACGCCACCGCGGTCGCCTACGATCCGACGCTCAAGATCCTTGCCGTCGGCCGCGACAGCGGGCGCCTGGAGCTGTGGGATGCATCGCAGCCCGACGCGCGGATCACGCGCCAGGCGCACACCTACCGCATCGAGCACATCGCCTTCGGCGCCGCCGACGGCATCGTCCTGACCAGTTCGGTCGGCTCCAACGTGATGGGCACGGATCCGGAAGGCGTTCCCAAGGTCTGGGACGCACGCACCGGCGACCTGTTGCTGGCAGTGCCGGGCGAATGGTCGGGCGGACCGTTGCTCGCCGCTCCGGTGTCGGGCCATTACCTGCTGTCCAGCTACGACGAGTTGCGCATCTACGATCATTCCAGGCGCGCGATCGTCGGTGAGCCGTTGCGCGTGGAAGGCGGCGTCACCGCGCTCGGCATGGATCCGGGCTCGAACCTGGTCGCCGTGGGCAGCAGCAACGGCGAGCTGCTGTTGTTGCGGTTGGTGGTGCAGGACGAATCCGCACGCCTGGATGTCGTCAGTCGAGCTCATACCCATGGCAAGGAGCCGCGCACGGACGTCCTGGCGGTAATGCTGCGCGACAACAGCGAGCGCCTGGTCAGCGTGCACTGGCTGCCGGAAGCGCAACGGCGCGACCTGTCGCCGAAGATCGCCGGCGAACAGGCCGAGGTCGTGCAATGGAATACGCGCGACTGGCGCCGCGAGCGCAGCTACCCGATCAGTCTGCAGGCCGTGCACTGGGCTTCGTACACGCCCGGCGTGCCGTGGCTGGTGCTGGCCGGCAACGAATCCACCCGCGGCAGGATCGAGCTGGTCGATCTTTCGGCGGGCGTTGCGTGGCGCTACCGGGCCAATACCTCGCATCCCGTGGCTGTGCTGATCCCCGAGGCACGGACGGGATTGATCCTGCAGAGCGGCGGCGCGACACAGATCCGTTATCTGGACCAGGAATAGCGGATCAGGAGCTACCCACCTCGATCCAGGCATCGCTGGTGCCCAGCACCGCGCCATCGGCGCCGAACCTGCGCTCGACGAAACGGATGCCGTGCGCCTGCACCAGCACGATCGAGCTGCAGCGCGTGCCGTAGACCGGATCGCGCACGAATGGTGGGGAGAGGCGGCGCTCCAGTTCGGGGCCGACACCCGTGTCGGGCAGGTCCGCGTCGTGCGCCGGCGTGTCGTCGGCGAGCGCCATCAGCAGGGGCGAGATGTCCGCATTGCGCGCATCGGCGGGCAGGCCGTTCTTCATCCAGCTCGCCAGGGCCCGGCTGGCGAAGTTGCTCTTGGGCCACGGCGCATCGAACGGGCCGTTGGAGACGGCGTGCAGGCCCGGCGCGACCGGATGCCGGGCAAAGCGTGGATGGTTGCCTGCATATTCCATCGCCTGGCCGTCCCACAACACCAGGTTGAACGGCCCATGCTCGCCGGCGACGGGCGCCACCGCATCCAGGAATGCATCCACATCGCTGGCGCCGGACACGAAATCGCGCACCAGTGCGCCACGCGAGCGCGGATGGCTCGCACCCAGGGGCTGCACCCGCACATTGGTCACGGCAGCCAGCCGCCCGCGTCGCGACACCATCAGCCATCCGCCGCCCTGCACCAGGTCGCGGCCGCCATACAGGTCCGGCAGGTCGGGATCGACGCCCGCCGCCGCCGTCGGCCGCGCGTGCAGCTCGTCGCGGTTGGCGACCAGCACCAGCGGACAGGCGGGATGCTGCTGCAGGCCGAGGGCAACCAGGCACATGCGCCTGCTATCCCGCCGCCAGCGCATAGGCTGCCAGGCAGAACGACAGTGCCGCGGCGGTCGCGGCCACTACCGCCACCGTCCTTGCGACCGCGAGCTCCTTGCGCAGCGACACCACGCTGGTCTGCAAGGCCTCGATGTACTTCTGCGTGTTCGCGGCGAAGGTTTCCAGCGCCTCGGCGTTCTTCGTGATTGCCTCGGCGTTGGTGCGGGCCGAATCCTGCAGCTCGGCGACGGAGGCCGGCAGGTTCAGTCCATCGGCCGGCTTCTTCGAGAAATACGGCGTGGCCAGCCGGATCACTTCCGGGATCAGCGGGATGGCGGTGGTGATCCAGGTCGCCATTTTGTCTTTCCTCATGAGCATGCAGACAGTATGCCAAGCCCGTAAGCGCCCTTGTTCCAACGGCTTTACACATGTCATTCTGGCGTAGACTCGCAGAAAGGCCAGGCTGTGCCGGTCGCGCTCCGCGACGTACCCGGGAGCCTTTCGATGTCGATTTCACTCAAACCCCTCGGCCTGGCCGTGACCCTGGCGCTGGTTGCCGGCTGCAACCAGGCTGCCCCTGCGGCCGAGGCCTACGCCACTGCCGATGAAGCCATGCAGGAGTCGCCGGCCGCGACCGACGCCGCCGCGTCCGACGCCACCGCCGAAGTCGCTGCACCGCAGCTGCAGGCCGCCATGCGCGACCTCTGGCATGGACATATCGTCCACGCCCGCGACTACGCGCTGGCCGTCAAGGCCGGCAACGAGAACGATGCCAAGGCGGCGGCGGATGCGGTGGTGGAGAACGCCAAGCAGATCGCGGGTGCGGTGGCCGGTTTCTACGGCGACGCCGCCGGCGACGGCATGCTCAACCTGCTCGCCGGCCACTGGGACGCGGTGAAGGCCCTGAACGACGCCCGCGCCGACGGCAACGAAGCCGCGGCCAGCAAGGCCATGACCGACCTGGGCAACAACGCGGGCGAGATCGCGAAGTTCCTTGCCGGCGCCAACCCGAACCTGCCCGAGGACGGCGTGCGCGCAATGCTGCTGGCGCACGGTGCGCACCATTCGCAGCAGATCAACCTGATCCTGGCCGGCGACACCGAAGGCGAAGCGGCCGAATGGACCGCAATGCAGTCGCACATGGACATGATCGCCGACGCGCTGGCCGGCGCCATCGCCAGGCAGTTCCCCGACAAGGCCAGTTGAGCATGGCGCACGGACTCGCACAGTTCGGCGATACCCAGCAGCGGCTGCTCCGGCAGCTGCTGTTCGCCCGCGAGGGCGCGGGTGTCGAGGAGTTGTGCGAGCGGCTGCGCATCAGCCACAACGCGGTGCGCCAGCACCTGACCGTGCTCACCGTGCGCGGGCTGGTGGAGCGGCTCCAACCTCGCCCCACCGGCGGCAGGCCGCAGGCGCGCTACGGCCTTACCGCCGAGGGGCGCGAGTTGTTCCCGCGCAACTATGGCGCGATCGCCGCGGCCCTGGTTTCGCAGCTGCACGCGCGCATGGGCGAGGCGGAAGTGGGCGCGCTGTTGCAGGAACTGGGCGCCACGGTGGCCGCGACACAGGCGCCGCTGCAAGCCGAAAGTGGCGAGGCGCTCGCCCGCGCGCTGGCCCAGCGCCTGGACGCGATGGGCTATGAAGCGGTGCCCGCGCGCCACGGCGACGATTGGCAGGTGGAGGCCTTCAACTGCGTCTTCCATGGCCTGGCGCGCCAGCACCCGCAGGTCTGCAAGTTCGACCTGGCCTACATGGAGAAGGCCACGGGCCGCCGCGTGCACCACATGGAGTGCATCGTCCGCGGCGGCCACGTGTGCCGCTTCAAGCTCGGGCCCGAGCCGGCCAGGTAACCGTCGCCGCGCTTTTCCGGCCACAATGGCGGTGCCCATACAATGCCGCCATGGACGCCACCGCCTTGCTCGAGACCGTCGAACACGAAACCGGCCCTTCGCCGGAATGGACCGTGCTGTGGCTGCACGGCCTGGGTGCCGACGGCCACGACTTCGAGCCGATCGTGCCGGAGCTGGTGCGCCTGGGCTGGCCGGGGTTGCGCTTCGTGTTCCCGCACGCGCCGATGCGCGCGGTCACGATCAATAACGGCATGCGCATGCGTGCCTGGTACGACATCCGCAACTTCAGCGCCGACGAACTCGCCGGTGGCGACCGCGCCGACGGCGAGGGCGTGATCGAGTCGATCGCCCAGGTGGAGGCATTGATCGCGCGCGAAGCCCGACGCGGCATCGGACCGGAACGGCTGATCCTTGCCGGTTTCTCCCAGGGCGGCGCGATCACCCTGGCCGCCGGCTTGCGCCGCAGCGTTCCGCTGGCCGGACTGGTGGCGTTGTCGACCTACCTGCCGATGGCGCCGCAGGCACGCGACGACCTGCAGCCGGGCGCGAACCGGCAGCCATTGTTCATGGCCCACGGCGAACTGGACCCCGTGGTGCCGTTCGTTGCCGGCGAACGCAGCGCGGAAGTGCTGCGCGGGCTGGGGTTCGCGGTGGACTGGCACGCCTACGAAATGGGCCATGCGGTCTGCGCGGCGGAGATCCGGGACCTCGGCGACTGGCTCGACCAGCGGTTCGCCAGCGGCTGACGCATGCGCCACGACGCCCGCGCGCCCGACGAACCCTGGCTTCCGGATCTCTGCCGGCTGCCGCGGCTGGCGACGATGTTCGGCGTGGCCGAGCTGGCGGTGCTGGTGGTGGCGTTCGCGCCCGACGGCGGGGCGGAGTGGAGCACAGGGCGTTTCCTGTCGGCGAGCGGGTTCGCGCTGTGGCTGGCGATGACCATTTCGGTATTGCTGTGCGCGTCGCGCGCGCCGTTGTCGCGGTTGCCGGTCGTGCTCGGCTCGGTCGTGGCGATCGCCGCGGCATCGCTGGTCGCGCTGGCCGGGGCGGCCATGCTGTACCAGGTCGACGCCCTGCTCGGCTATGCGCTGGTGCCGGCGGACGTGGGCATTGCCCGCTTTGCTTTCGGCAGCGCCGCGCTCTCGGCCCTGATTACCGCGGTGGTACTGCGCTACCTGTATGCCATCGATGGCTGGCAGGCGCAGGTGCGCGCCAGCGCGCGCGCGCAGGCCGATGCTCTGCAGGCGCGGATCCGTCCGCACTTCCTGTTCAACAGCCTCAACGCCATCGTCGGCCTGGTGCGTCGCGACCCGGTCGTCGCCGAACAGGCACTGCTGGACCTGTCCGACTTGTTCCGGGCCGCGCTGGGCGCGGGTGAATCCGACTCCAGCCTCCGCGAGGAAGTGGAGTTGGCCGAGCGCTACCTCGCGATCGAAGGCCTGCGCCTGGGTGAACGGTTGCAGGTGGAGTGGCAGCGCGAAGAGCCTTTGCCATGGGACGCGCCGCTGCCGCGCCTGGTGCTGCAGCCGCTGGTCGAGAACGCGGTGCTGCACGGCGTTGCCAGGTTGCAGCAGGGCGGGACCGTGGAGATCTCCCTCGCGGTGCACGACGGCCTGCTGCGCATCTCCATCGGCAATCCCGCGCCGGCGCCGCGCAAGGGCGACGACGGCAGTGGCGCGCGGCACGCACAACGCAGCATCGGCGACCGCCTGGCCTATGCATTCGGCGCGCGCGCCGGCCTGACGGCGCGTCACGAGGAAGGCTACTATCGTTGCGAGATCCGGGTTCCGGTGATGCCGGACGCAACGACATGAAGGTCATCCTCGTCGACGACGAACCCATTGCCCGCGACCGCCTGCGGCAGCTGCTTGCGGACGTCGCCGATGTCGACATCGTCGCCGAGGCCGGCGATGGGCTCGATGCCTTGCGTGCCTGCGCGGCGCACGATCCGGACCTGGTGTTGCTCGACATCGCGATGCCGGGCGTCGACGGGCTGGAGGTTGCACGTCACCTGGCCGCGTTCGAGCCGCGCCCCGCGGTCGTGTTCTGTACCGCGTTCGATGCGCACGCGCTGTCCGCGTTCGAAGCCCAGGCGATCGACTACCTGGTCAAGCCGGTGCGTCCCGAACGCCTGGCCGCTGCGCTGGAGCGGGTGCGCACCTTTGCCGCCGGCCGCCAGCACGCGGAAGCGGCCGGAGGTGCCGAGCGCACCCATCTGTGCGCGCGGCTAGGCGGCAGCCTGCGCCTGATCCCGGTCGAGGAAGTGCATTACCTGCAGGCCGAGGACAAATACGTGGTCGTGTACCACGCGCGCGGCCGCGACCTGATCGAGGAATCCCTGAAATCGCTGGAGGACGAGTTCGGCGAGCGCTTCGTGCGCATCCACCGCAACTGCCTGGTCGCCCGCCATGAACTGATGGAGCTGCGCCGCGACGGCGACGGCCACGTCCACGCCGTGCTCCGCCACGGCGAGCATCCCCTCGAAGTCAGCCGCCGCTGCCTGCCCCAGCTCCGCACCCAGCTGCGCATCGTGTAGGGCCCGTGGGAGCGGCGGAAGCCGCGATAGCGGATAATTCCGCCATGCCCAAGCTCCGCATCGCCACCCGCAAAAGCCCGCTCGCCCTCTGGCAGACCGAACACGTCGCCACCCGCCTGCGCGAGGTGCATCCGGGACTCGAGGTCGAGCTGGTGCCGATGAGCACCCGCGGCGACCAGGTCCTGGACCGCTCGCTGGCTGCGATCGGCGGCAAGGGCCTGTTCCTCAAGGAGCTCGAAGTGGCGATGCAGCGCGGCGAAGCCGACTGCGCCGTGCACTCGCTCAAGGACGTGCCAATGGAGCTGGAGCCGGGCTTCGCGCTGCCGGCGATCCTGGCCCGCGCCGACCATGCCGACGCGTTCGTCAGCAACCGCTACGGGGACATCGACGCCCTGCCGCAGGGCGCGCGTGTCGGCACCTCGTCGCTGCGCCGCCAAGCGCAGTTGCGCGCACGTCGACCGGACCTGGAACTGCTCGACCTGCGCGGCAACGTCAACACCCGGCTGGCCAAGCTGGACGCCGGCGACTACGACGCCATCGTCCTGGCCTGCGCCGGATTGCGGCGACTGGGCTTCGATTCGCGCATCCGCGCGCGCCTGGACGCGCCGGAATGGCTGCCCGCGCCCGCGCAGGGCGCGATCGCGATCGAATGCCGCGACCGCGACGATGCGATCGCGGCACTGTGCAAGGCGCTGGACGACGCCCCGACCCGCACCTGCGTGGAAGCCGAGCGGGCGATGAACCGCGCGCTGCACGGCAGCTGCCATGTGCCGGTGGCCGGGTTCGCGCGCCTGGCGGGTTCCGGACTGCACCTGGAGGGCCTCGTCGGATCCGCCACCGACGGCAGCCACGTGCGCGCGACGGCCGATGGCCCCGCGGCCGATCCCGAAGCCCTGGGACGCGAAGTCGCCCGCCAGCTGCTCGAGTCCGGCGCGGGAGCGTTTCTCTAGTAGTAGAGCGTCACCATGTGCCGCGCCTGGGCGAAGAACAGCCAGCGCTCGAGGAACGCGCCGGCCAGCGCGGCCAGCGCCGCAAGCCATAGCCAGGCCGCCGGCGGCACATCGCCGATGCGGCCGATGGCGAACACCGCCAGGATCGGCAGCACCGCGAACAGCACCAGCGCCAGCCCGCGCAGCCGGGTCGCATGTTCGCGCGCCACCACGAAGGCCATCTCACGGGTGAGGTAGTTGGCTTCGGTGTGCGGGCGTTCGAACACGCCCACGTCGCGGCCGGGCAGGCCGACGGCGTCGCCGCGCGTGGCGGGCAGGGTGCCGCCGTCGATGCCGCGCCAGTAACGCAGCTTGAGCGCACCCATCAGCGCTGCGAGGAAGATCGCCCCCTGGGCCACCAGTGGAGTTGGCGCAGCGCTCGTCTGGCCTGCCACCATGGCCGCGAGCAGCAGGCCGCCACACAGCAGCGCGAAGCCGAAGTACACCGGCAACACCAGGCCGTGGCGCCAGGCCGGGATCGGCTTGAGCGAGGCGTAGATCATTGCCGTGCATGCCACCGTTGCCAGCGCGCAAAGCAGCAACACGACGGCCATGGCATCCCCGCCGATGCCGGCGGCGAACAGCAATGCCGGCGCGTAGGTCACGACCGCGGCCACGCCCTCGCGCGACAGCCACGACGTGCGCCACTGCGAGAACGCGCGCCAGGCACGCAACGGCTTGCCCAGGTGCCAGAACGATGCCAGCAGGCCGGCGCTGGCCAGGACCAGCGCGAGCAGCGTCGCCGCCATCCGCAGTTCGCCCCACAGGCCGTCGCCCAGCGATGCGATCGCCAGCCATGCCAGCAGGCCGTAGCCGGCGCCGGACAGGGTGGTGAAGAAGATGACGGAGAGTGCGGGATGCATGGCGAGTTCCGTAGGAGCGGCGGCAACCGCGATCGCGTCAGCGATTGAGGATCCGGTCGAGCCACTTCAGTGGCGAAGTGTTGCCAAGGTCGCGGCTTCCGCCGCTCCCACGGTCGGAGTCCTCGTTACCGGCGCGGCGGGGGCGGGGCGGCAGGTACTTGTTGGTCGGCTGGTAGCCCAGCTGCGGCATCAGGTCGATGCCGCCGCGCGCGGCGACCAGCTTCGACACGTCCGATTCCGGGTCGTTGAGGTCGCCGAAGTGGCGGGCGCGGCTGGGACAGGCCTGCACGCAGGCCGGCTGGCGCTCGGATTCGTCGAGGTTCTGGTTGTAGATGCGGTCCACGCACAGGGTGCACTTCTTCATCACCCCTTCGACTTCGCTGTACTCGCGCGCGCCGTACGGGCAGGCCCAGCTGCACAGCTTGCAGCCGATGCACTTGTCCTCGTCGACCAGCACGATGCCGTCCTCGGCGCGCTTGTAACTCGCACCCGTCGGACACACGGTCACGCACGCCGGCGTTTCGCAATGCAGACACGACCGCGGGAAATGCAGGGTCATCGCAGGCTGCACTTCGGTCCCTGGTCCCCGGTCCCCGGTCCCCGCGACCTCATAGCTATGCACCCGATTGAACCAGACCCCCTCCGGCTCCTTCCCGTAGGGATCCGTATCCGTCAACGGCCCCGCGATACCGCCGCTGTTCCATTCCTTGCAGCTCACCGCGCAGGCGTGGCAACCGACGCAGGTGTCCAGGTCGATCACCAGGCCGAGCTTGACCTTGGGCGGGGCCGGCAGCGCGGTCATCGGTCATGCTCCTGGTGGCGAAAGCGCGCGCCGTAGCGCAGCGGACGTTCGTCGGCCTCGGCGTAGGCCAGTTCCGGCAGCTGCGGCTCGCTTTCGCCCACCGATGCGTCCACGGCCTTGCGGATGGACACGCGCAGGTCGAACCACGCGGCCTGGCCGGTCACCGGGTCGGCATTGGCGTAATCGCCCTTTGGCGTGACGTCGGAAATCAGGTGGTTGAGCAGGAAGCCCTGCTTCGACTCCGGCGCGTCCTTGGCCAGGCGCCAGGCGCGCTTGCGCTTGCCGATCGCGTTCCAGGTCCACACCGTGTCGGGCTGCACGTTGGCGGCGAACTTCGCCTGCACGGTGATGGTGCCGTGGTGCGAGGTCACTTCGATCCAGTCCTCGTCGGCGATGCCGTGCCGGGCACCGGTGCCGGGGTCCAGGTACAGGAAGTTGCGGGTGGCGATCTGCCGCAGCCACGCGTTCTGCGAGCCCCAGGCGTGGTACATGAACATCGGCCGCTGGGTGACCGCATTGAGCGGGAACGCGTCGCGGCTGGTCTGGTCGTGCTCGAACGGCTCGTACCACAGCGGCAGCGGATCGAAATACTGCGCGACCCGCGCGCGGTCGCGTTCCGGCGGCTGCACGGCGCCGTGGCCCTGCGCCGCCAGGCGGAACTTCTGCAGCGGCTCGGCATACAACTGCAGCACGATCGGCGCGGTCGAGCCGACGAAGCCGAAGCGCTGCGCCCATTCCAGGTAGCCGCGGTTGGCCATCTTGTAATAGCGCGCGTGCTCCGGGATTTCCTCGCGCCAGAAGTTGCCGTTGGCGATGTAGGCGTCAAGCTGCGCGGGATTCGGCGCGCCCTTGCCATGTTCGTTGCCTTCCGCGCCGCGCCAGCCGGCCAGCAGGCCGACGCCGGGCGCGCGCTCGTGGCGCACGATGTAGTCGGCGTAGTCGCGGTATTTCGGCGAACCATCGGCATGCACCATCCCGGGGAGGCCGAGGCGTGCGCCAAGATCGAGCAGCACCGACTGGAAGCCGCGCACGTCGCGGCCCGGTGACTGCTTCGCGGAATCGAGCACCGGATGGCGGATCGCGTCGGCGACGCCGTCGGCATCGGAGATCGGCCGGTCCAGCAGGCTGATCGCGTCGAAACGTTCCAGGTAGGTCGTGTCCGGCAACACCAGGTCGGCGTAGGCCACCATCTCCGATGCGTAAGCGTCGGAATAGATGATGCGCGGAATGCGGTACTCGCCGCCAGCGTCCTTGTCGGTCAGCCAGTGCAGCGTCTCGCGGGTGTTCATCGCCGAGTTCCAGCCCATGTTGGCCATGAACATGAACAAGGTATCGATGCGAGGTCCGCTGCTGCCGGGCAGGCTGCCGGCATGCGCGTTGCGCAGCACCGTATGCATCATCCCGTGCGCGGCCAGCGGGTAGGACCAGGAGAAGGCGTGGTCGATGCGGCGCGGGTTGCCATCGGCATCCACCAGCAGGTCTTCCGGCCCGTGCACGTAACCCAGCGGGCCGGCGTCCAGCGTGCCGTCGGCCTTGCGCGTTTTGCCCGGGCGGTTGGGCAGGGGGATCGGCTTGGGGTAGGGCGGCTGGTAACGGAACGAACCGGGCGCGTCCACCGCGCCGAGCAGCATCTGCAGCACGTGCAATGCGCGGCAGGTATGGAAACCGTTGCTGTGCGCGCTGATGCCGCGCATCGCGTGCATGGCCACAGGCCGGCCGATCATCTCGGCGTGCTCGCGGCCCCAGGCGTCGGTCCAGGCGACGGGCAAGGACAGCTTGCTGTCGAAGGCGGCCTGCGCCAGCTCGCGTGCGATGCGGCGGATGGTGTCGGCGGGGATGCCGCAGCGTTCGCTCACGGCGTCCGGCGAGTACTGCGGATCGAGATAGCGTTCGGCCAGGAGCTGGAACACCGGCACGGCGCGGCGGCCGTCGGGGAGGGTGTACTCGCCGACTACGGCGGGGGAGATGTCGATGGCGTCTGCCGGAGAAGGGCGGCCCTCATCCGCCCCGCTGCGCGGGGCACCTTCGCCCGCGGGCGGGAGAAGGGGGTCGCGGTTCCAGCACAGGACGTTGCCTTCGGCGTCGCGTGCGAACAGGCCGTCGTCGGCGCCGCCGGGGTTGCGCACCACCAGCCAGTGCGCATTGGCGTAGCGCACCAGGAAGTCGAGGTCGATGCGGTCGCTGCGCAGCAGTTCGTGGATCAGGGCGAAGGCGAACAGGCCGTCGGTACCGGGGCGGATGCCGATCCATTCGTCGGCGATCGCGCCGTAGCCGCTGCGCACCGGGTTCACCGCCACGATCTTGGCGCCCCGTGCCTTTAGCTTGCCCAGGCCGAGCTTGATCGGGTTGGAATCGTGGTCCTCGGCCACGCCCCAGAGCATCAGGTACTGCGTGTGGTCCCAGTCCGGTTCGCCGAACTCCCAGAACGAGCCGCCCAGGGTGTACAGGCCGCCCGCGGCCATGTTGACCGAGCAGAAACCGCCATGGGCGGCGTAGTTGATGGTGCCGAACTGCTGCGCCCACCAGCCGGTGAGCGCCTGCGACTGGTCGCGGCCGGTGAAGAAGGCCAGCTCGTCCGGGTTGCGCTCGCGGATTGGCGCCAGCCAGGAGCGGGCGATCTCCATGGCCTCGTCCCATTCGATTTCCCGGAACTCGCCGCTGCCGCGCTCGCCCACCCGCAGCAGGGGCTTCTCCAGCCGCGCCGGGGAGTAGTGCTGCATGATCCCGGCCGAACCCTTGGCGCACAGCACGCCCCGGTTGACCGGGTGGGCCGGGTTGCCCTGGATGTACCTGATTTTCCCGTCCGACAGCCACACCTTGATGCCGCAGCGGCAGGCGCACATGTAGCAGGTGGTGGTCTGCACTTCGTCCCCCGGGGAGGGCGAGGTGTTGAGCAGGGGCTCGCGCATCCGGCCATTGTGCACGGCGGCCCCGGGGCGCGCCATAATCGGCCCATGGACCGTTACGAACGCATCATCGCCCTGCATCGCATCCTCCGGGTCGCCCGTTATCCGGTGACCGTACCGCGGCTGCAGGACGAACTGGGTTGCTCGCGCGCGACCGTCTATCGCGACCTGGCCTTCCTGCGCGATGCGCTGATGGCGCCGGTGATCGGCGACGGCGAAGCCGGTTTCCGCTACGACCCGGACGAGGCCAACCGTTTCGAACTGCCCGGCCTGTGGCTGAATTCCGAAGAATTGCACGCCCTGCTCGCGGCGCAGCAATTGCTCGCGCGCAGCGGCGGCGGGCTGTTGTCGAGCGCGCTGGCGCCGCTGCAGCAGCGCATCGAGAAGCTGCTGGACGAACATTCGCACGCCCGCGACGGCGCGCCCAAGCGCTGGCCGGTCGAACGGGTGCGGGTGATCCCGCACCGCACCAGGCGCATGGACGAGGCCGCGTTCCGCATCGTGTGTTCGGCGGTGCTGGAGCGCTGCCAGCTCGCGTTCGAGTACCGCGCCCGCTCCACCGGCGAGAAGACCCGGCGCACGGTGTCGCCGCAACGCATCACCCATTACCGCGACAACTGGTACCTGGACGCCTGGGACAACGAGCGCGAGGCGCTGCGCAGCTTCTCGGTCGACCGAATCAGCGGCGCGCGCATGCTCGACGAGGTGGCGCGCGACATCGACGAGGCCACGCTCAACGAGCACCTGGCGGGCAGCTACGGGATCTTCTCCGGCGCGCCGAAGGGCTGGGCGACCATCGTGTTCAACGAACGCGCCGCACGCTGGGTCGCCGACGAACAGTGGCATTCGCAGCAGCAGGGCCGCCACCTGCCCGACGGGCGCTACGAACTCAAGGTGCCCTACAGCAACGCGCGCGAGTTGCTGATGGACGTGCTGCACTACGGCGCGGACGCCGAAGTCGTCGAGCCGGCGTCGCTGCGCGAGCAGGCACGCGCGCTGCTGCAGCTGGCCCTGTCCAACTACGAGCGCTGAACCCGTGGACGAAGGCCGCAAGCCGCGGATCGGCCTGGTACTCGGGTCGGGCGGCGCCCGCGGCCTGGCCCAGATCGGCGTGATCGAAGTGCTGGAGGAGCGCGGGCTGGAGATCGTCGCGATCGCCGGCACCTCCATCGGCGCCCTGGTCGGTGGCCTGCATGCGGCCGGCCAGCTCGGGGCCTATCGCGACTGGTTGCTGGGCATGGACCGCAACGCGATGCTGCGTCTGCTGGATCCGGGCTGGGGTCGGGCTTCGCTGTTCACCGGAAAACGACTCGTCGCGGCGCTGCGCGAGGTCTGCGGGTCGCCCCGGATCGAGGAACTGCCGATCGATTTCACCGCCGTGGCGGTCGACCTCGAGCACCATCGCGAGATGTGGCTGCGCCAGGGCGACCTGTGGGACGCCTTGCGTGCTTCGTTCGCGATTCCCGGCGTGTTCACGCCGCACGTGGTCAATGGTCGCGCGCTGGTCGATGGCGGCCTTCTCGCGCCCTTGCCCCTGACCGCGATGCGCATGGCCGATGCCGATATCGTGGTGGCGGTGGACCTCAACGGCCCGCCGCGCGAGCAGGATCAGCAGGCTTCCACCGATACCGATGCCAGTGCCGACACCGGTTCGCGCTGGTGGCCGCTGCGCCGCGCGCGGCGCGACCAGGACGGCGGCGAGGGCGCAAGCGGCACGCGGCTGGGTTTCATCGAATTGATGACCGCGTCCCTGGATACCATGCAGGCGCGGCTCGCGCGCGTGCAACTGGCACTGGATCCGCCCGGCGTGGAAGTGCGGATCCCGCGCGATGCCAGCCAGTTCTACGAGTTCTGGCGCGCCGCCGAGCTGATCGCGCTCGGGCGCGAGGAAGCCGCCAGGGCCCTGGACGCGGCCGGATACTGACGGCGGCGACGCGCCTGCGGGCGGCGCCTGCGGCGCGGTGCGGCGGAAAGCCGGGTGCCGGCCGGCGCCACCCGCGGCAGGCGGAAACCCTGCAGGGCCCACAGGCTCGCCAGCGGCATGGCCAGCAGCCACAGCGGCATGGCACCGATCCAGGGGTTGTAGCCGCGGGCCGCGGGCAGCGCGAGCACCAGGCCGGCGCCGGCAATGGCCGTCCGGCGCAGGATCGCGGCCAGTCGCGGGTCGGGACGTTCGTTGCGGATGGCGGTAATGGGGGTCATGGCGGGCGCTCCTCCTTTGGTTGACCCGAGGCTGCGCCGTCCCCATCTCATGGGATGCGAATCGCGGAACGGAAGCCGGTAAGCTGGCCCGCCAATTGCCACCGCCGCATTCACGGAGTTCGCATGTCCTCCAGCAAGCCGTCGCAAGCCGGCCGCGCCCTGATCGCCTCTGCGATCCTCGCCCTGGCCATCCCCGCCGCCGTCGCCCAGCAGAAGGAATCCAGCAACGTGGTCGATCCCTACCTTTGGCTCGAGGACGTCACCGGCGACAAGGCCCTGGACTGGGCCCGCGCGCCGAACGCGCGCACCGATGCCGAACTCGCCGCCGGCCCGGAATTCGCCACGCTGAAGTCCGAGGTGCTGGCCATCCTCGATTCCGACGCCAAGATCCCGGACGTCTCGAAGATCGGCGACTACTACTACAACTTCTGGAAGGACGCCCGGCACGAGCGAGGCCTGTGGCGCCGGACCACGCTGGACGAATACCGCAAGGCCGAGCCGGCGTGGGAAACCGTGATCGACCTCGATGCCCTGAACAGGGCCGAGGGCGAGAACTGGGTCTGGCACGGCGCCGACTGCCTCAAGCCGGCCTATGAGCGCTGCCTGGTCGCGCTGTCGCGCGGTGGCGCCGACGCCGATGTCACCCGCGAGTTCGACCTGTCGAAGAAGCAGTGGGTCGAGGGCGGCTTCTACCGCCCGGAGGCGAAGGGCGGCCTGGGCTGGATCGACCGCGACACCGTGTTCGTCTTCACCGACTTCGGCGAAGGTTCGATGACCTCGTCGGGCTACCCGCGCATCGTCAAGACCTGGAAGCGCGGCACGCCGTTCGAATCGGCGACCACGGTGTACGAAGGCAGGCCGGACGACATGTACATCGCCGGCTACCACGACGACACGCCCGGCTACGAGCGCAACTTCGTCAGCCGCACGCTCGCGTTCTACAACGACGAGCTCTACCTGCTGGGCGACGACGGAAAGCTGGCCAGGGTCGATGCGCCCAACTCCGCCGGCAAGTCGGTGCACAAGGACTGGCTGCTGCTGCAGCTGCGCGAGCCGATGGCGGCCGGCGGCAACGAGTATCCGGCCGGCTCGCTGTTGGCCGCGAACTTCGACGAATACATGGGAGGCAAGCGCGAGTTCGAGGTGCTGTTCCGGCCCACCGACACCACCTCGCTGGAAGGCTATACCTGGACGAAGTCGCACCTGGTGCTGAACGTGCTCGACGACGTCAAGAACCGCCTGAGCGTGCTGACGCCGGGCGCCGAAGGCTGGACGGCGTCGGAGTTCGCCGGCGCGCCCGACATCGGCACCCTCGGCGTGCGCGCGGTCGACAGCGACGAGAGCGACGCGGTGTGGCTGACCGCGACCAACTACCTGTCCCCGACGACGTTGTCGCTGGCGGAAATAGGCAAGGCGCCGGAACGGCTCAAGTCGATGCCGGTGTTCTTCGACGCCGAAGGGCTCGTTTCCGAACAGCATTTCGCCACCAGCAAGGACGGCACCCGCGTGCCGTATTTCATCGTTCATCGCAAGGACCTGGCGCTGGACGGCAAGGCGCCGACCCTGTTGTACGGCTACGGCGGTTTCGAGGTGTCGCTCACGCCTTCGTACAACGGCACCGCCGGCAAGGGCTGGATGGAGAAGGGCGGCGTGTTCGTGGTCGCCAACATCCGCGGCGGCGGCGAGTACGGCCCGCGCTGGCACCAGGCCGCGCTCAAGCAGAACCGGCACAAGGCCTACGAGGACTTCGCCGCGGTGGCGCAGGACCTGGTCGCGCGCGGTATCACCTCGCCCCGGCACCTGGGCGCGATGGGCGGCAGCAACGGCGGCCTGCTCGCCGGCAACATGCTCACGCAGTATCCGGAGCTGTTCGGCGCCATCGTGATCCAGGTGCCGCTGCTGGACATGAAGCGCTACAGCCACCTGTTGGCAGGCGCCTCGTGGATGGCCGAATACGGCGATCCGGACACCGCCGACTGGGAATTCATCAAGGACTTTTCGGCCTACCACCTGTTCGATCCGGCCAAGGACTACCCGCCGACCTTCATCTGGACCACCACCCGCGACGACCGCGTGCATCCCGGCCATGCGCGCAAGATGGCGGCGAAGATGCTCGACGCCGGCAAGGACGTCCGCTACTACGAGAACACCGAAGGCGGTCACGGTGCCGGCGCCACCAACGCGCAGAGCGCGCACGTGTGGGCGCTGACCTACCGCTTCCTCTGGGACAAGCTGGCCGCGAAGGACACCGCGATGACCGATACCCCCGCTTCCATCACGCCCCCTGATGTCGCGCGCAAGCCGCATACCGTCAAGGCGCCGTTCGGTGCCGAGCGCCAGGACGAGTACTACTGGCTGCGCGACGACACCCGCAAGCAGCCGGAAATGCTGGCCTACCTGAATGCCGAGAACGCCTATGCCGATGCGGTGATGGCGCCGCTCAAGCAGGTCGAGGACCGGCTGTACGACGAGATCGTCGCCCGCATCAAGCAGGACGACAGCTCGGTGCCGTACCGCGAGCGCGGCTGGTGGTACTACAGCCGCTACGAGACCGGGCAGGACTACCCGATCCACGCGCGCCGCCCGGACGTCATGGGCCGCTACGACGAGTCCGCGCGCGAGGAAGTGCTGCTCGACGTCAACGCGATGGCGCAGGGCAAGGACTACTTCAGCGTCGGCGACTACGCCGTCACCCAGGACAACGCGATCCTGGCCTGGGCCGAGGACGATGTCGGCCGGCGCCAGTACACGGTGCGCTTCCGCAACCTGGCCACCGGCGAGGTCTACCCGGACGCCATCACCGGCGTGTCGCCCAACCTGGTCTGGGCCGACGACAACCGCACCCTGTTCTACGTCGAGAAGGATCCGGAGACCCTGCTGACGGTGCGCGTGCGCAAGCACGTGCTCGGGACGCCGGTGGCCGATGATCCGCTGGTCTACGAGGAGCACGACGACAGCTTCTACATGGGCATCGACCGCACCCGCGACGACCGATTCATCTGCATCGGCGTGGAAAGCACCGTTTCCAGCGAACTGCGCTGCGCGCCGGCGGCCAATCCGGAGACGTTCACGGTGCTGGCGGCGCGCGAGCGCGACCTCGAGTACCAGGCCGACCACCTGGGGGATCGCTGGGTGATCCGCACCAACGCCGGCGGCGCCAGCAACTTCAAGCTGGTCACCGCGCCCAGCGGCGCGACCTCGCGCCAGGAATGGACCGACCTGGTGCCGCATCGCGACGACGTCTACATCGAGGGCTACGAGCTGTTCGACGACTTCATCGCCATCGGCGAGCGTTCCGGCGGGCTGGAACGCATCCGCCTGCTGCGCAACGCCGACGGCGGCGACAGCGAGTTCGTGAAGGCCGACGAGACCGCGTACTCGATGGGTCTTTCCGTCAACTCGGAGCCGGACACCGACTGGCTGCGCTACGACTACACCTCGCTGACCACGCCGCAGACCACGTACGAGCTCAACGTCAGGACCGGCGAGCGCCGCCAGCTCAAGCAGCAGCCGGTGATCGGCTACGACCCGTCGAAGTACGAGACCCAGCGCCTGTGGGCGACCGCGCGCGACGGCGTGAAGGTGCCGGTGACCGTGGTCCACCGCAAGGACTTCAAGCGCGACGGCACGGCGGCGCTGCTGCAGTACGCCTACGGCAGCTACGGGTCGTCCACCGATCCCGGTTTCAACCTGACCGTGGTCAGCCTGCTCGACCGCGGCATGGTGTATGCCCTGGCGCACATCCGCGGGGGACAGGAAATGGGCCGAGCCTGGTACGACGACGGCAAGCTGCTGAACAAGAAGAACACGTTCACCGACTTCATCGACGTCACCGACTTCCTGGTGAAGGAAGGCTATGCCGCGCCCGATCGCGTCGCGGCCTACGGCGGCAGCGCCGGCGGCCTGCTGATGGGCGCGGTGGCCAACATGGCGCCGGAGAAGTACCGGGTGATCCTGTCGCAGGTGCCCTTCGTCGACGTGGTCACGACCATGCTCGACCCGAGCATCCCGCTGACCACCAACGAGTACGATGAGTGGGGCAACCCGGAGCAGAAGCAGTACTACGACTACATGCTGTCGTATTCGCCGTACGACAACCTGGTGGCGCAGGACTACCCGGCGATGTTCATCGGCACCGGCCTGTGGGATTCGCAGGTGCAGTACTGGGAGCCGGCCAAGTACGTGGCCAGGCTGCGCGACGTCGACACCGGCGGCGGCACCATCGTGTTCCGCACCAACATGGATGCTGGCCACGGCGGCAAGTCCGGCCGTTTCCGCCGCTACCGCGAGCGCGCCGAGATGTACGCCTTCATGCTCGACCAGCTCGGGGTCGCCGAACGCTAGGGCCGGGTGATGGCACGGCGGGCACCGGGACGCTGGCGCTGGGCCTGGTGGCTGCTGGCCTACGGGGCGCTGGGATTGGGGCTGGTCGGGATCGTGGTGCCCGGCCTGCCCACGGTGCCCTTCGTCCTGCTGTCGGCTTACGCCGCCGCGCGCGGCTCGCGGCGGCTGCACGCGTGGTTGCGCCGGCACGGCCAGTTCGGGCCGATGATCCGCGACTGGCAGGCGCAGGGTGCGGTCAGTCGCCGGGCCAAGCGCCTGGCCACGGCGATGATGGCGCTGTGCGCCGTGGTCATGTTCCTGACGGCGCCCAGGGCGTGGATGGCGGCCACCGGCACCACGATCATGGCGATCGTCGCGATCTGGTTGTGGCGCCGTCCGGAACCGCAAGCGCGGGCCGGCGGGCGCGCTACACTGCCGCCATGAAAAAGATCGTCGCCATTGCATTGATCGCATGCGCCGTGCTGCTGGCCGGCTGCGGCAACAAGGGTTCGCTGGTGCGCCCAGGCTCGGCGCTGGCCACGACGGCCGGCTGAGCGATGGCCGCCAGGGGCATGCGCTTCACCAAGATGCACGGCGCGGGCAACGACTTCGTCGTGCTCGACCTGCGCGATGGGTCGCCGCCACCGGACGCGCTGCTCGCGCGCCTGCTGGGCGACCGCCACAAGGGCGTAGGCTGCGACCAGATCCTGACCATCGAGCCCGCGCGCAGCGCAGGCGCGGTGGCCAGCTACGGCATCTGGAATTCCGACGGCAGCGCCGCCCTGCAGTGCGGCAACGGCGCCCGCTGCGTGGCCGCATGGCTAGTGCGCGACGGCGCCGCGCGCGGCGCCCGCTTCGTCGTGGACAGTCCTTCCGGCACGCATGCCGTCGAAGCCGTGGGCGGGGGTGTCTATCGCATTGAAATGGGTGCACCGGTGCTCGAGCCGGCGCGAATTCCGCTGCAGGGGTTCGACGCACCCGCAGATGAATACAACGTCGACGTGGCAGGCCGGCCGGTGCGTTTCGGTGCGCTCGCCGTGGGCAATCCACACGCGGTGATCGAGGTCGACGACGTCGCCGCGGCCCCGGTCGCGGAACTCGGCCCGGCATTGCAGCGCAGCGATGCATTCCCCGCGTCGGTCAATGTGGGTTTTGCCCAGGTCGAATCGCGCGGGCGGATCAGGCTGCGCGTATACGAGCGTGGCGCCGGCGAGACCCTGGCCTGCGGCAGCGGCGCCTGTGCCGCGGCGGTGGTGATGATGCGGCGCGGACGCGTCGACCGCGAGGTCGAAGTGGCCCTGCCGGGCGGCACCCTGCGCATCGGCTGGCGCGACGACGGCGGGCCGATCACAATGGAAGGGCCAACGGCATTCGTTTTCGAAGGGGAGCTTGCACACATGGACCAGCGCTCATGACCGAAAAGCTCGGCGCGCACGAGGTCGCGGCGTTCCTGCGCCGGCACCCGAAGTTCCTGCAACAGTTCCCCGACCTGGCGGTGAGCATGGTGGTGCCGCGCGAGAACGGCCCGGCCGCGTCGCTGGCCAGCTACCAGCTGGAGGTGCTGCGGGACAAGAATCGCGAGTTGTCGCGCCGCCTGCAGGAACTGTTCGCCAACGCCCAGGAGAACGAGCGCCTGGCGGTGCGCACGCACCAGCTCACGCTGGCGATGTTGAAGCAGGCCGACGCCGCGGCCACGCTGCGGGCGATGGCCGCCTCGCTGGCCGAGGACTTCCAGGGCGACCTGGTGCGGGTGGTGATGTTCGATGCGGTCGAGGGCCTGGACGATGTCGACTGGCTGCAGGTGATCGCGCGCGGCGACGGTCGCATCATTCCCTTCCGGGATTGCCTGGCCGACGGCGAACCGCTGTGCGGCCGGCTGCAGCCGGAAAAGAACGAAGTGCTGTACGGCGATCGCCGCGAGGAAGTGCAGTCCAGCGCGCTGATGCCGCTGGTGGCGCCGGGCGGCGCGCCGGCGCTGGGCCTGCTCGCCGTCGGCAGCCGCGATCCGAACCGGTTCTACCCGGGCATGGGCACCCTGTTCCTGCGCATGATGGGCGAAGCGCTCACCACGGCCCTGCTGCGCTTCGACGAGAACCCGTAGGAGCGGCGGCAGCCGCGAACAGATGCCAGCGCCGCATTCCACAGTCGACCAGTACCTCGAGCACCTCGAGGTCGAGCGGATGGTGTCGCCCAATACCCTGGACGGCTATCGCCGCGACCTGGCCGCGCTGGATGCGTGGTCGCAGGCGCAGTCGCGCGACCTGCCTGCACTCGGCCCGGAGGACATCCGCGCCTTCGTCGCATCGGAGCATCGCCGTGGCCTGTCGCCGAAGAGCCTGCAGCGCCGGTTGTCGGCGGTACGCAGCTTCTATCGCTGGCTGCTGAAGAACGGCCGCATCGCGGCCAGTCCCGCGGCCGCCATTCGCGCGCCCAAGGCGCCGCGCAAGCTGCCGCAGGTGCTGGACCCGGATGAGGCCAAGGTGCTCGTGGAAGTGCCCACCGATGCACCACTCGGGTTGCGCGACCGCGCGCTGCTGGAGTTGTTCTACTCGTCGGGCCTGCGTCTTTCCGAGCTGTGCGCGCTGCGCTGGCGCGACCTCGACCTGGCCGACGGCCTGGTGACGGTGCTGGGCAAGGGCAGCAAGCAGCGCAGCGTGCCGGTCGGGTCGCATGCGCGCAATGCGCTCGATGCCTGGCGCCGCGAAACCGGCGCGGGCAACGACGCACCCGTGTTCCCCGGGCGTCGCGGCCCGATCACCCCGCGCGCGGTGCAGTTGCGCCTGCGCCAGCTCGCCCAGCGCCAAGGCCTGTTCAAGCGCGTGCATCCGCACCTGCTGCGGCACTCGTTCGCCAGCCACGTGCTCGAGTCATCCGGCGACCTGCGCGGCGTGCAGGAGCTGCTCGGCCACGCCGACATCGCCACCACCCAGATCTACACCCACCTGGATTACCAGCACCTGGCCAAGGTCTACGACGCCGCCCACCCCCGCGCAAAACGCCGCAAGTAGCCGTCACGCATGGCGGTAGGGGGGGTTGTGCCGATCCCATCCGGCCCCACCTCTGGGGGAACAGCCCGCGGAGGCCGCATGGACCCCAGCCAGAATCCCAATACCTTCCACGCCACGACCATCGTGTCGGTGCGCCGCAACGGCAAGGTCGTCGTCGCCGGCGACGGCCAGGTCACGCTCGGCAACACGGTGATGAAGGGCAACGCGCGCAAGGTGCGCCGGCTCGGCCGCGACGGCCAGGTCCTGGCCGGCTTCGCCGGTGCCGCCGCCGACGCCTTCACGCTGTTCGAACTGTTCGAGGCCAAGCTGGAGAAGCACGGCCAGCTCACCCGTGCCGCGGTGGAGCTGGCCAAGGATTGGCGCACCGAGCGACGCTTCGGCAAGCTCGAGGCGCTGCTGGTGGTTGCCGATGCGGAGTCGTCGCTGGTGATCTCCGGTACCGGCGACGTGATCGAGCCGGAAGATGGTTTGGTCGCGATCGGCTCCGGCGGCTCGTTCGCGCTGGCCGCCGCGCGCGCGCTGGCCGCGCACACCGAGCTGGATGCCAGGACCATCGCCACCGAAGCGCTGAAAATCGCCGGCGACATCTGCATCTACACCAACGGCAACATCGTCGTCGAGGAGCTCTGAGCGATGCAGAAGATCGAGAACACCTCGGCCACCATGACCCCGCGCGAGATCGTACAGGAACTGGACAAGCACATCGTCGGCCAGCAGGACGCCAAGCGGGCGGTGGCCATCGCGCTGCGCAACCGTTGGCGCCGGATGCAGCTCGAGCCGGAGATGCGCAACGAGGTGATGCCCAAGAACATCCTGATGATCGGCCCGACCGGCGTCGGCAAGACCGAGATCGCCCGCCGCCTGGCGACGCTGGCCAACGCGCCGTTCGTGAAGGTCGAGGCCACGCGCTTCACCGAGGTCGGTTACGTCGGCAAGGACGTCGAGCAGATCATCCGCGACCTGGCCGACACCGCGGTCAAGCTGTACCGCGAACAGGCCAAGCAGCGCGTGCGCACCCAGGCCGAGGAGCGCGCCGAGGATCGGATCCTCGATGCGCTGCTGCCGCGGCGCGAGGTGCCGGCCAGCGGATTCGGCTTCGGCGCCAACACCACTGTCGACATCGGTGCCGAACCTTCGGCCCAGCAACACCAAGGCGACAGCGACACCCGCGCCAAGCTGCGCAGGCAGCTGCGCAGCGGTGCGCTGGACGAGCGCGAGATCGAGATCGAGACCGCGGTCAATGTGGGAGTCGACATCATGGCGCCGCCGGGCATGGAGGAGATGGGCCAGCAGCTGCGGCAGATGTTCTCGCAGATCTCCGGCGGCAAGACCCACAAGCGCACCCTCAGCATCTCCGCGGCGCGGCCGCAGCTGGTCGAGGAAGAGGCCGCCAGGCTGGTCAACGAGGACGAGGTGCGCGAGGCGGCGATCGATGCCTGCGAGCAGCACGGCATCGTGTTCATCGACGAGATCGACAAGGTCGCCAAGCGCAGCGAGGGCATGGGCGCCGACGTCAGCCGCGAGGGCGTGCAGCGCGACCTGCTGCCGCTGGTCGAGGGGTCCACCGTCAGCACCAAGTACGGGCCGGTGAAGACCGACCACATCCTGTTCATCGCCTCCGGCGCGTTCCACCTGGCCAAGCCGAGCGACCTGATCCCCGAGATGCAGGGCCGCTTCCCGATCCGGGTGGAGCTGGGCGCGCTGAGCAAGGACGACTTCGTCCGCATCCTCACCGAACCGCGCGCGGCGCTGACCACGCAGTACGTGGAACTGCTGCGCACCGAGGGCGTGGCCCTGACGTTCGCGCCGGAGGCGATCGAACGCTTGGCCGACATCGCCGCCCAGGTCAACGAGCGCCAGGAAAACATCGGCGCGCGCCGCCTGCACACCGTGCTCGAGCGCCTGCTCGACACCCTCAGCTACGAGGCCCCCGACCGCGGCGGCGACAGCGTGGTCATCGACCGCGCGTATGTCGACCAGCACCTCGGCACCCTGGTCCAGGACCCCGACCTGTCCCGCTACATCCTCTGAAGAACAGGGGTCAGACCACCATTTCCTCTTTTCCCTACAGCACAGTCCGGCATTGCCGGCTGTGTTGCCGGGGTGCGGATAGGGAATCTGTGTTCTCCCTCCCGAGGAATCCCCGGTGCCAAGGACGAGGCGACTGGATCTGGCCGGCGTAGCGCAGCATGTCGTACAGCGTGGCAACAACAGACAGCCATGCTTTCCCAGGCGAGCAGACTACCTGAGATACCTGCAGCACCTGCGGGAAGCCGCAAGACAGCGCGGTTGCAGCATTCATGCATATGTCCTGATGACCAACCACGTCCACCTCCTGGTAACGCCGCAGGAGCGAGGGGCGGTCGGGCTGATGATGCAGGATGTGGGGCGTCGTTTCGTCCGGGCAGTCAACGAGTCGACGGGCAGGACCGGAACACTTTGGGAGGGTCGCTACAAGTCCTGTCTCGTCGACTCCGAGCACTATTTGCTGACGTGCTATCGCTATATCGAGTTGAATCCGGTCCGTGCGGGAATGGTCGCTGATCCGGCCGGCTACGAATGGTCCAGCTACTCGGGAAATACGGGAACGACAGGGGATCCCGTCCTAGATCCCCATCCGGTATTCACCAGGCTCGGGAGGAATGATGAAGAGCGGTGGAAACGCTATCGCCAACTCGTGGCAGAGGGGGTGAGTGGCGAGCAGTTGGCACGGTTCCGTCTGGTAACCCAGCGTCAGCGAGCATTCGGCTCCGACGAGTTCGTCGCGGAAATCGAGAAGCGGACAGGCCAGCGAGCCGGATTGGGAACTCCAGGTCCCCGCAAGGCTGTCGTTGCAGTGGAAAAGGTGGTCTGACCCCTGTTCTTGACGCCTGTGCTTACACTTTGTAGCCGGTATGGATCGCGACGATGCCGCCGTTGAGGTTGCGGAAGGAAACGCGCTCGAAGCCAGCCGTTTCCATCATCGACTTGAGCTCGCCCTGCGGCGGATGCTTGCGGATCGATTCGGCCAGGTACTGGTAGCTGCCGGCGTCGTGCGCGAACAGCCGGCCCAGGCGCGGCAGCACCTGGAAGGAATGGAAATCGTAGATCGGCTTGAACCAATCGGCCTGCACCTGCGAGAACTCCAGCACGCGCGCCTGGCCGCCGATCTTCAACACGCGGTGCATCTCGCGCAGGGCGGCGTCCTTGTCGGTGACGTTGCGCAGGCCGAAGGCGATGGTCACCAGGTCGAAGCTGCGGTCCGGAAATGGCAGCGCCTCGGCGTTGCATTGCACGTACTCGAAGCCGCGCACGTTGCCGCGGTCGACCATGCGGTCGCGGCCGACGCGCAGCATGTCGCCGTTGATATCGCCCAGCACGATTTCGCCGGTCTCGCCGACGCGGTCGCGCAGCAGCGCCGCGATGTCGCCGGTGCCCCCGGCCAGGTCCAGCACCCGGTCGCCCTTGCCGACCTGCGCGGTGGCGACGAAGAAGCGCTTCCAGACCCGGTGGATACCCAGCGACATCAGGTCGTTCATCAGGTCGTACTTGCCGGCCACCGACGAGAACACCTCGCCGACGAGCTTCTGCTTCTGCGCCGTCGGCACCTCGCGGAAGCCGAAGTGGGTCGTGTCCTGTTCGCGGGGGGAGTCGCTCATGCGGCGATTATCGCCTATCGTTGGCCCCATGATCGAAACGCCCGACTACCGTGCCCTGCTCGCCACCGCCGTCGCCGAAGCCCGCCAGGGCCTGGCCGAGGGCGGCATTCCCATCGGCGCCGCGCTCTACCACCAGGACGGCCGCCTGCTCGGCTGCGGCCACAACCGCCGCGTGCAGGAAGGCGACCCCTCCGTGCACGGCGAGACCGACGCCTTCCGCAAGGCCGGCCGCCAGCGCCGCTACAAGGACACCATCATGGTGACCACGCTGGCGCCCTGCTGGTACTGCAGCGGCCTGGTGCGGCAGTTCAACATCGGCACCGTGGTGGTCGGCGAATCGGTGAATTTCCCCGGTGGCGTGGAATGGCTGCGCGAGGCCGGCGTACAGGTCATCGACCTCCAGGATCAAGAATGCATCGAGATGCTCGGCACCTGGATCGCCGACAATCCGGAAGTCTGGAACGAGGACATCGGGGAAGACTGAAGAACAGGGGTCAGACCACCATTTCCCGCCGGGAAATGGTGGTCTGACCCCTGTTTTTCAGGGCTCCCACGCGTAACTGAGCTTCACGAACGCGGCGCGGTCGCTGGCGAACAGGTCGGGGTTGTCGTCGTCGAGGAAGGCACCCAAGGTGCCGCCGGCGTAGACCGAAGTGCGCGGATCGAGCTGGAACGAATAAACCAGCTGGGTGGCGAGGTCGCGCGAGGTCGCCTCCACCGGGTCCAGGTACAGCGCGGGATCGCGGTCGATGCGGCTGGCCTGGACCGAAAAGCGCAGGTGTTGGCGGGTATCGATCTGCCAGGCATAGCGCGTATCCATCACCGTGGCCGCGAACGCGGTGCCGCCGTCGCGCTCCAGGCTCTGCCGGACCAGGTCGAACTCCACGCTGTGGGCGAGGCCCACCGACATTTCCGCCCACACGTCGACGTAGCGCCCCTGGCCCGTGCGCGACGCGAACAGGTCGATCTGCGGGCCGACCCGCAGGTTGCCGCCCAGTTGCACGTTCGCCGCCGGGAACCAGGCGCCGAACACGTTGACGTGGGACTCGTCGAAGAAGATCCCGTCCCAGTAGCGGTCGCGGGCCAGGACCTGCACGCCGAACGTGCTGCGCATGGGACCGTCGAACTGCAGCTGCGCCTCGGCCTCGCGTTCGAGCAGTTGCCCGTCGTGGCGGTGGGTGATGTCGAAGTCCGCCGATAGCCGCGTGCCGGCAATGCTGGCGTCCTCGTCGCCATACCAGGTGTGGCTGCCCCCCAGCAGCGTCTTTTCGTATCCCACCTGGCCGATGTAACCCAGGTCGGCGCGGAAGCCGGGATCGACCACCGTATGCCAGGTGTTGAACGACCACTCGTCCGAGTCGTAGACGTAGTCGAACTGCCATGCATCGCCTTCCGGCTCGGGGTCGACGAGCCCGAGTGCGTCCGGATACCTGGATTGGCTGCGCAGCACCTGTGCCGTCGCGCTGTGGTGGCCGTGCGCCCAGCGCCCGTCCACGCCGACGACGCCGTTGTGGTAGTCCTGGCCATGGCGGACGGTGGCCACGACGCCGACGCTGGCGTCGTCGCCGAGTTCGTGGCGATAGCGTCCGGCCGCGACGTCGGCGGTCTGGTCGAGGATCGCGATGGTCGAGCCCAGCGCGTCGGGCAGCAGGAACTCCGTGGTCGTGTCATGTGCAACGAGGGCGCCATACGTGCCGTCGCCCGTGTTGCCGGTGATGCGCACGCCGAAATCCGGCGCCGCGATCCGGCGCGTGTGCAGCACCTGGAACGGCGTGGCGAACACGTCGCTGCCATCCATGAAGAACGGGCGCCGCTCGGGGACGTACAGGACGAAGTTGCTGGACAGGTCCAGGCGTGCCCGGTCCGGCGCGAGTTGCGAGAACTCGGGATTGATGGTGGCCGCGACGGCAAGCGCAGGCGAGGGCACCCATGCCACGTCCACGCCCGCTTCGAAACGCGCGCCGTCGCCATGCCAGGCTTCCGCACGTGCATTGCGCGACTGCACCCCGGTTGCCGCCAGCGTCGCGACGACTTCCAGTGCGGGGCGGTCCATTGCCGCCAACGGGATCGCGACTTCCAGTTCATGTCCCGCAGCCGTGCGCCGCGCCGCCGACATTACGCGTACCAGATCGGTGCCCACGCCGAACCGTGCCGCCACCGCCGCAAGCAACGCCTCGACTTGCCAGGTGCCGGCATCGGGGGAACGTACGGCGACGTACAGCAGGTCGCCGCCGAGACCTGCGCGCATCGTGGTCCTGGCCGGCGACTGCAGCGGCGTCGCCGCCTGCCAGGCAGCTTCTTCGATGACGCCGTCGACCACGATCGGGGCCGGCAGCCGCGGAAGCCCGGCAAACGCGTCCGTTCCGGCCCCATGGGCAGCCGGCGCGAGCAGCAGCAGGATGGACAACAGGCGGGCTTGCGTCACGGGGGCGCGGGGGAAGCGGGGGAGCGAAACCGTTCCAGTTTAATGGCCCGACTGCGCTTTCGGGGGCGGCGGACGGCGGTAGTACACTGCCCGTCCGTTCACGAAGGCCCGAACCGATGCGCCAAGCCCTGTTGTTGCTGTCCACCGTCGCCGCCCTCGCTGCCGCCGGCTGCGCCCGCGAGTCCGCACCGGCCGACAACGCCACCGCCACCACCGCTGCCGCCACCGAGGCCGCCGTGACCGTCGATCCCGCCCACGACGAGTTCTCCTATGCCGAGCCCGGCAAGGTCCGCATCACCGACCTGTCGCTGGACCTGGCCATCGACTTCGGCGCGAAGCAGATCGCCGGCACCGCCACGTACACGCTGGACTGGATCGATCCGCAGGCGGACGCGCTGGTGCTCGACACCCGCGACCTGGCCATCGAGAAGGTGGAAGCCGCCGGCAAGGACGGCACCTACGGCGCGCTGCAGTACGAACTGGCCGACGCCGACGCTCTGCTCGGCAGCAAGCTCACCATCCAGGTGCCCGAGCGCAACACCACTGTCCGCATCGCCTACCGCACCTCGCCCGATGCCTCCGGCCTGCAGTGGCTGGCGCCGTCGATGACGGAAGGCAAGCACCAGCCCTTCATGTTCAGCCAGTCGCAGCAGATCCACGCGCGTTCGTGGGTGCCGCTGCAGGACACGACCCAGGTGCGTTTCACCTACAGCGCCCACGTCACCGCGCCGAAGAACGCGATGGTGCTGATGAGCGCCGACAACGAGCCGAAGGCGGAAAGGGACGGCGATTACAGCTTCAGCATGCCGCAGGCGATCCCGTCGTACCTGCTGGCCATCGCCGCCGGAGACCTCGTGTTCGAGCCGATCTCCGAACGCAGCGGCGTCTGGGCCGAGCCGGTGATGGTGAAGAAGGCGGCCGAGGAGTTCGCCGACACCGAAAAGATGATCCAGACCGCGGAGCAGCTCTACGGCCCGTACCGCTGGGGCCGCTACGACATCCTGGTGCTGCCGCCGTCGTTCCCCTACGGCGGCATGGAGAACCCGCGCCTGACCTTCGCAACGCCCACCGTCATCGTCGGCGACAAGTCGCTGGTCTCCCTGGTGGCGCATGAGCTGGCGCACAGCTGGTCCGGCAACCTGGTCACCTTCTCCACCTCGCGCGACGCGTGGCTCAACGAAGGCCTGACCAGCTACGTCGAGAACCGCCTGGTCGAGGCGCTGTACGGCAAGGACCAGGCGGCGATGGAAAGCGCCATCGCCCGCGAGGAGCTCAAGCAGGAGTTCACCGACGCGAACAAGGCGCTGCAGCCGCTGTCGGTGAAGCCCGGCGACCTCGACGATCCGGACCACAACCTCACGGGCACCGTCTACACCAAGGGTGCGTGGTTCATGGAAGCGCTGGAGCAGCGGTTCGGTCGCGAGGCGTTCGATGCCTTCCTGCGTGGCTACTTCGACCACTTCGCGTTCCAGAGCATCGACACCACCCAGTTCCGCGACTACGCGATCGCCAACCTGCTGGAGAAGCATCCCGGCACGATGAGCCAGGAAGAGTTCGACGCCTGGCTGTACGAGCCGGGCGTCCCGGCGAGCGCGCCGCAGGTGCGTTCGCAGCGCTTCGCCGTGGTCGACGCCGCGCGCATTGCCTGGACGGGCAGCGCCGAGTTGCCCTCGCGCCAGGTCACCGGCAACTGGAGCACGCAGGAGTGGGTGCGCTTCCTCGAAGGCATGCCCGACACGCTGACCACCGAGCAGATGGCGGCCCTGGACGCGGCCTACCACTTCACCGGCACGCCCAATGGCGAGATCGCGCAGCGCTGGTATCCGCTCGCCGCGCGCAGCGGCTACCACGCCGCCGACGGCGAAATGGCCGCATTCATGCAGCGCGTCGGCCGGCGCAAGCTGATCATGCCGATCTACAACGCGCTGGTGCAGACGCCCGAAGGCCTGGTGTTCGCCAAGGGCGTGTTCGAGCGCGCCGAACCCGGCTACCACCCGATCACGACCGGCTCGGTCAAGGCGGCCATCGCCCGCGGGGAGGAAGCCCAGGCGAAGGCGAAGGCGCAGTGACCGTGCGCCGCCGCGCCATTGCCATCGCATTGCTGGCCGCGCTGGTCGCGGCCGGCGGTTGCAATCGCGAACAGCGCAGGGCCGAGGAGGCCGCCGCGCGCGCGGCGGCCGTCGAGGCGGAAGCGGAAAAGGGCGAGGCGGCGTTCGAAGCGGCCCTCGCCGACGAAAACTGGGCGCTGGCCAAAGCGCAGGGCGACGTCTTGCTGGTCACGTATCCGACCAGCGAGGCCGCGGCCCGGGTCGAGCCCAAGCATGCCGAAGTGGTGGCCAGGGCCGAAGCCCAGCGCGAGCAGCAGCGCCTGGCCGCGCTGTGGCTGTACCAGTCGCAGGCGGTCGGCAAGGGCGAGCAGCGCCCAGCGCTGATCCAGTCGAAGGAGCTGGTGGACGTAGGCGCCGGTGCGCCGGCCCGGGTGAAGCTGATTTTCCGGGACCATCCCGAATGGGGCCGCAGCAGTTACCTCGTGCTGCAGGGCGGGGACTTCGATTGCTACGGCAGCTGCAAGGTCGAGGTGGTGGCGGACGGGCAGGCGAAGCCCATGGCGGCCTATCGTCCGAAGACCGACGAGGCCATCGCCATGTTCATCCGGGACGATCCCGCGCTCTGGCGCATGGCCGGGGACGCGGAAGTCCTGTCGGTCGAATTCCCGGTCAAGGCCGGCGGCACCCGCACCGCGACCTTCGAGGTCGCCGGTCTCGACCCCACCCGGATGCCCTGGTAGCGATCAGAGCGAGTAGCCGAACTGCTGCTTGAACTGTTCGTTGAATTCGTCGTAGTCGAAGCGCTGGTTCTGCGTACCCGGGTGCTCGACCTTGAGCGCGCCCATCAGGTTGCCGATGCGGCCGATGGTGAGCCAGTCGTAGCCCTTCTCGATGCCGAAGATCAGGCCGGCGCGGAAGGCGTCGCCGCAGCCGGTGGGATCGGTGACGCGGCGTTCGTGCGCAGGGGGCACGTCGTAGATCTTGCCTCCGGCGTGGATCACCGCACCGTGCGGGCCGCGTGTGGCGATGTAGGCCTTGACCTTGCCGGCGATGGTCTTTTCGTCCCAGCCGGTGCGTTCCTGCAGCAGGTTGGACTCGTAGTCGTTGACGGTGACGTAGTCGGCCTGCTCGATGAAGTCGCGCAGCTCGGCGCCGTTGAACAGCGGCATCGCCTGGCCCGGATCGAAGATGAAGGGGATGCCGCCCTCGGCGAACTCGCGCGCGTTCTGGATCATGCCCTCGCGGCCGTCCGGGCTGACGATGCCGATGGTGACGCCGGGCACGTCGCGCACATGGTTCTCGTACGAACGCATCATCGCTCCCGGGTGGAAGGCGGTGATCTGGTTGTTGTCGTGGTCGGTGGTGATGAAGGCCTGGGGCGTGAACAGCTCCGGGATCTCCTTGACCCGCGACAGGTCGATCTCCAGCTCCTCGAAATACTCGCGGTAGGGGCCGAAGTCCTGGCCCACCGTGGCCATCGGGATCGGCTCGCCGCCGAGCAGCTTGAGGTTGTAGGCGATGTTGCCGGCGCAGCCGCCGAACTCGCGCCGCATCCGCGGCACCAGGAAGGACACGTTGAGGATGTGCACCTTGTCCGGGAGGATGTGGTTCTTGAACTGGTCGGGGAACACCATGATGGTGTCGTAGGCCAGGGAACCACAGATCAGCGCAGGCATGGGCGGGCCTCGTGCCGGCGGCGCCGGCGGAGCAGGATGGGAGCGGATGGGACGCGGGTCTCGGTCCGGATGGGCCGACGGCGCGCTAGGGTACCGGCTGGCGCCTGCGGAGGCCAGTTTTTGCTAGGCTAGCCCATCCCTTGCGACGCCCCTGACGGACGCCCCCTCGCGATGTTCAAGAAGTTCCGCGGCATGTTTTCCAACGACCTGTCGATCGACCTCGGCACGGCCAACACCCTCATCTACGTCCGCGGGCAGGGCATCGTCCTGAACGAGCCTTCGGTGGTGGCCGTGCGCCAGGACCGCCTGGTGGGCAATTCGCGCTCGGTCGCGGCGGTCGGCACGGAGGCCAAGCAGATGCTGGGCCGCACCCCGGGCCACATCACCACGATCCGGCCGATGAAGGACGGCGTCATCGCCGACTTCACCTATACCGAGGAAATGCTCAAGTACTTCATCCGCAAGGTGCACAAGTCGCGGATGCTGCGGCCGAGCCCGCGGGTGCTGGTGTGCGTGCCGGCCGGCAGCACCCAGGTGGAGCGCCGCGCGATCAAGGAATCGGCCGAGGAGGCCGGTGCCCGCGAGGTGTTCCTGATCGAGGAGCCCATGGCCGCGGCGATCGGCGCCGGCATGCCGGTCACCGAGGCGCGCGGCTCGATGGTGGTGGACATCGGTGGCGGCACCACCGAGGTCGCGGTGATCGCGCTCAACGGCATCGTCTACTCGCAGTCGGTACGCATCGGCGGCGACCGCTTCGACGAATCGATCATCGCCTACGTGCGCCGCAGCCAGGGCATGCTGATCGGCGACGCCACCGCCGAGCGGATCAAGCTCGAGATCGGCTGCGCCTACCAGCAGGAGGACGTGCGCGAGATCGAGATCTCCGGCCGCCACCTCGCCGAGGGCGTGCCGAAGATGATCACCATCGACTCCAACGAAGTGCTCGAGGCGCTGCGCGAACCGCTGGCCGGGATCGTGGCGGCCATCCGCCAGGCGCTGGAGCAGACCCCCCCGGAGCTTTGCGCCGACGTCGCCGAGCGCGGCATCGTGCTCACCGGCGGCGGCGCCATGCTGCGCGACCTGGACCGCTTGATCAGCGAGGAAACCGGCCTGCACGTGCAGGTGGCCGACGATCCGCTGACCTGCGTCGCCCGCGGCGGCGGGCGCGCGCTGGAGCTGGTCGACATGCACGGCAACGAGTTCTTCGCCCCGGAATAACGTGCCTTCCTACGCCAGCACCCCCGGCCAACGCCCAGGCGACGTCGCCGGCACCCTGCGGCTGCTGGCCTACCTGGCGCTCGCCATCGCTCTGATCGTGTCCGACCACCGCGGTGGCTGGCTCGCGCAGCTGCGCGCGCAGGCGACGGTGGCCATGCAGCCACTGTGGTGGCTGGCGGGACTGCCCTCGCGGATCGGCGAGGCGATCAACGACAGCGCCTCGACCCGCACGCGCTTGGCCGACGAGAACCGGGTGCTGCGCAATGCGCTGCTGGTCAGCGGTGCGCGCGTGGCGCGACTGCAGGCCGCCGCCGCGGAGAACACGCGCCTGCGTGGGTTGCTGGATGCTGCCGAGCGTGGCGGCCTCGACGTGCAGCTCGCGCCGATCCTCGACATCGATCTTGACCCGACCCGGCAGCGCCTCGTGCTCGATGCGGGCAGCCGCGACGGCGTCGTCCAGGGCCAGAGCGTGATCGACGCCGGCGGCGTGGTCGGCCAGATCATCGCGGTGCGGCCCTCGACCGCCACGGTGCTCCTGCTCACCGATCCCGACCACGCGGTGCCGGTGATCGTCGCCCGCAGCGGCGTGCGCCTGGTCGTCTACGGCAAGGGCCGCAGTGACCGCCTGCAACTGGCCAACATTCCGCTGTCCAGCGACGTGCAGGTCGGCGACGCGGTGATCACTTCCGGACTGGGCGGGCGTTTCCCGGCCGGCTTCCCGGTCGGCACGATCACCGCGCTGCATCCCGACGACAGCCACGCCTTCCTGGTCGGTGACGTCGAACCGGCGGCGCAGCTCGATCGCGGCCGCGACGTGCTGCTGCTCAAGGGCAGGGTGGCGCCATGAGCCGCCCGCACAACGCCTGGCTGCTGCCGGTGAGCGTGGTCGCGGCGCTGCTGCTGGGCCTGCTGCCGCTGCCCGGGTGGATGCAGCCGTTCCGGCCGTACTGGCTCGCGCTGGTGCTGGTGTACTGGCTGATCGAGACGCCGGATCGTGCCGGCATCGGCTTTGCCTTCATCGTCGGCGTCGCCGCCGACCTCGCCTTCGGCACGCTGCTCGGCGAACAGGCACTGCGGCTGACGGTGATGGCGTTCATCGTCCAGCGTTTCCGCGCCCAGCTGCGCTTCTTCCCGCTGTCGCAGCAGGCGCTGGCGGTCGCCGGCCTGCTGCTCAACGACCGCGTGGTCGGCGCGGCCGTGCACATGGCCCTGGGCGAGCCGCAATTGCCCGCGAGCTTCTGGTGGTCGCCGCTGGTCGGCATGCTGCTGTGGGCGCCGGTGTACCTGTTGCTGGACCGGTTGCGCATGGGCGGCAGGGGCTGATCGGTGGCGTTGCGCCGGCGCCAGCTGAAATCGCCGAGCGCCGAAGCGGCGCAGTTCCGCGTGCGTGCCGCGATCGGCTTCGCGGTGGTGGTGCTGGCGCTGGCCGGGCTCGGCGGCTGGTATTTCAAGCTGCAGGTGATCGACCACGCCAACTACGCGACCCAGTCGGAGGCCAACCGCTTCCGCCTGCGCCCGGTGCTGCCCGGGCGTGGCCTGATCCTGGACCGCAAGGGCAGGGTGCTGGCCGACAACGTGCCGGCCTATCGGCTGGACGTGATGCCGCTGGAAGCCGGCGACCCGCAGCAGTGGTTGCCCGCGCTGCGCAGCATCGTCGTGCTCGACGACGATGACGTCGAGGCGTTCGGCGAGGCGCTGCGCAGTGGCCGCCGCTTCAAGCCGATCACGCTCAAGCCGCGGGTCGACGCCGAGGAAGTCGCGCGCGTCGCGGGCGACCGCTGGCGCTTCCCCGGCGTGGAGCTGGTGCCCTACCTCAACCGCCGCTACCCGCACGCCGAGCTGACCGCGCACATCGTCGGTTATGTGGGTCGCGTCGACGAGCAGGATCTCAAGCAGCTCGGCGAAGCCAACAGCGCGCTCACCCATGTCGGCAAGACCGGCATCGAGCGCTATTACGACGACATCCTGCGCGGCCAGGTCGGTTACGAACGCGTCGAGACCAACGTGGAAGGCCGGGCGCTCGGCACGGTCGGCCGGGTGCCGGCCACGCCTGGCGTCGACCTGCGCCTGTCGATCGACCTGGACCTGCAGCAGGCCATGGTCGAGGCGTTCGGGGATTTCGACGGTTCCGCGGTCGCCGTGGATCCGCGCACCGGCGAGATCCTGGCGATGGTCAGCCTGCCGGCATACGACCCGAACCTGTTCGTCAACGGCATCTCGCACAAGGATTTCCGCACGCTGATGGACAACCCGTCGCGGCCGCTGTTCAACCGCAACGTGCTCGGCGGCGGGCCGCCCGGTTCGACGGTGAAGCCGTTCATCGGCCTGGCCGGACTCGACAGCGGGCTGCGCACCGCCGAGGACCGGGTGATGTCCACCGGCGAGTTCCACATCCCCGGGCAGAGCCGCGGTTACCGCGACTCGCACGCCGGCGGCCACGGCTGGACCGACCTGCGCAAGTCGATCGCCGCTTCGGTCAACACGTACTACTACCAGCTCGCCATGGACATGGGCATCGACCGGTTATCCCGATGGATGCGCAAGTACGGATTCGGGGAGCGCACCGGCATCGACCTCGTCGGCGAAAGCGTGGGCATCGTGCCGTCGGCGGAATGGAAGGCCAAGAACAGCCGCGAGCCCTGGTATGTCGGCGAAACGGTGATCGCCGGCATCGGCCAGGGTTTCTGGAAGGCGACGGCGCTGCAGCTCGTGCGTGCCACCGCGGCGCTGGCCGACGACGGCAACCTGCGCCGGCTGCACCTGGCGCGCGAGCGGCGCGACGGCTACGAGGCGCCGTGGCGTGCGATCCCGCAGCCTGCTCCGCGCCGCATCAGCGACAGCCATGAACACATGCAGGCGGTGCGTGAAGGCATGGAGGCAACGATGCAGCCGGGCGGCACCGGGTGGTTCGCCGCCGGGCGCGACACGAGTTACCCGATCGCGGGCAAGACCGGCACGGCGCAGCGCGTCAGCCGCAAGGGCGACGTCAGCGTGGATCCGCACCAGCTGCCGCTTGCCCTGCGCCACCAGGCCTGGTTCATCGGCTACGCGCCGGCGGACAACCCGACCATCGCGGTGGCCGTTGCGGTCGAGCACGGCGGCTTCGGTTCGAGCACGGCCGCGCCGATCGCGCGCAAGGTGATGGATGCCTGGGTGCTCGGCCAGCAGCAGGCCGCCGCGCCATGAACGCGATCCTCGGTTTCCTGTTCGACATCTTCGCGCGCCTGGTGCGCACGCTCGACGGCTGGCTGTGCCTGGCATTGCTGGCGCTGATGGGCATCGGCCTGGCGGTGCTGTACAGCGCCGGCGGCGAGTCGCCGCACCTGGCGATCGCGCAGGGCGCGCGCTACGGCGTCGGGTTCGTCGCGATGTGGGCGTTGTCGCGGGTCTCGCCGCTGCGCCTGCGCAATGCCACGCCGATCGCCTACGCGTTGACCATCGTGCCGTTGCTGCTGGTGCTGGCGATCGGCACCGGCCGCCATGGCAAGCACTGGATCGACCTGGGCGTGTTCTATTTCCAGCCGGCCGAGCTGCTCAAGCTGACCCTGCCGATGATGGTGGCCTGGTACCTCAACCGCGAGCCATTGCCGCCGCGCTTCCCGGTGGTGCTGATGGCCATCGCCATCGTCGCCATCCCGGTGCTGCTGATCCTGCTCCAGCCCGACTTCGGCACCGCGATGCTGGTCGCGGCCAGCGGCGGCTTCGTGCTGTTCCTGGCCGGCCTGTCGTGGTGGTGGTTCGTGGCCGCGGCAGGCGGCGTCGCCGCGGCCGCGCCCGCGGCCTGGTTCTGGCTGCTCAAGCCCTACCAGAAGGACCGCATCCTGACCTTCCTGGACCCGGAATCCGATCCGCTGGGCGCGGGCTGGAACATCATCCAGTCCAAGATCGCCATCGGCGCCGGCGGCCTGACCGGCAAGGGCTGGGGGCAGGGCTCGCAATCGCACCTGGACTACTTGCCGGAACACACCACCGACTTCATCTTCGCCGTATTGAGCGAAGAGTTCGGCTGGGTCGGCGTGGCCGTGGTGCTGGCCCTGTACCTGTTCATCATCGGCCGCTGCATGTGGATCGCCAGCCAGGCGCGTGAAGGCTACTCGCGGCTGCTGGCGGGCGCGCTGGGCCTGTCGCTGTTCGTGTACGTGGTGGTCAACGGCGGGATGATCTCCGGCCTGTTGCCGGTCGTCGGCGTGCCGATGCCCCTGCTCAGCTACGGCGGCACCTCGGCCGTCTCCCTGCTCGCCGGCCTCGGCGTCGTCATGGCCGTCCGCGCCCACAAGCCCATGCACGGACATTAGAGGCTCTTCAGCTTTCGCGTGATAACCTCGCGGCGATGAAGTACGCCTCCCTTTTTGCTGTTTCGTGGCTGTTGGCCGGGTGCGCGACGGCGGCCCAGGACGCTGTCCCCGTCGCGGTGCAGGCCGAAGCGGAGGCCGGGGCCGCAGCCCCGGTCGTCGAGGCAAGGCCGGCTCCGGTTCCGCAGCCCGAGGCCCGGCCGCCGGCACCGGCATCGGTGACCGATCCGGCGCTGCCGCTGCAGCAGCGCATCGAGGCATTCGTCGACTACGCCGTTTCGACCTACGGCGCCGACCCGGCACGGGTGCGTGCGGTGCTGGCGCAGGCCGAGCACAAGCAGTCGATCATCGATGCGATGAACCGCCCGGCGGAGAAGGTCCGCACCTGGGCCGGCTACCGCCCGATCTTCCTCAACGACAAGCGCATCGACGCCGGCGTCGCGTTCATGGCCGAACACCGCGACGAGCTCGAGCGTGTGTCCGCGGCCAGCGGCGTGCCGGCCGAATACATCGTCGCGATCATCGGCGTGGAAACCAACTACGGCCGCATCACCGGCAGCTACCGCGTGATCGATGCGCTCTACACGCTCGCCTTCGATTACCCGAAGCGCGCGCCGTTCTTCGCCGGCGAGCTGGCGCAACTGTTCGCGCTGGACAAGGCCGAGGGCGGCATCGACCTGGTCGCGCTCAAGGGCAGCTATGCCGGCGCGATGGGCTGGGGCCAGTTCATGCCGTCCAGCTATCGGCTGTGGGGACGCGATGGCGATCACGACGGCAAGCGCGACCTGCTCGGCGATGCCGAGGACGTGTTCGCCTCGATCGCCAACTATTTCGTCGTCCATGGCTGGCAGCGCGGCGCGCCGGTGGTGGCGCGCGCCGACCGCTCGACCGGCGAGGTGTTCGCGCCGGACATGCCCGATCCGGCGTACACGCTGGAAGAACTCGCGCAGCGCGGCTACACGCCGGCGGCCGGCGAGCCCGTGGTGGGTGCTGGCGAAGGCGCGACCGTCTTCAACTTCGAGGGCGCCGATGGTCCGGAGCAATGGATCGGCTATCGCAACTTCTACGTGATTACCCGCTACAACCATTCGCCGATGTACGCGATGGCCGTCCACCAGCTCGCCCAGGCGATCCGCGCCGGTGCGGGCGCCGCCGGAAGCAACGCCGGCAAATGAAGCGGCTCGCCGCGGCCGCGACCTGCCTGCTGCTGGCGGCTTGCGCCGGCAATCCGCCCAAGCCGCCGCCGCTGGTCGCGGTGCCGGATCCGGCACCAGGCAACGGCGCGCCGCGTCGTTCGCCGTACGCGCCCGCGCAGGAAGACGTGTCCAAGCGTGGCAACTACACCGCCGGCGGGTTGTATGCGCCTGGCGTCGCGGACAGCGCGCCCGCCGGCGGCATTCCCGACGTGCACCTGATCCCGGAACCCGAGGTCGTCGCCGAGCCGCACTCGCGCTACGGCAACCGCTCGCCGTACACGGTGCTGGGCAAGAAGTACTACGTCCGGGACAGTGCCGAGGGGTACCACGAAACCGGCATCGCCTCGTACTACGGCAACAAGTTCCATGGTCGTCGCACGTCCAACCTCGAGGTGTACGACATGTACGCCTTTACCGCGGCGCACAAGACGCTGCCGCTGCCCAGCTTCGCGCGGGTCACCAACCTGGCCAACGGCAGCTCGGTGGTGGTCCGGGTCAACGACCGCGGTCCGTTCCACGACGGCCGCATCATCGACCTCAGCTACGCCGCAGCGGTGAAGCTGGGGGTGGACCGCGCCGGTACCGCCAGGGTCGAAGTGGTCGGGTTGATGCCCGGCGAGAACGCGCGCCAGCAGTACGACGCCGTGGCCGCGGCCCCGCCGCAGGCGCCGCTTCCGCCGACCGCCATCGACCAGCTCGTCGCGGCCCTGCCGGTGGCCACGGCCGCAGCCGCACCCGCGGTCCCGGGCGTGGTCCTGCAGGTCGCAAGCTTTGCCGAAGAGGCCAATGCGCAACGCGCGCTGGCCACCGTCAACGCCGCCGGCATCGCCGGCGCGAGCCTGGAACCGGGCGATTCGGCCGGCCGGCCGGTCTGGCGCCTGCGCATCGGTCCGGTGCCGGCGGAAGCCATGGAAGCCACCGCGGAGCGTGTGCGCGCGCTGGGTTTCGGCCAGCCGCGCCTCGTGCGCGAGTAGACTTGTCCCTTCGTTTCGCGTGATCCACCCG
>NZ_JARUVM010000120.1 GCF_029763755.1 Luteimonas sp. 8-5
CGCCAGCGGCGGCGCCTTCAGGTCGACGGTCACTTCGGTGGCGGTGATCGGCATGCGCTTGCCTGCACGGATGTAGAACGGCACGCCGGCCCAACGCCAGGTATCGATCTCCAGGCGCAACGCTGCGTAGGTCTCGACGTTGGAATCGGGCGCGACGCCGGATTCCTCGCGATAGCCGCGGAACTGGCCGCGTACCAGGTGGCCGGGCTGCAGCGGTTTCATCGCCCGGAACAGACGCAGCTTCTCGGCATGGATCGCCGCGGCGTCGTCGCCGATCGGTTCGTCCATGGCCAGCAGCGCCACCACCTGCAGCAGGTGGTTCTGGATCACGTCGCGGATCGCGCCGACGTCGTCGTAGAAGGCGCCGCGGCCCTGCACGCCGAAGCGCTCGGCCATGGTGACCTGGACGTTGTCGACGTGGTCGCGGTTCCAGATGGGTTCGAGGAACGCGTTGGCGAAACGGAAGTACAGCAGGTTGCGCACCGCCTCCTTGCCCAGGTAGTGGTCGATGCGGAACACCGACGACTCCGGGAACACTGCGTGCAGCGCGCGGTTGAGCGCGCGGGCCGAGGCGAGGTCGCGCCCGAACGGCTTCTCCACGACCACCCGCGCGTCGCGCGCGCAGCCCGACTCGCCGAGGGAACCGATCACGGTGGAGAACAGCGAAGGCGGGATGGCAAGGTAGTGCAGCGGCCGACTGGATCCGGCGTCATCGAGTTCGCGGCGCAACCGTGCAAAGGTTTCCGGGTCGCGGTAGTCGCCGTCGATGTAGCGCAGCCGCGCGGCCAGGCGCGCGAACGCCCCCTCGTCGACACCGCCTTCGCCATGCACGAGGCTGTCGCGCACGCGCTCGCGCAGGCTCTCCAGCGTGCCGCCGCGGGCGATGCCGATCACCGGCATCTCCAGCTCGTCGTGCCCGGTCAGGGCCTGCAGCGCCGGGTAGATCTTCTTGTAGGCCAGGTCGCCGGTCGCGCCGAAGAACACCAGCGCGTCCGAACGACCTGCCCCGGGTGCGTTCGCCGTCAACCCTCGACCGGAACGATGGTGATTTCCACGCGGCGGTTCTGCGCGCGGCCGGCCTCGGTGTCGTTGCTGGCGATCGGGCGGCTCTCGCCGGCGCCGGTCACGATCATGCGCTGCTGCATGACGCCGCGGCTGGACAGGTACCCGGCGACCGCGTTGGCGCGCTGCACCGAAAGCGTCTGGTTGTACGAATCGGTGCCGACGCTGTCGGTATGGCCCGCCACCTCGATCACGGTCTGGTTGTACTGGTTGAGTGTGTTGGCGACGTTGTCCAGCACCGGTCGGAACTGCGGCTGCAGGTTGCTGCTGTCGAAGGCGAAGGTGATCGCGCCGGGCATGTTGAGGGTGATGTTGTCGCCGTTGCGGACGACATCGACGCCGCTGCCGGCCAGGTCGCGGCGCAACGCGGCTTCCTGGCGGTCCTGGTAGGCGCCGATGCCGGCGCCGGCGAGGCCGCCGATGCCCGCGCCGACCA
>NZ_JARUVM010000121.1 GCF_029763755.1 Luteimonas sp. 8-5
ATGCCGGCCGCGGCGGCCAGCAGACCCAGGGCGCCCCAGGCGCGACGGCCTCCGGCGCCACGCGGCGCATGCAGTCCGGCGAGCAGGAACACCACGCCGAGCGCGGCGAAGGCGATGCGCTGGAAGATGCACAGCGGGCAAGGTTCGAGGTGCGCGCTGAACTGCAGGAACACGGCGTACCCGATCAGCAGCGCGCACGCGGCGAAGCCCGCGAAGCATTGGGTGCGAAAGGACCAGCGGAGGGGGTTGGCGACCATGTGTCCAAGATACGCAAAAAACGAAGCCCCGGCACGTGGCCGGGGCTTCGGATTTCGCGGAAGCCGACCTGGGTCGGCCCTGCGGGTGTCGCTTACTCGGCGACCGCCTGCGGGCGGTCGACCAGCTCGACGTAGGCCATCGGCGCGTTGTCGCCGTCGCGGAAGCCGCACTTGAGGATGCGCAGGTAGCCGCCCGGGCGGGTGGCATAGCGCGGGCCGAGCACGGTGAACAGCGTGCCGACCGCTTCCTTGTCGCGCAGGCGCGAGAACGCCAGGCGGCGGTTGGCCACGCCGTCGGTCTTGGCCAGCGTGATCAGCGGCTCTGCGACGCGGCGCAGTTCCTTGGCCTTGGGCAGGGTGGTGCGGATCAGCTCGTGCTTGATCAGCGAGGCAGCCATGTTCTCGAACATCGCCTTGCGATGTGCGCTGGTACGGCTGAACTTGCGTCCGGATTTCTGGTGGCGCATGGCTATGTTTCCCTTATCCCATCATGCCGTGCGAGGCGATGCCCGCCGGCGGCCAGTTTTCGAGCTTCATGCCGAGGGAAAGGCCGCGCTGGGCGAGCACTTCCTTGATCTCGGTGAGCGACTTCTTGCCGAGGTTCGGCGTCTTCAGCAGTTCGACCTCGGTCTTCTGGATGAGGTCGCCGATGTAGTAGATGCTCTCGGCCTTGAGGCAGTTGGCCGAGCGCACGGTCAGCTCCAGGTCGTCGATCGGGCGCAGCAGCACCGGGTCGACGCCGGCGGTGGCCGGCTTCGCCGCACCGCGGTCGCGGTGGGTGAAGTCGCCGAACACCGAGAGCTGGTCGCTGAGGATGTCGGCGGCGGTGCGCACGGCTTCCTCGGCGTCGATGGTGCCGTTGGTCTCGATGTCCAGGACCAGCTTGTCCAGGTCGGTGCGCTGCTCGACGCGCGCGGCCTCGACCGCGTAGGCGACGCGGCGGACCGGCGAGAACGAGGCGTCCAGCACAAGGCGGCCGATGGTACGGGTCTCCTCGTCCGGCTTGCGGCGGGCGGCGGCCGGCTGGTAGCCGAAACCGCGCTCGATCTTGAGCCGCATGTTAAGCGCCGTGTCCTTGGTCAGGTGGGCGATGACATGCTCGGGGTTGAGGATCTCGACGTTGTGGTCGGTCTTGATGTCGGCAGCGGTGACGATGCCGGAACCCTGCTTGGCCAGGCTCAGGGTCGAGCTCTCGCCCGTGCCCATGCGGATGGCGATGTCCTTGAGGTTGAGCAGCACCTCGAGCACGTCTTCCTGCAGGCCTTCGATGGTGCTGTATTCGTGCAGCACGCCGTCGATCTCGACTTCGGTGATGGCGAAGCCCGGGATCGAGGACAGCAGCACCCGGCGCAGCGCATTGCCGAGCGTGTGGCCGTAGCCGCGCTCCAGCGGCTCGATCACGACCTTCGCACGGTTGCCGGCGAGGCGCTCGATCTGCGGGCCACGCGGGCGCAGGACTTGGTTGGCGGTAACCGTCATTCGTGGTGTCTCCTGCGGAACTCCCGGGGGGGGGCGGGGATCCGTGATGTGATTACTTCGAGTACAGCTCGACGATCAGCGCTTCGTTGATGTCGGTCGGCAGGTCGGCCCGGTCGGGCACGGCCTTGAACACGCCGGCGAACTTCTTGGCGTCGACCTCGACCCACGACGGCGACAGGTCCATCTGCGCGGACACCGTCAGCGACTCCTGCACGCGGAGCTGCTTCTGGGCCTTCTCGGAGAGCGCGATCTCGTCGCCGGGCTTGACCGTGTACGACGGCAGGTTGACCGGCTTGCCGTTGACGGTCACGCCGCGGTGGCTGACCAGCTGGCGGGCGGCCGGGCGGGTGACCGCGAAACCCATGCGATAGACGACGTTGTCCAGGCGGGTCTCGAGGAACTGCAGCAGGTTCTCGCCGGTATTGCCCTTGCGGGTGGCGGCCTTCTTGTAATAGTTGCGGAACTGGCGCTCGAGCAGGCCGTAGATGCGCTTGACCTTCTGCTTCTCGCGAAGCTGGGTGGCGTAGTCCGAGAGCTTGCTGCGGCGTGCGCCGGTGCCGGCACCGTGCTGGCCGGGCTTCTGCTCCAGCTTGCACTTGGAATCGAGCGCGCGGGCCGGCGACTTCAGGCCGAGGTCGGTGCCTTCGCGACGGGCGAGCTTGCAGGTGGGTCCGATATAACGAGCCATTATCTATCGCCCCCTTAGACGCGACGCTTCTTCGGCGGACGGCATCCGTTGTGCGGGATGGGCGTCACGTCGATGATGTTGGTGATCTTGTAGCCGACGTTGTTCAGCGAACGAACGGCCGATTCGCGACCCGGACCCGGGCCCTTGATGCGCACTTCCAGCGACTTCACGCCGTAGTCGAGCGCGGCCTTGCCGGCCTTCTCGGCGGCGACCTGCGCGGCGAACGGGGTCGACTTGCGCGAGCCGCGGAAGCCCGCGCCGCCCGAGGTCGCCCACGACAGCGCGTTGCCCTGGCGGTCGGTGATGGTGACGATGGTGTTGTTGAAGGACGCGTGCACGTGGGCGATGCCGTCGGTGACGACGCGCTTGATCTTCTTCTTGACTTTAGCGGCAGCTGGCTTGGCCATGTCTGTTCCTTACTTCTTGATGGCCTTGCGCGGACCCTTGCGGGTACGTGCATTGGTCCGGGTGCGCTGGCCGCGCAGGGGCAGGCCGCGACGGTGGCGCAGGCCGCGGTAGCAGGCCAGGTCCATCAGGCGCTTGATGGCGACGCCGACTTCGCGGCGCAGGTCGCCCTCGACCGCGAACTTGCCGATCTCGGCACGCAGGCGCTCGACTTCGGGCTCGGACAGGTCGCGGATCTTGGTCGACGGGGTGACCCCGGCCGATTCGCAGACCTGCCTGGAACGGGTACGGCCAATACCGTAGATGCTTTGCAGCCCGACCCAGACATGCTTCTGGGCAGGCAGGTTGACGCCGGCAATACGCGCCATGGGGCGGCTCTCCAAACTTGGCGGCCGGGCACGGGTCCCGGCAAAGTGGGCACTTTGGTAAGTGAACTGGAAATTTTAACAGGGTCTCGGGTTCTCTGGAAGCCCCGGGCGCCAAGGCGTCCGGGACCCGGCATGGGGAGTGTGCCCATGCTCCGGCGACGGCCCGGGACTGGCCGGGCCTGGCGGAAAACCGCCCTGCCCGGCCCGCGCGCTACTCTGGCGCGCGGATCGGTCCCGGGCCACCCGTGCGCGAGACCGCCGCCCGGGTCGCCCATTTTGCCCCGGGGCCGATGGCCCGGGGCGGTGGGCAGCATTACCGCTTGCTGCCCTTCAGGTTCGCTTTCTTCAGCAGGCTGTCGTACTGGTGGGACATCAGGTGCGCCTGGATCTGCGCAATGAAGTCCATCACCACGACCACCACGATCAGCAGCGAGGTGCCGCCGAAATAGAACGATGCGCCCATCTCCGTCCGCATGACGTCGGGGAGCAGGCAGACGATCACCAGGTAGGCGGCGCCGACTGCGGTCAGGCGGGTCAGCACGGCGTCCACGTAGTCGGCCGTGGCCTTGCCGGGGCGGATGCCCGGGATCAGGGCGCCCGACTTCTTCAGGTTGTCGGCGGTCTCCTGCGAGTTGAAGACCAGCGCGGTGTAGAAGAAGGTGAAGCCGGCGATCAGCGACGCGTACAGCACCATGTACAGCGGCTCGCCCGGCGACAGCGCCTGGCTGGCCTTCTGCAGCCACGTGGCCGAACCGGCCTGGCCGAACCAGGTCGAGGCGGTGGCCGGGAACATGATGATCGACGAGGCGAAGATCGGCGGGATCACGCCCGACATGTTGAGCTTGAGCGGCAGGAACGAGGACTGGTTCATGTACGCGTTGCGACCGCCCTGGCGGCGCGCGTAGTTGACCGTGATCCTGCGCTGCCCGCTCTCGACGAACACCACGAACCAGGTGAAGCCCAGCACGATGGCCGCGATGGCGATCAACGCGATCGAGCTCATCTCGCCGTTCTGGACCTGGTCGACGGTGCCGAACACCGCCGACGGCAGGCCGGCGACGATACCGGCGAAGATGATCAGCGACACGCCGTTGCCGACGCCGCGCTCGGTCACCTGCTCGCCCAGCCACATCAGGAACATGGTGCCGGCGGTCAGCGACACGACCGCGGTCAGCACGAAGCCCATGCCGGGGGAATACACCACCGGGATGCCGTTGCTGGCGCCCGAACCCTGCAGCGCCATGGCGATGCCCGCCGACTGGAAGATCGCCAGCGGGATCGCGCCCAGGCGCGACCACTGGGTGATCTTGCGGCGGCCGGACTCGCCTTCCTTCTGCATCGCCTTCAGGCTCGGCAGGACCTGCACCATCAGCTGCATCACGATGGACGCGGAGATGTACGGGATCACGTTCAGCGCGAACAGGCTGAAGCGCGACAGGGCGCCACCGGAGAACATGTTGAACATGTCCACGATGGTCCCTTCCTGGGTCTCCATCAGCTGCAGCATCGCCTCCGGGTTGACGCCCGGGACGGGGATGAAGCAGCCGATGCGGTAGACCAGCAGTGCGCCGAGCACGAACAGCAGGCGCTGGCGCAGCTCGGTGAACTTGCCGGCGCCGGCCATGCCGGACAGTGCGGATGCACCTGTCGCCATGCCGTGCTTACTCCTCGACCTTGCCGCCAGCGGCTTCGATCGCGGCCTTGGCGCCGGCGGTGGCCATCAGGCCCTTGAGCACGAACTTCTTGGTCAGGTCGCCCTTCTTCACGACCTTGGCCTGCTTCGCGGTGGCGGGCACCAGCTTGGCGGCGCGCAGGGCGGCGAAGTCGATGGTGCCGGCGTCCAGCTTGTCCAGCTGGTACAGCAGCACTTCGGCGGTGTCCTTCTTCTTCAGCGAGGCAAAGCCGATCTTCGGCAGGCGGCGCTGCATGGGCATCTGGCCGCCTTCGAAGCCGGCCTTGATCTTGCCCTTGCCCGAGCGCGCGAACGAGCCCTTGTGGCCGCGGCCGGCGGTCTTGCCGAGGCCGGAGCCGATGCCGCGGCCGACGCGCTTGCGTTCCTGGCGGGCGCCGTCTGCCGGCTTGAGGGAATTGAGCTTCATCCGATTTACTCCTCAACCTGCACGAGGTAGTGGACCTTGTTGATCAGGCCGCGAACCTGGGGGCTGTCCTTGAGTTCGCGCATGTCGTTGAGCTTGTTCAGGCCCAGGGCCTTCACTGACAAGCGATGGCGTGCCTGGGTTCCCCGCAGGCCCTTGACCAGGCGCACCTTGACGGTACCGGTCGCGGCGGCTTCCTTCTTTTTAGCCATGGTTCAGTTCCTCCACCTTCTTGCCGCGCTTGGCCGCGATGCGGCTGGGCGAATGCATTTCGGTCAGGCCCTTCAGGGTGGCGCGCACGAGGTTGATCGGGTTGCGCGAACCGGTGGCCTTGGCCAGCACGTTCTTCACGCCAACCGCCTCGAGCACGGCGCGCATGGCGCCGCCGGCGATCACGCCGGTACCCTCGGACGCCGGCTGCATGTAGACCTTCGCCGCGCCGTGGCCGGACTTGACCGCGTGCCACAGGGTGCCGTTGTTGAGGTCGACCGTGGACATGCCGCGGCGCGCCTGCTCCATCGACTTCTGGATGGCGACCGGCACTTCGCGCGCCTTGCCGTAGCCGAAGCCGACCTTGCCGTCGCCGTCGCCCACCACCGTCAGCGCGGTGAAGGTGAACTGGCGACCGCCCTTGACGGTCTTGCTGACGCGGTTGACCGCGATCAGCTTCTCGATCATGCCGTCGTCCATTTCCTCGCGGTTGCGATCGCGATCGCGGCCCCGCGGTGCTCGTTCGTCTGCCATTTCCGGTTCTCTCTGAAGTTTCGGTATGTACGGCTCGTTGGCCGCTTATAGTTGTTGGTCTGTAGCGTGGAGCTGTGCCTTCGAGGCAGGTGGATCAGAACTGCAGGCCGCCCTCGCGGGCGGCGTCGGCCAGCGCCTTGACGCGGCCGTGGTAGCGGTAACCCGAACGGTCGAACGCGACCCGCTCGATGCCGGCGGCGCGCGCCTTCTGCGCGATCGCCTGGCCGACCTTGGCGGCGGCCTCGACGTTCTTGCCGTTCTTCAGGCCCTCGCGGACGTCGGCCTGGGTGGTGCTGGCGGCAGCCAGGACCTTCGAGCCGTCGGCGCTGAACAGCTGGGCATACAGGTGCTGGCCGGTGCGCAGCACCGACAGGCGCGGCACGCCCAGTTCGCGGATGTGCGCGCGGGTCGACTTGGCGCGGCGCAGGCGGGCAATCTTCTTTTCCATGGTCTCTGGTCTCCGGAAGCTGAAAGCGGCTTAGGCCTTCTTGGCTTCCTTGCGGATGATGTTTTCGCCGGCGTACTTGACGCCCTTGCCCTTGTAAGGCTCCGGCGGACGGAAGCCGCGGATCTTGGCGGCAACCTCGCCGACCTGCTGCCTGTCGGCGCCGCTGACCACGATCTCGGTCTGCGACGGGGTGGCGATGGTGATGCCTTCCGGGGCCGGGAACAGCACCGGGTGCGAGAAGCCCAGCGACAGGTTCAGGTCCTTGCCCTGCATGGAGGCGCGGTAACCCACGCCGACCAGCTCGAGCTTGCGCTCGAAGCCCTCGGACACGCCCTTGACCATGTTGGCCACGATCGAGCGCAGGGTTCCGGTCAGCGGCACCAGTTCGACGTCGTTGGTCGACAGGGTGGCGACGCCGTCCTGGACCTTGACCTCGATGCCTTCGGGCTTGGCGATGGACAGGTTGCCCTTCGGGCCCTTGACGCCGACGCGGTCGGCCTGGATGTCGAGCTCGACGCCCTTGGCGACGGCGATCGGCTTCTTGGCTACACGAGACATGTTCGCTGCTCCCTTAGGCCACGAAGCACAGGACCTCACCACCGACGCCCTGCTGGCGCGCCTGGGTGTCGGTCATGATGCCCTTGGAGGTGGAAATGATCGCGATGCCGAGTCCGCCGAGGACCTTGGGCAGCGCATCCTTGCCGCGGTACTGGCGCAGGCCGGAACGCGAGACGCGGTGCATGCGCTCGATCACGGGCTTGCCCTCGAAGTACTTCAGCACGATCTCGAGCTCGGCCTTGGCGCCGTTCTCGGTCACGCGCGAATCCGCGATGTAGCCTTCGTCCTTGAGGACCTTGGCGATGGCCACCTTGATCTTGGAAGACGGCATCTTCACCGTCGGCTTGCCAACCGCGGCCGCATTGCGAATGCGGACCAGCATGTCGGCGATGGGATCAGTCATGCTCATTGTTTGTCACCGATATCCGTTGATGGGAATGAATTACCAGGAAGCCTTGCGCAGGCCGGGAACGTCGCCGCGCATGGTGGCCTGGCGCAGCATGTTGCGGCCGAGGCCGAACTTGCTGTAGACGGCGCGCGGACGGCCGGTCAGGGCGCAGCGGCTGGTCTGGCGGCTCTCGGAGGAGTCGCGCGGCAGCTTCTGCAGCTTCACCGCGGCGTCCATCTTCTCTTCGTAGCTCGCCGTCTGGCTGCTGATGACCTGCTTGAGCGCCTCGCGCTTGGCGGCGTACTTCTTCGCCAGCTTCGCGCGCTTCACTTCGCGGTTGACCATCGAGGTCTTTGCCATGGGTATGGTCCTTGCTTAATTGCGGAACGGGAAGCGGAAGGCCTCGAGCAGCGCCTTGGCTTCTTCGTTGGTGCGGGCGGACGTGGTGATCGCGATGTCCATGCCGCGCAGCGCGTCGACCTGGTCGAAATCGATCTCAGGGAAGATGATCTGTTCCTTCACGCCCATGTTGTAGTTGCCGCGGCCGTCGAAGGAACGGCCGGACACGCCGCGGAAGTCGCGCACGCGCGGCAGCGAGACGTTGATCAGGCGATCGAGGAACTCGTACATCTTCGCGCGGCGCAGCGTCACCTTGGCGCCGATCGGCCAGCCGTCGCGGATCTTGAACGAAGCCACCGAGACGCGCGACTTGGTGACCACCGGCTTCTGGCCGGCGATCTTGGCCATGTCGGCCACCGCGTTCTCGAGGATCTTCTTGTTGGTCGCGGCCTCGCCCACGCCCATGTTGAGCGTGATCTTCTCCAGGCGCGGGACCTGCATCGGATTGGTGTAGCCGAACTTCTCCATGAGCTTCGGCACCACTTCCTTCTTGTAGAACTCTTCCAGTCGGGTCGTCATCGCGGCATCCTCAGGCGTCGAGCGCCTCACCGCTGGAGCGGAACACACGCAGTTTGCGTCCATCCTCCAGCACCTTGGTACCAATGCGCTCGCCCTTGCCGGAGGCAGGGTTGAAGAGCATCACGTTCGAAACATGGATCGGCGCTTCGCGCTCGATCACGCCGCCCGGCTGGTTGGCCTGCGGATTCGGCTTGGTGTGGCGCTTGACCAGGTTCACGTTGGACACGACGACCTTGTCGCCGAGGACGCTCACCACGTCGCCGCGCTTGCCCTTGTCCTTGCCGGTGGTGACGACCACGTGGTCGCCCTTCTTGATACGGTTCATTTTGCTTCCCCTGCTCAGAGCACTTCAGGCGCGAGCGAGACGATTTTCATGAACTTCTCGGAGCGCAGCTCGCGGGTCACGGGCCCGAAGATGCGCGTGCCGATCGGCTCGTGCTTGTTGTTCAGCAGCACGGCGGCGTTGCCGTCGAAGCGGATCAGCGAGCCGTCGGAGCGGCGCACGCCCTTGCGGGTGCGCACCACGACCGCGTCGTAGACCTCGCCCTTCTTCACCTTGCCGCGCGGGATCGCATCCTTGATCGACACCTTGATGATGTCGCCAATGCCGGCGTAACGGCGCTTGGAGCCGCCGAGCACCTTGATGCACATGACTTCCTTGGCGCCGGAGTTGTCGGCCACGTCGAGGTGGCTCTGCATCTGGATCATTGCGAGGCCTCCTTATTCGGCAGCGCGGACGAGGATCTCGACCACGCGCCAGTTCTTGGTCTTGGACATCGGCGCGCACTCGGCCACGCGCACCATGTCGCCGGCGTTGCAGGCGTTGTCGGCGTCGTGGGCGTGCAGCTTGGTGGAGCGCTTGATGTACTTGCCGTACAGCGCGTGCTTCACCTGGCGCTCGACGAGCACCGTCACCGTCTTGTCCATCTTGTTGCTGACGACGCGGCCTTCGACCGTGTGCAGCTTCTTGGTGGTGTTCTTGTCGGTCATCTCGGCCATCCTTACTTCTTCGCACCGAGCAGGGTGTTCACGCGCGCGATCTCGCGGCGCACCCGACGGGCCTCATGGGTCTTGGCGAGCTGCCCCGTCGCCTTCTGCATGCGCAGGGCGAATTGCTCCTTGCGCAGCTCGAGCAGGTGGGAATTGAGCTCGTCCGCCGACTTCTGTCGCAGTTGCTTGAGTTCCATCAGCGCACCGTCCGGGTCACGAAAGTGGTGGTCACCGAGAGCTTGGCAGCGGCCAGGCGGAACGCCTCGCGCGCGGTGGCCTCGTCGACGCCCTCGATCTCGTAGATCATGCGGCCGGGCTGGATCTGCGCGACCCAGTACTCGACGTTGCCCTTGCCCGAGCCCATGCGGACTTCGATCGGCTTCTTGGTGATCGGCTTGTCGGGGAACACGCGGATCCACATCTTGCCGCCACGCTTGACGTAGCGGGAGATGGAACGACGCGCGGCCTCGATCTGGCGCGAGGTCAACTGGCCGGTCGCGGTGGCCTTGAGGCCGTACTCGCCGAAGCTGACTGCGTTGCCGTTCCAGGCCAGGCCGTCGTTGCGGCCCTTGTGCATCTTGCGGAATTTGGTTCGCTTGGGTTGCAGCATGGTTTATTCCCTCGCCTCGCCGCGGTCGTTACGGTCGCGGCGCGGGCCGCGCGGACGATCGGTACGGTCGCCGCGGTCACCACGGTCGCCGCGGGGCGTGTCGTCCTGCTTTTCCTGGCCGACCTGGGAGAAGTCGAAGACCTCGCCCTTGTAGACCCACACCTTGATGCCGATGATCCCGTAGGTGGTCTTCGCCTCGGCGAAGCCGTAGTCGACGTCGGCACGCAGCGTGTGCAGCGGCACGCGACCTTCGCGGTACCACTCCGAACGCGCGATCTCGGCGCCGTTCAGGCGGCCGCCGACGTTGACCTTGATGCCCAGGGCGCCGAGGCGCATCGCGTTGCCGACGGCGCGCTTCATCGCGCGGCGGAACATGATGCGGCGCTCGAGCTGCTGCGCGATCGACTCGGCCACCAGCTGCGCGTCGAGTTCCGGCTTGCGGACCTCGGTGACGTTGATGTGCGCCGGGACGCCCATCAGGTCAGACACTTCCTTGCGCAGCTTCTCGATGTCCTCGCCGCGCTTGCCGATCACCACGCCCGGGCGGGCGGTGTGGATCGTCACGCGCGCGGTCTTGGCCGGGCGCTCGATCAGGATCTTGCTGATCCCGGCGGCGGCCAGCTTCTTGCGCAGCATGTCGCGGACCTTGAGGTCGGCGGCCAGGTACTCGGCGTATTCCTTCTTGCCGGCATACCACTTGGAGTTCCAGTCCTTGGAGATGCCAAGGCGGATACCGGTCGGATGAACTTTATGACCCATGAGTTACTTCCCCTCGCCGACGACGACGGTGATGTGGCTGGTGCGCTTGAGGATGCGCGTGCCACGGCCCTTCGCGCGCGCCATGAAGCGCTTCAGCGTCGGACCTTCGTCGACCATGATGGTGGTGACCTTGAGCTCGTCCACGTCGGCGCCCTGGTTGTTCTCCGCGTTGGCGATCGCCGATTCGACGACCTTGCGGATCATGTGGGCTGCCTTCTTGTCCGAGAACTTCAGCAGGTTGACGGCGCGCTCGGCCGACAGCCCGCGCACCTGGTCGGCGACCAGGCGGGCCTTCTGGGCGGAGATGCGCGCACTGCGCAGGATGGCTTTCGCTTCCATTGTCATCTCCTTACTTCCCGGCCTTCTTGTCGCCACCGTGGCCCTTGAACGTGCGGGTCATGGCGAACTCGCCGAGCTTGTGCCCGACCATGTTCTCGTTGACCAGCACCGGGATGTGGTTCTTGCCGTTGTGGATGGCGATGGTGTAGCCGACCATTTCCGGCATGACCATCGAACGACGCGACCAGGTCTTGATCGGCCGCTTGTTGCTGCCCGCGGTCTCCACCTTCTTCATCAGGTGGTGGTCGACGAACGGGCCCTTCTTCAGTGAACGTGCCATGGCCTATCAGCTCCTGCGGTCGCGCACGATGAACTGCTGGGTGCGCTTGTTCTTGCGGGTCTTGTAACCCTTGGTCGGGACGCCCCACGGGGTGACCGGATGCGGGTTGCCCTGTCCGGCCTTGGCCTCGCCACCGCCGTGCGGGTGGTCGACCGGGTTCATGGCCGCGCCGCGGACGGTCGGCTTGATGCCGCGCCAGCGCTTGGCGCCTGCCTTGCCCAGCTTCTCCAGGTTGTGCTCGTCGTTGCCGACCTCGCCGATGGTGGCGCGGCACTCGGACGGCACCTTGCGCATCTCGCCCGAGCGCAGGCGCAGCATCGCGTAGACGCCTTCACGGGCGACCAGCTGCACGCCGGCGCCGGCGGCACGCGCGATCTGCGCGCCCTTGCCCGGCTTCATCTCGATGCAGTGCACGGTGGAACCGACCGGGATGTTGCGCAGCGGCAGGGTGTTGCCCACCTTGATCGGCGCATCGGCGCCAGCGATCACCTGGTCCCCGGCCTTCAGGCCCTTGGGCGCGATGATGTAGCGGCGCTCGCCGTCGACGTAGCACAGCAGCGCGATGTGCGCGGTGCGGTTGGGGTCGTACTCGATCCGCTCCACGCGCGCCGGGATGCCTTCCTTGTCGCGCTTGAAGTCGATGATGCGGTAGTGCTGCTTGTGGCCACCGCCGATGTGGCGGGTGGTGATGCGGCCGTGGTGGTTGCGGCCACCGGTCCGGCCCTGCTTCTCGAGCAGCGCCGCGTGCGGCGCACCCTTGTGCAGGTCGGGCGTCACCACGCGGACCATCGAGCGACGGCCGGCGGAGGTGGGCTTGAAGGTCATCAATGCCATGGTTTCTTTCCTCAGGCCTTGGCCATCACGTCGATCGACTGGCCGTCGGCCAGCTTCACGTAAGCCTTGCGCCAGTCGCCGCGGCGGCCGATGCGGTTGCGGAAGGCCTTGCCCTTGCCCTTCACGTTGACCACGTTGACCGCTTCGACCTTGACGTCGAACAGCTTCTCGACCGCGACCTTGATGTCCGCCTTGGTGGCGTCCGTCGCGACTTCGAAGACGTACTGGTTGGAGACTTCCTGCAGGCGCGCGGTCTTCTCGGACACGCGCGGCGCACGGATCACTGCATAGAGCTTGGCGTCGTTCATGCCAGCCACTCCTCGATCTTCTTGACGGCGTCGGAGGTGATCACCACCGAGTCGGCGCCGACCAGGGCGACCGGGTCCAGGCCCTGCACGTCGCGGACCTGCACGTACGGCAGGTTGCGGGCCGACAGGTACACGTTCTCGGTCGCGTCCTCGGTGACCAGCAGCGGGCGCTGGCCGACCTTGAGTTCCTTCAGCAGCGCGACCATGCCCGAGGTCTTCGGGTTGTCGAGCGCCAGGCCCTCGACCACGGTGATCCGGCCCTGGCGGTTGAGCTCCGACAGGATCGCGGCCATCGCGGCGCGGTACATCTTGCGGTTGACCTTCTGCTCGAAGCTGCGCGGCTTGGCCGCGAAGGTCACGCCGCCGCCGACGAAGATCGGAGCGGTGAGCGCGCCGTGGCGGGCACCGCCGCCCTTCTGCTTCTTCGACTTCTTGGTCGTGCCGTTGACTTCCGAGCGCGTCTTCTGCGCCTTGGTGCCGGCGCGGCCCGCGTTGCGGTAGGCGACGACGACCTGGTGGACCAGGTCCTGGCTGAACTCACGACCGAAGACCGCGTCGGAGACCGACATCTTCTTGCCGTTGTTGATGGCGAGTTCCATCGTCATCTCTCCTTAAACCTTGCTCGACGGACGCACGATCACGTCGCCGCCCGGTGCACCCGGCACCGCGCCGCGGATCGCGATCAGGCCGCGCTCGGCGTCGACCTTGACCACCTGCAGGCGCTGCGTGGTCTGCTGCACCGCACCCATGTGGCCCGCCATCTTCTTGCCCGGGAACACGCGACCCGGGGTCTGGCGCTGGCCGATCGAGCCGGGGGACCGGTGCGACAGCGAGTTGCCGTGGGTGGCGTCGCCCATGCGGAAGTTCCAGCGCTTGATCGTGCCCTGGAAGCCCTTGCCCTTGGTCACGCCCTGGACGTCGACGATCTGGCCGGCCTCGAAGATGTCGGCCTTGATCTCGCCGCCGACTTCGAAACCGCCGATCTGGTCGGCTTCCACGCGCAGTTCCCACAGGCCGCGGCCGGCTTCGACCT
>NZ_JARUVM010000122.1 GCF_029763755.1 Luteimonas sp. 8-5
CGGCGTTGCGATGCGGCTCGCCCAGCAGGACCAGCGCGCCATGGCCTTCGGCGGCGATCGCGGCAAGCACGTCGCCGATCGCCGGACCGAAATCCGGGCGCCGCCAATGCAGCGCGTCGGACAGCGGGTTGAGCACGTGCACCCGCACCAGGGCCGGCCTGGCCGGGTCGGGCGCGCCGCGCAGCAGTGCGTAGTGCAGCGCCTGGCTGGAGCGATCGCGATAGGTCATCAGCCGGAACGTGCCGTGCCCGGTCTCGATGTCGCGCTCGTCGACGCGCTCGACGGTGTGTTCGTTCTCCAGCCGGTGCCGGATCAGGTCCTCGATCGAACCGATCTTCAGGCCGTGTTCGCGGGCGAACACTTCCAGTTCCGGACGCCGGGCCATCGAACCGTCCGGATTGAGTATCTCGACCAGTACGCCGGCCGGTTCCATGCCCGCCAGCAGGGCCAGGTCGCTCGCCGCTTCGGTGTGTCCGGCACGGCTGAGCACGCCGCCCGGCTGCGCCTGCAGCGGGAAGATGTGGCCGGGCTGCGACAGGTCGGCACTGGTCGCGTCCGGCCGCACCGCGGTACGCACGGTGTGCGCGCGGTCGTAGGCGCTGATGCCGGTGGTCACGCCTTCGGCGGCCTCGATGCTGACCGTGAAGTTGGTCCCGTGCGGCGAGGTGTTGTCGCGCACCATCGGCGGCAGCCCGAGTTGCTTGCAGCGCTCGCGCGTCAGCGACAGGCAGACCAGGCCGCGTGCATGCGTGACCATGAAATTGATGTCCTGGGGCCGCACCAGCTCGGCGGCCATGATCAGGTCGCCCTCGTTCTCGCGGTCCTCGTCGTCGACGATCACGACCATCCGACCGGCGCGGATTTCCTCGAGCAGCTCGGGAATGGGGGCGAAACTCATGCTTCGTTGCTCCGTGCCGCCAGCAACCGCTCGACGTAGCGCGCGACCTGGTCGACTTCGATGTTCACCGGATCGCCGGGACGGGTTGTGTGGAAAGCGGTATGGGCTACGGTGTGCGGCACCAGGGCCACCTCGAAGCCGTGGTCGTCGACCTCGTTCACGGTCAGGCTGGTGCCGTCCACGCAGATCGAGCCCTTCTTCGCGATGTAGCGCATCAGGGGTGCGGGCGCCGAGAACGACCAGCGCTGGGCGCGCGCGTCCGGCTCGATCGACAGCACCTTGCCGATGCCGTCGACGTGGCCGCTGACCAGATGGCCGCCGAGGCGTTCGTCGGCGCGCAGCGCGCGCTCGAGGTTCAGCGGAGCGCCGATGGCCAGCGAGCCGAGCGTGGTCAGCGCGAGGGTCTCGTTGGAGGCATCGGCCTCGAAGGTGTCGCCGTCGAAGGCCACCACGGTCAGGCAGACGCCGTTGACCGCGATGCTTTCGCCCAGCTGCGCGTCGGCCAGCGGCAGGCTGCCGATGGCGATGCGCAGGCGCGCATCGCCGCCACGCGATTCGCGCGCGTCGAGCCGGCCGACGCCCTGGACCAGGCCGGTGAACATCAGGCGGTTCCGGTGGCCGCTTCGGGCCGCAGCAGTACGCGCACGTCGTCGCCGATGCGGCGGGTCTCGACGATGCGCATCTTCAATCGCTCGGTCATGGCATCGATGTGCAGTCCGTCGAACATCGGCCGCGCGGTCTCGCCCAGCATCACCGGCGCAACGTACAACAGCAGTTCGTCGACCAGGCCGGCGCCGAGGAAGGCGCCGGCCAGGGTGGCGCCGGCCTCGACCTGGATCTCGTTGATGCCGCGGTCTGCAAGCAGCTTGAGCACCGCGTCGAGATCGAAGCGCCCGCCCTTGACCGGCACATGGGCGTGCTGCGCGTCGATGCCGCGCGGCATGCGCGCATCCGGTGCATGCAGGTACAGCGTCGGCGCCGCGCCCTCGCGGATGTGGCCGCGGGCCACGGTCGCCAGGCCGGGGTCCAGGACCACGCGCAGCGGCGCCACGAAGGGAATGTCCTTGCCGGCGTCGTCTTTTTCCAGGCGCACGGTCAGGTGCGGATCGTCGACAAGCACGGTGCCCGCGCCGGTCAGCAGCGCCCCGGCGCGCGCGCGCCAGCGGTGCACGTCGGCACGCGCGGGTTCGCCGCTGATCCATTTGGATTCGCCCGACGCCAGCGCACTGCGCCCGTCCAGGCTGGTGGCCAGCTTGACCCGCAGCCACGGCCTGCCGCGCTCCAGGCGCGAAACGAAGCCGCGGTTGAGCAGGCGCGCCTGCGCTTCCATCAACCCGGACTCGACCTCGATGCCGGCAGCGCGCAGGCGCTCGAAGCCGCCGCCGTTCACTTCCGGATTCGGATCGCGCATCGCACCGACGACACGCGCGACGCCCGCGGCGATCAACGCATCCGCGCATGGACCCGTCTTGCCGGTGTGCGAGCACGGCTCCAGGGTGACGTAGGCGGTCGCGCCGCGGGCACGCTCGCGCGCTCCTTCCAGCGCGTAGACCTCGGCGTGCGGCCCGCCGGCGCGCTCGTGCCAGCCCTCGCCCACGACCTCGCCGTCGCGCACCAGCACGCAGCCGACCATGGGGTTGGGCTTGGTGGTGAAGGCGCCGCGCTCGGCCAGGCGCAATGCGCGGGCCATCATTGCGTGGTCCTGCGCGGTGAAGCCGGGAGACGGGAGAGGGGAGACGGGAGACGGAGCGGCGGGATCTGCCATTAACGTTTCTTTTTCTCGGCGTGGCGGTCGATTGGGACGATCTCGGCACCCAGCAGCGGAAGCTGGCCTTCGCCCGGCAGGTCGTGCTCGAGCCGGTCGAGCTCCTCGCGGAAATCCGCCACATCCTCGAATGCGCGGTACACCGACGCGAAGCGCACGTAGCCCACATGGTCGAGCTTGCGCAGTTCCGCCATCACGAATTCGCCGACCCGTCGCGATGCGATCTCGCGCTCGGTGCTCATGCGCAACTGGTGCACCACCGCGCGCACCGCCGCCTCGATCTGCTCCTCGGACACCGGCCGCTTCTGCAACGCCCGGTCGAAACCCTGGCGCAGCTTGCGCGCATCGAACTGGTCGCGCCGCCCGTCGCTCTTGATGATCATCGGCAACTTCAGCTCCACCGTCTCCAGTGTGCTGAAACGCTCGCCGCAGGCCTCGCACTCGCGCCGGCGACGGATCGTCGCGCCATCCTCGCTGACCCGCGAGTCGATGACCCTGGTGTCGGAGTTCTGGCAGAACGGGCAGTGCATCGATTCAGGTCAGCCGTAGACGGGAAACTGCGCGCACTGCCTGGTCACGTTGCCCCGGACCCTGGCGATGACGTTGCCGTCGTTTGGATTGTCGAGGACGTCGCACAGCCAGTTGGCCAGATCGACGCAATCGGCTTCCTTGTAGCCGCGGGTGGTGACCGCGGGCGTGCCGATGCGCAGTCCGGAGGTGACGAAGGGCTTCTGCGGGTCGTTGGGCACCGCGTTCTTGTTGACGGTGATGTGGGCCTTGCCGAGCGCGGCTTCCGCGTCCTTGCCGGTGATGTTCTTGCCGATCATGTCCACCAGCATCAAGTGGTTCTGCGTACCGCCGGAGACGATCTTGTAGCCGCGCGAGATGATGGTCTTCGCCATCACCTGCGCGTTCTTGACGACCTGCTGCTGGTAGGCCTTGAACTCCGGCTCCAGCGCTTCCTTGAACGCGACCGCCTTGGCCGCGATCACGTGCATCAGCGGGCCGCCCTGGATGCCGGGGAACACGATCGACTGCAGCTTCTTCTCGATCTCCTCGTTCGCCCTGGCCAGGATGATGCCGCCGCGCGGACCGCGCAGCGTCTTGTGCGTGGTGGACGTCACGACGTGCGCGTGCGGCACCGGATTCGGATAGGCGTCGGCGGCGACCAGGCCGGCGACGTGGGCCATGTCCACGAACAGCCAGGCGCCGACCTTGTCGGCGATGGCGCGGAAGCGCGCCCAGTCGATCACCTGCGAATAGGCCGAGAATCCGGCCACGACCATCTTCGGCTTGTGCTCGAGCGCCAGGCGCTCGACTTCGTCGTAGTCGATCAGGCCTTCGTCGTTGACGCCGTACTGCACGGCGTTGAAGAGCTTGCCGCTGATGTTGACCTTCGCGCCGTGGGTCAGGTGGCCGCCGTGGGCCAGGGACATGCCCAGGATGGTGTCGCCGGGCTGCAGCAGCGCCAGGTACACGGCCTGGTTGGCCTGCGAGCCCGAATGTGGCTGCACGTTGGCATACATACCGTCTTGAAGCTGGGCGCCGAACAGCTGCTTGACGCGGTCGATCGCCAGGCGCTCGGCCACGTCCACGTACTCGCAACCGCCGTAGTAGCGCTTGCCCGGATAGCCCTCGGCGTACTTGTTGGTCAGTACGCTGCCCTGCGCTTCCATCACCCGCGGGCTGGCGTAGTTCTCGCTGGCGATCAGCTCGACGTGGTCCTCCTGGCGACGGCGCTCGTCGGCGATGGCCTGGGCGAGTTCGGGGTCGTAGCCTTCGATACGGGCGTCGCGGGGGAACATTGCCGGGCTCCGGGAACGTGGGGTTAAGGGATTGTAGCCTCCGCGGCCGCTATAATCGGCCCCATTCCCGATCCTCCCCGCCCGCGGCGCCCGCCGCCCCGGGCGGCCGTGCCACACCCGGAGCCCCCATGTCGCAGTACATCTACACCATGAACGGCGTGTCCAAGACGGTCCCGCCGAAGCGCCAGATCATCAAGGACATCTCGCTGTCGTTCTTCCCGGGCGCCAAGATCGGCCTGCTGGGCCTCAACGGCGCCGGCAAGTCCACGGTGCTCAAGATCATGGCCGGCGTGGATACCGACTTCTCCGGCGAGGCCCGCCCGCAACCCGGCATCAAGGTCGGCTACCTGGCCCAGGAGCCGCAGCTGGACCCGGCGATGACCGTCCGCGAGGCGGTGGAAGAAGGCGTGGGCGAGGTCCTGCAGGCGCAGAAGCGGCTGGACGAGGTCTACGCCGCCTATGCCGAGGAAGGCGCCGATTTCGACGCCCTGGCCAAGGAGCAGGAGCGCCTGGAGGCGATCCTCGCCGCCGGCGACGCGCACACCCTTGAAAACCAGCTGGAAGTGGCCGCCGACGCGCTGCGCCTGCCGCCGTGGGACGCGGTGATCGGCAAGCTTTCGGGTGGCGAGAAGCGCCGCGTGGCGCTGTGCCGCCTGCTGCTGCAGAAGCCGGACATGCTGCTCCTCGACGAGCCCACCAACCACCTCGACGCCGAGTCGGTCGAATGGCTGGAGCAGTTCCTGGCCCGCTACACCGGCACCGTGGTCGCCGTGACCCACGACCGCTACTTCCTCGACAACGCCGCCGAGTGGATCCTCGAGCTCGACCGCGGCCGCGGCATTCCGGGGAAGGGCAACTACACCGAGTGGCTGGTGCAGAAGGAAGACCGGCTCAAGCGCGAGGAATCGCAGGAGAAGGCGCGGCAGAAGGCGATCGCCAAGGAGCTGGAGTGGGCGCGGCAGAACGCCAAGGGCGGCCGCTCCAAGGGCAAGGCGCGCCTGGCCCGGATCGAGGAGCTGCAGTCGGTCGATTACCAGAAGCGCAACGAGACCAACGAGATCTTCATTCCGCCGGGCGAGCGCCTGGGCCAGAAGGTGATCGAGTTCAAGGACGTGTCCAAGCGTTTCGGCGACCGCCTGCTGATCGACGACCTGAGCTTCAGCGTGCCGCCTGGCGCGATCGTCGGCATCATCGGTCCCAACGGCGCGGGCAAGTCGACGCTGTTCAAGATGATCACCGGCCAGGAAAAGCCCGATTCGGGCGAGATCGACATCGGCCCGACGGTGAAGCTGGCCTACGTCGACCAGAGCCGCGACAAGCTGGAAGGCAACCACAACGTGTTCCAGGAAGTCTCCGGCGGCCTGGACATCCTCAACATCAACGGCGTCGAGATCCAGTCGCGCGCCTACATCGGCCGCTTCAACTTCAAGGGCCAGGACCAGCAGAAGCTCGTCGGCACGCTGTCCGGCGGCGAGCGCGGCCGCCTGCACATGGCCAAGACCCTGCTGCAGGGCGGCAACGTGCTGCTGCTCGACGAACCGTCCAACGACCTCGACATCGAGACCCTGCGCGCGCTGGAAGACGCGCTGCTGGAGTTTCCGGGCAACGCCTTCGTGATCTCCCACGACCGCTGGTTCCTCGACCGCATCGCCACCCACATCCTGGCGTTCGAGGGCGACTCGCACGTGGAGTTCTTCCAGGGCAACTACCGCGAATACGAGGAAGACAAGAAGCGCCGCCTCGGCGACGACGCCGGCCCCCACCGCCTCCGCTTCAAGGCCCTGAAGTAGAGCGTTTCAGCCACGGATGAACACGGATAAGCACGGATGAATCAAAACCGGATCAAAGTGCTTTATCCGTGTAAATCCGTGTTCATCCGTGGCAAAAAACCGGGCAGGAGACCGCGATGAACTTCATGGAAGCACTGCGGGCGCGGTGGGACGAGGCGGGGTCGCTGGTTTGCGTGGGGCTGGATCCGGAGCCGGGGAAGTTCCCGGGGCGGGTCGCGGGTGACGGGGATGCGGTGTTCGGGTTCTGCCGCGACATCGTCGATGCGACGGCGGAATTCGTGTGCTGCTTCAAGCCGCAGATCGCCCATTTCGCCGCGCTGGGCGCGGAAGACGCGCTGGAGCGGCTCATCGCCCATATCCATGCAGCGCATCCCGGCATCCCGGTGATCCTGGACGCCAAGCGCGGCGACATCGGCTCGACCGCGCGGCATTACGCCGCCGAGGCCTTCGACCGCTACGGCGCCGACGCAGTCACCGCCAACCCCTGGCTCGGCCGCGATTCGCTGCAGCCCTACCTCGACCGCGCCGACAAGGGCGTGGTGATCCTGTGCCACACCTCGAACCCGGGCGCTGCGGACCTGCAGGACCTGGTGCTCGGGAACGGACGTCCGCTGTACCAGCACGTGGCCGCGACGGTGGCGCGCGAGTGGAACGGCAACGGCAACTGCATGCTGGTGGTCGGCGCGACCTGGCCTGAGCAGCTGCGCGAAGTGCGCGCCATCGTCGGCGACCTGCCCTTCCTGGTGCCCGGCGTCGGCGCCCAGGGCGGCGACGCCGAAGCGGTGGTGCGCAACGCGGCCACCGCCGACGGCACCGGCCTGGCGGTCAGTTCTTCCCGCGCGATCCTCTACGCGTCGCAAGGCGACGACTTCGCCGAGGCCGCCGCCGGCGCTGCCCGGGCCCTCCGCGATCAGGTCAACCGTTACCGCGCCTAGCGGCTTGCCTCAGCTGTCGAACTTGACGAGGTCCTTGAAGATCAGGTGACCCCATCGGTCGTCGTGCGCCTGTACGAGGAGACCGCCCTCGGAAAACCCGCCGAGCTTGACCGGCGCGAATCCGAGTTCCGTCGCGAGCGTGGCGACTTCTGTCGCTGCGGCCTCATCGTCGCTGGCCAGGAACACGACCCTGTGCCCGCCGTGCACGGCCGGGTCCTGGTCGAGGACGGCCGAAACCAGATGGTTGAAGCCCTTGACCACGCGTGCACCGTGGAAGGCTTGCGCCACTACCTTGGCCGAAGGCTGGCCGCCCAGCTCCGACGAAGGCACGCCGTAGGCATTGGTCACGTCGACGATGATCTTTCCTGTCCAGTCCGGCAGCGCCTTTGCCACATCGGCATGCGCCGCATAGCGCACCGCCAGGAAGATGACGTCCGCCTCGGCGGCCTGCATCAGTGTCGTTGGGGTGACGCCCGGGCCGATCGCGGCCGCGTCGGCGGCGAAACGTTTCGGGTCGCGGGTAGTGGCGACGGAAACGTCGATGCCGCTGCGGGCGAAGGCCCGGGCAAGTGTCCGGCCGATTTCGCCGAAGCCGATGATTGCGTAGTTCATGGAATGCTCCTTGTTCGGGTCAGATTTGGGCCAGGCCGCCATCGACGGCGACTTCGCTGGCGGTCATGAAGCTGCTGTCGGGCGAGGCGAGGAACGCCGCCACTGCGCCGATTTCCATCGGTTCGGCCATGCGCTGCATCGGGTTCATCGAGGCGAAGGCCTTGATGCCTTCCTCGCCCACCGCCTGCTTCGCCAGCTCGGTCGCCGTGGGGCCGGGCGACAGCACGTTCACCCGGATGCCGGTGCCCTTGAGGTCTTCGGCCCAGGTACGTGCGAGGTTTCGCACGGCCGCCTTGCTCGCGCTGTAGGCCCCGAAGGCCGGTGCGCCGGTGGTGCCGGCGCTGGAGCCGGTCAGGATGATCGAACCGCCCTGCCCCATCAGCGGCAGCGCCTTCTGGACCGTGAAGATCGTGCCCTTGACGTTGGTGGCGAAGGTTTCGTCGATGTGTTCGGCGGTGATCTCGCCGAGCGGGAGCAGGCTTCCGGTGCCGGCATTGGCGAAGACGATATCCAGGGTGCCGCGCTCGTTGGCGACCGCGGAGTAGAGCCGGTCCAGGTCCTGCGGCTCTGAAACCGAGCCCTGGACTGCGCGGGCATTGGGTCCCAGGTCGGCCACTGCGGCGTCCAAGGCCGCCTGGCGCCGGCCGAAGATGAATACGAACGCGCCCTCTTCGATGAAGCGCTTTGCCGCCGCCCGGCCGATGCCGGTGGCGCCACCGGTGATCACGGCGGTCTTTCCTGTGAGTCGAGTCATGTCATGCATCCTTCATGGGGGTTGCACGACTATCCGCCTGTGATTACATTACAACAAGTATGCACCTTTTGGTAAGTATAAATGACTACCCATCCCAAGATCTGCGGTGACGGCTTCTCCTGCGGGCTCGACGCGGCGCTCCACATCATTTCCGGCAAATGGAAGCCGCTGATCCTGTTCTTCCTGCGCGACGGCACCAAACGCTACGGCGAGCTCAAGCGCGCGATCGGCGGCGTCAGCGACAAGGTGTTGATCCAGCAACTCAAGGACCTGGAAGCCGATCGCGTGTTGTCGCGCACCGATTACAAGGAAGTGCCGCCGCGCGTGGAGTACGCGCTCACCCCGCTCGGCCGCAGCCTGGCCGATGCGCTGGTGCCCTTGTGCACATGGGGATCGGAGAACATGGCCGAAGTGGTGAACATCGCCGGCCGGCAGCGGGCCGAGGCCGTGGCTTGAACGGTCAACCGCCAAGCCGCGCTCGCAGCGCCGCGACAGGGAAACGCAGGAAGATGGCCAGGAAAACGGACGCGCGGATGAGGACGCCGCGCTGGGCGGCTTCGAACTTGCGGAAGTAGCGCCACAGGCCGCGGTGCTTGTGCCATTCGACGAACACGGGGCGTGAGCGACTGGAAACGCCGCGAACGTGCAACACGGTGGTGTCGTTGGCGGCGGCGACGATCGCGCCGGCATCGCGCACGCGGCGGCACAGGTCCAGGTCCTCGGCGTGCAGGCGATAGCCTTCGTCGAAGCCGTTTACGCGCTCGAACAGGCTGCGTGGCAACAGCATCAGCGCACCGGACACCGCATCGACCGGCTGCAGCGCGCGCGAAGGATCCCGCGCCACCTCCAGTCGCGCCGCCGCCGGCGAGTGCAGCATCGCGCCGAAGTCGGGATCGCGGCGACGCGCGGCGCCGTCGCGCTTGCCCTCCTCGTCGACGAGGTCGGCGCCGACCAGCGCTTCGCCCTGCAACGAGTGCGCATGCTCACGCAGGCGCACCAGCGTTTCGGCCGCGACCATGCAGTCGGGATTGACGAAGGCCAGCCACGCCGCCGCTGCTTCGGCCGCGTCGGCCGCGCCCTGGTTGCAGGCAACGGCGAAGCCGGGGTTGTCGGGATTGGCGACGAAGCGCACGCGCGCATCGGCCGTGGCGTGGCGCTGAACGACGGCGACGGTGTCGTCGCTTGACTGGTTGTCGACCACCCGTATCGTCACCACGCCTTCGGCCTCGCGCAGCCGCGAGAGGCAATCGTCGATGGTCGACGCACTCTGGTGGGTGACCACAATGGCGGCGATGTCGGCGCTCATGCCCCGGAGAAGTCCAGTTCGGCCTGCGGCGGTTCTCCGTCGATGTTCGCATGCCGCCGCGACAGTTCCTCGCGCAGCGCGCCCACCGGATCCTGCATCAGGAATCCGGCCAGGCGCGGATGCCAGCCCGGCCAGCGCGCGGCGAGCACGTCCAGGTCGCCATCGGCGGGCACGCCCTCTCCCCCGCGCGCGACGAAGGCGGTGTCGCACAGCACGTTGCGCCAGCCCATGCCCGCCAGGCGCAGCGACAGGTCGACAAGCGCCGCATACCAGGAGCCGAAACTGGCGCCATCGGGCCCGCCGGCGCGCTTGCGCGCGCTGCCGCGCAGCAGCGCGGCGTGGGCGACCGCGGCGGGAAGCTCGGGATGGCGCGGTGGCATCGCGGCACAGGCGCGGGCGATCCGCCCCAGGTCGCCGGGAACGGGCGCGATCTCCCCGACCCGCGGCCAGGCTGCCGCTTCGCCTGCGTTGCACCACGGCGTCGCGGTGGCGATCGCCGGATCGCGCGCGAAGCACGCGGACAACTGTGCCAACCAGCCCGGGGCCGGAATCGCATCGGGGGCCAGCACCGCGACATCGGCATCGCCGCAGGCCGCCAGCGCTTCGTCGATGTGCGCCACCGCGCCAAGCGGTCGCTGGCGGCGGCTGTAATCCGCTGCGAGCCGGGTCGATGCCAGCCAGCGCTCGATGATCGCCAGCCCGCGCGGACCGGCCTGCGCGTCGTCGGCAAGCCAGACCCGCGTGCCCGCCGGCGTGCCGGTATCGAGCGCCGCCAGGCAGGCGTCCAGCGCATCGTCGTCGGTGCCGACCGGCAGCAGGACGATCGGCAGCTCGGTGCCGCGGGTCACGGCGTCGTGTGCAGCGGTTCCATCGCGCGGA
>NZ_JARUVM010000123.1 GCF_029763755.1 Luteimonas sp. 8-5
GCCGGTATCGAGCGCCGCCAGGCAGGCGTCCAGCGCATCGTCGTCGGTGCCGACCGGCAGCAGGACGATCGGCAGCTCGGTGCCGCGGGTCACGGCGTCGTGTGCAGCGGTTCCATCGCGCGGAAGCGGCGTCCGTACTCGTCGGTGAGGTCGCGCGCTTCCTGCGGGTTGCGGACGATGGACGGGGTCAGCAGCACGATCACTTCGCTGCGGTCGGTGTTGGTCGAACGCGTGCCGAACAGCGATCCGATCAGCGGCAGCCGGCTCAGCCCCGGCACGCCGGTGCTGCCGTTGCTGGCGCTGTCGCTGATCAGGCCCGCGAGCATCACCGTCTCGCCGCTCTGGATCGCCGCCTCGGTCTTGAGCCGGCGCGTGTCGATCGGCACGTTGCAGTTGGCCGCGTTGCTGGCGCAGCTGGCGGGCACTGCACCGGGCGAACTGACTTCCTGCACGATGTCCAGGAACACCATGCCGTCGCGCGTCACCCGCGGACGCACCTTGAGGATCACGCCGGTGTCCAGGTACTGCACCTGGCTGACGGTGCCGGTGTCGCCGACGCCGCCGGGGTTGAACGACACCGACTGGATCGGGATCCGGGTGCCGACGTTGAGCGTGGCCTCGACGTTGTTGCGCACCAGCACCGACGGCGTCTGCAGCAGGCGCAGGTCGGTGACTTCGTCCAGCGCGCTGATGACCGCCGCGGCATTGCGGCCGAGGAAGGTCCAGCTCGCCCCGCCCGAACCGATGCTGCCCGCCAGATCGCCCCAGATGTCGCGGCCGAGCGCGCTCGGCAAGCCCGCGCCGCCCGAAGTCGTCGGTGCGTTGACCGCCTGTTCGAAGAACCAGTTGACGCCGTACTTCAGGTCGCCGGACAGCTTGACCTCGACCACCTGCGCCTCGATGTGCACCTGCAGCGGCATCACGTCCAGGCGTTCCACCACGTCGCGGATCGAACGCCACGCCTGCGCGCTGGAGCGCACAAGCAGCGTGTTGGTCTCCTCGACCGCGGACACGCCGACTTCGCTGCCGTCGACCTCGAACGACACCGAACCGTTGCCCGACTCGCGCGGATCCAGCGACAGCGTGCCTTCGTTGCCGCCGCCGACCGGTGCGCTGCTGGTGCCGCCGTCGACGCCGCTGTCGCGGATCTCCGTCGAGGTGAGCCCGGGCATGATGCCGCCCGCGTCGCGGGCGCCGCCACGGCGGCCGCCACCGCCGCCGAACACTTCGGCCAGGCGGTCGGCCAGTTCATTGGCCTTGATGTACTTGAGCTCCAGCGAATACAGCTGCACGCCGCCGCCGGCGCTGTCGATGCGCTCCAGCCACTCGCGGATGCTGTCCAGGTAGGCCGGCTGCGGCGTGATCACCAGCACCGCGTTGGCCGCGTCCAGCGGCAGGAAGCGGAACATGCCCGCGACCGGCGACTTGCCCTCCGCGCCGAACACCTTCTCCAGGTCCTCGACCACGTCGTCGGCGCGGCCGCTCTGCAGCGGGAACACGCCCACCGACATCGACGACATCCAGTCGACGTCGAACACTTCGATGGTGCGCAGGTAGTTCTCCAGCTCGGTGCGCGAGCCGGCGACGGTGATCACGTTGCGCCCGGCATCGACGCTGACGATGGCCTTGTCGCGCGCATAGGGCTCCAGCACCTTGGCCATCTCGGTGGCGGAGATGTAGCGCAGCGGCACCACCCGGGTCTCGTAACCGCGTGCGGTCGAGGCCGGGCCGCTGCGTGGCGCGACAGCGCCTGCCAGCGGCTGGTCGGCGGCGACGATGTTGTAGCGGCCGCCGCTGTAGACCAGGCGCGCATTGTTCCAGCCCAGCACCATCTCGAGCAGGTCGCGCGCCGCGGCCGGACTCACCGGCTTGGGCGTGGCCAGCGTCACCGTGCCCTGCACGCCCGGCTGGATCACGTAGTTCTGCCCGAGCATCTCGCCGAGGATCGCCTTGACCACGACCTGGATCGGCGCGCCCTCGAAGTTGAAGGTCGCCGCGCCCGTGGTCGCCGAGGACAGGTCCGGCAGGTCGCGCACCGGCGACGCGGCGACGGCGCGGTCGATCACCTGGCCGCTGCCGCGCCGGATCACCGGTTGCACGCCGGTGGCGGCGGCTTCGTCCT
>NZ_JARUVM010000124.1 GCF_029763755.1 Luteimonas sp. 8-5
CCGGCCTGCGTCCGGGCGACGTGGTGCTGCGCGTCGGCCGCGCCGCCGTCGGCACCCCGGCCCAGCTCGACAGCGCCTTGCGCGACGTGAAGCCCGGCTCCACGGTGATGCTGCTGCTCAACCGCCGCGGCAACGTCCAGTTCGTCGCGGTGACCGTGGACGAACCGGCGAAGGCCACCAACTGAGCGGTCGCTGATCGACGCATGCGATAATCCCGCGTTTGGCCCGGAACCCCGGGCGATCCCCCGGCTCCGGACCAAATGCGGAACATTCGCAACTTCTCCATCATCGCCCACGTCGACCACGGCAAGTCGACCCTGGCCGACCGCATCATCCAGCTCTGCGGCGGCCTGACCGCGCGCGAGATGGAAGCGCAGGTGCTCGACAACAACCCGATCGAGCGCGAGCGCGGCATCACCATCAAGGCCCAGTCGGTCTCGCTGCCGTACACCGCGCGCGACGGCCAGACCTACCACCTCAACTTCATCGACACCCCCGGCCACGTCGACTTCAGCTACGAGGTCAGCCGCTCGCTGGCCGCCTGCGAGGGCGCGCTGCTGGTGGTCGATGCCGCCCAGGGCGTGGAAGCCCAGTCCGTAGCCAACTGCTACACCGCGGTGGAGCAGGGGCTGGAAGTGGTGCCGGTGCTGAACAAGATCGACCTGCCCACCGCCGACATCGAGCGGGTCAAGGCCGAGATCGAGGCGGTGATCGGCATCGACGCCAGCGAGGCGGTCGCGGTCAGCGCCAAGACCGGCCTCAACGTGGAAGAGGTGCTCGAGGCGATCGTGCAGCGCATCCCGCCGCCGCAGCCGCGCGACACCGACAAGCTGCAGGCGCTGATCATCGACTCCTGGTTCGACAACTACCTGGGCGTGGTCTCGCTGGTGCGCGTGATGCAGGGCGAGATCCGCAAGGGCGACAAGCTGCTGGTGATGTCCACCGGCCGCGCCCACGAGGTCGAGAACGTCGGCGTGTTCACCCCCAAGCGCAAGGTGATGGACAAGCTCGCCGCCGGCGAGGTGGGCTGGGTCACCGCCAGCATCAAGGACGTGCACGGCGCGCCGGTGGGCGACACGCTGACCATGGCGAAGGATCCCGCGCCGAAGCCGCTGCCGGGCTTCCAGGAAATGCAGCCGCGCGTGTTCGCCGGCCTGTTCCCGGTCGACGCCGAGGACTACCCGGACCTGCGCGAGGCGCTGGAGAAGCTGCGCCTCAACGACGCCGCGCTGCGCTTCGAGCCGGAAAGCTCCGAGGCCATGGGCTTCGGTTTCCGCTGCGGCTTCCTGGGCATGCTGCACATGGAGATCGTGCAGGAGCGCCTGGAGCGCGAGTACGACCTCAACCTGATCACCACCGCGCCTACCGTCGTCTATGAAATCCTGAAGACCGACGGCACCGTGATGCCGCTCGACAACCCCGCCAAGCTGCCCCAGGCCAACCTGGTCGAGGAAGTGCGCGAGCCGATCATCCGCGCCAACATCCTCACGCCGCCCGACTACGTGGGCAACGTGATCACCCTGTGCGAGGAGAAGCGCGGCAGCCAGGTCGGCATCAACTACATGGGCAGCCAGGTCCAGGTCAGCTACGAGCTGCCGATGGCCGAGGTGGTGCTGGACTTCTTCGACCGGCTCAAGTCGGTGTCGCGCGGCTACGCCTCGCTCGACTACCACTTCGTGCGCTTCCAGGCCGGGCCGTTCGTGCGCGTGGACACCCTGATCAACGGCGACCGCGTCGACGCGCTGTCGCTGATCACCCACCGCGCGCACGCCGACCGCCGCGGCCGCGAACTGACCGAGCGGATGAAGGAGCTGATCCCGCGGCAGATGTTCGACGTCGCCATCCAGGCCGCGATCGGCTCGCAGATCATCGCCCGCACCACGGTCAAGGCGCTGCGCAAGAACGTGCTCGCCAAGTGCTACGGTGGCGACGCCAGCCGCAAGAAGAAGCTGCTGGAGAAGCAGAAGGAAGGCAAGAAGCGGATGAAGCAGGTCGGCCGCGTCGAGATCCCGCAGGAAGCCTTCCTCGCCGTGCTGCAAGTGGACAACAAATAGGAATCGCAATGGTCTGGTTCGAAATCGCGCTGGTGGTGCTGACCCTGTTCACCGGCCTGGTCTGGCTGGTGGACAAGTTGTGGCTGCGCAAGCGCCGCGAGGAACGCGCCGGGCTGCTCGAAGTGCACGAGCCGATGGTCATCGACTATTCGCGCGCGTTCTTCCCGGTGCTGGCCGCGGTGCTGTGCCTGCGCAGCTTCGTCGCCGAGCCGTTCCGCATTCCGTCCAGCTCGATGATGCCCACCTTGCTGGTCGGCGACTTCATCCTGGTCAACAAGTTCGCCTACGGCCTGCGCCTGCCGATCAACAACCACAAGTTCCTGTCGATCGGCGAGCCCGAGCGCGGCGACGTGGTCGTGTTCCATCCGCCGCAGTACCCCGACCAGGACTGGATCAAGCGCGTGGTCGGCCTTCCCGGCGACACCGTGGCGTATCGCAACGACACCGTGTACCTGAACGGCCAGCCGTTGTCCTACGAGCCGCAGGGCACCTACGTGGGCAAGGGCAGGGGCAGCGAGGCCACCGGCTCGCGCCTGTTGCTGGAACAGCTGCCCGGCCGCCCGCACCAGGTGCTGGAACGTGACGACCAGCCCTATTTCATGCAGGGCGAGGGCGAATGGACGGTGCCGGCGGGCTACTATTTCGTCATGGGCGACAATCGCGATAATAGCGAGGACAGCCGCTTCTGGCCGGAAGGCATGCACTTCCTGCCCGAGGCCAACCTGCGCGGCAAGGCGTTCCTGGTCTGGATGCACTGGGACGGCAGCGCGGGCGGCGTCGACTTCGGCAGGCTCGGCAGGAAGATTCCATGAAGAGGGGAAACGCATGAAACGCACGCAAGGCGGCATGACCCTGATCGGTTTCGTCATCGTCCTGGGCGTCATCGGCTTTTTCGCCTACATCAGCATGAAGCTCGTGCCGATGTATTCGGAGTACTACGCGGTCAAGCAGGCGCTCAAGGGCCTGCAGCAGGAGCCGGGCATCGGCAACCGCGACCCGGCCAGGATCCAGGACCTGTTCTTCCGCCGCCTGTACATCAGCTACGCGGAGAACGTGAAGCCGGAGAACGTCTCGCTCGAGCGCATCGACGGCGGCTGGGAAATGAGCGTGGACTACGAGGTCCGCAAGCCGCTGATGGGCAACCTCGACGTGGTCGGCATGTTCCAGGCTTCCGAGCGCCTGACCAACCAGTCGCGCGAGTGAACCGGGGCAATGCCGGCGATGCGTTCGGCGGGCACCGGTTCGCCGATCCGGACCTGCTGAGACAGGCCCTGACCCATCGCAGCGCGGGCAGCCCGCACAACGAACGCCTGGAATTCCTCGGCGACTCGCTGCTCAACCTGATCGTCGCCGAGCAGCTCTACCTGCGCTGGCCGCGCGCCGACGAAGGCGCGATGACCCGGGTCCGCGCCGAACTCGTGCGCGAATCGACCCTGGCCCGGATCGCGCGCGAACTCGAAGTCGGCGACGTGCTCACGCTCGGCCCGGGCGAGCTCAAGTCCGGCGGCCATCGCCGCGACTCGATCCTGGCCGACGCGCTCGAGGCGGTGATCGCCGCCTGTTACCTCGACTCCGGTTTCCAGGCCTGCCGCGCGCTGGTGATGGGCTGGTACGAACCGCTGCTCGACGCGCTGCCGCCGCTGCACCAGGTCGGCAAGGACGCCAAGACCCGGTTGCAGGAGTGGCTGCAGGCGCGCCAGCTGCCCCGCCCGAGCTACGAGCTGCTCGCCGAGACCGGCGACGAACACGACAAGACCTTCCTGGTCTCGTGCACCCTGGAACAACCCGCAATGGCCGCCGAAGGCAGCGGCAGCTCGCGCCGCGCCGCCGAACAGCGCGCCGCCGAATCCATCCTCGAGCAACTCGCATGAGCACGCACCACGCCGGCCACGTCGCCGTCATCGGCCGCCCCAATGTCGGCAAGTCGACCCTGGTCAACGCCCTGGTCGGGGCCAAGGTCAGCATCGTCTCCAACCGTCCGCAGACCACGCGCCACCGCCTGCTCGGGATCGCCACCTTCGAGCGCGGCCAGTTGCTGCTGGTCGACACCCCCGGCATCCACCGCGAGCAGGGCAAGTCCTCGGCCTCGGCCATGCACCGCTGGATGAACCGCGCCGCGCGCGGTGCGCTGGAGGGCGTGGATGCCGCGGTGCTGGTCGTGGAGGCGGGCCGCTGGGACGAGGAGGACGCGCTGGCCTACGACGCCCTGCGCGAAGCGAAGGTGCCGGTGGTGCTCGCGGTCAACCAGGTCGACCGGTTCAAGGACAAGGCGGCGCTGCTGCCGTTCCTGGCCGAGGTCACCGAAGGGCGCGAGTTCGCCGCCGTGCATCCAGTCTCCGCGCTCAAGCGCCAGGGACTGGATGCGCTGGTCGACACGCTGCTGCCGTTGCTGCCCGAACAGCCGCCGCTGTACGGCGAGGACGAGATCACCGACAAGAGCCAGCGCTTCCTCGCCGGCGAACTGGTGCGCGAACAGCTCATGCGCCAGCTCGGCGCCGAGTTGCCGTACGCGACCACGGTGGAGATCGAGAGCTTCACCGAGGAACCTGCGCGCCACGGCGTCCTGTTGCGCATCGGCGCCGTGATCTGGGTCGAGCGCGAAGGCCAGAAGGGCATCGTCATCGGCAAGGGCGGCGCCCGCCTGCGCGAGATCGGCAGCCGCGCCCGCGAAAGCATGGAACGCCTGTTCGGCGCCAAGGTCTTCCTGGAAACCTTCGTCCGCGTCCGCGCCGGCTGGTCCGACGACGAAGCCGCCCTGCGCACGTTGGGTTACCACGACTGACCGTAGGAGCGGCGGAAGCCGCGATGCGAATCACCAACGAACCCGTCTTCATCCTCCACACCCGCCCCTGGCGCGAAACCAGCCTGCTGGTCGAAGCCCTGAGCGCGAACCATGGCCGCATGGGCCTGCTCGCCCGCGGCGTGCAGGGGCCGAAGAAGCAGCTGCTGCGCGCCGCCCTGCAGCCGCTGCAGTTCGCGCGCATCGACGCGGTGCAGCGCGGCGAGCTCGCGCAGCTGCGCAGCGCGGAGGCGCTGGATGCTGCCCCGCATCCGGGCGGCGAAGCGACGCTTGCGGCGTTCTACGTCAACGAGCTGGTGCTGCGCCTGGCCGCGCGTGGCGACCCGCAACCGGACCTGTTCGATGCCTACGCCCGCATGCGCGCGCGCCTGGGCGCGGCCGAGCCATTGGCCTGGAACCTGCGCCGCTTCGAGCGCGACCTGCTCGACGCGATCGGCTTCGGCATGGACTTCAGCCACGACGGCGACGGCGCGCCGATCGATCCGGCCGCGCGCTATCGCCTGGATCCCGAGCATGGACCGCGCCGCCTGCTCAGCGACCGCGGCCACGGCGACCGCAGCGACGCGGCCACCGGCCGCGCGCTGCTCTCCTTGGCTGCCGACGCCCAGGCGCCCGACGCCGATGATCTCGCCGGACTGCGCCGCGCCCTGCGTCCCGTGCTGCTCCACCATCTGGGCGGACGCCCGCTGAAATCATGGGACTTGATCGGCGACCTGTCCCGCGTCAGCCACGCCGCAACCAGGCCGCGATCGCCTGGTTGAACGTGTCCAGGGCCTTGCCCGAGCCGGGAACGCGCTGCAACGCACGTACTGCCGCATCCAGGTGCTGCGCGCCCACCAGCGCGCACGACGCGCGCATCCGGTGCAGCACGTTTTCCATGTCTCTGCGACGACCCGCCTTCGACGCCAGGTTCACTGCTGCCTGTTGCGCCGGCAATTCGTCGCGGAACAGCCGCCGCAGCGCCGCGACGTTCCATCCAGGATCCACGCCGGCCTCGGCGACCGCCGACCGCGACTGCAACGCAGCTTCGACCGCCGCGCGCAACACCTTGGCCGCCACCGGTTTGGCCAGCACGCGCTCGTAACCTGCCGCGAGCAACGCATCGATCTCCGCGCGTTCGCGCGATGCGGTGTGCGCGATCGCCGGCGTCCACGGCGCCACCGGACGCAGTCGCGCCAGCAGGCCGGCACCGTCCGCGTCGGGCAGGTGCGCGTCGACCAGCCAGAGCGCGTGGGTGCCGCGACCGCCGCCCGACACCGCCCGCATCGCCTCGCCGGCACTGGCCACGGCATCCACCGTCGCCGGCAACGCCTCGAGCACGGCCGCCAGGTAGGCCTGGGTGACCGGGTCGTCCTCCACCAGCAGGATG
>NZ_JARUVM010000125.1 GCF_029763755.1 Luteimonas sp. 8-5
CCCGACACCGCCCGCATCGCCTCGCCGGCACTGGCCACGGCATCCACCGTCGCCGGCAACGCCTCGAGCACGGCCGCCAGGTAGGCCTGGGTGACCGGGTCGTCCTCCACCAGCAGGATGCGCGGCACTTGCTTCATCGCCCGGCCATCCGTGGTCGGTATGCTCTCGTCCATGCTGCGGCCGATGCTAACCCTGCTGTGCGCGCTTGCCGTCCTGGGCGCTACCGGCGTGCCGGCGATGGCGGCAACGCGCGTGGCCGAAGCCCGCATCGAGCGCATCGACACCGCCGTGGCCACGCTGCACCAGGTACAGGTCCGCCTGGCCTGGGCGCCCGGCGACGACAGCGGCGACCTCACGTTGCGCGCGGGCAGGGTGGAGGCCCCCGACCTCGGCTACCGTTACCGTGACCTGGAATGGCATTGCCCATTGCAGCGCGGCGACGGTGGTGCCTGGCGCTGCGAAGGACCATTGCGCAGCGGCAAGGGCCGTGCCTTCCACCTTGCCGTCGCCTTCGATGCGCAAGGTACCGACGCCACCCTCGCGCAGGGCCATGGCAGGCTTGAATTGCGCAGGCGCGCAACGACGCCTGATCTCACCACGATCGACATCACCCGCGTACCGCTGGCCTGGGCCCGCGCACTGCTCGCCCAGGCCTGGCCCGAAGCACAACTGCAGGGCGGCACCCTCGACGCCAAGCTGCGGGTCCGCGCGCCCGAAGGCGAAGCCTTGCAGGTCGCCGGCACCGTCGCCGTCGATGGCGCCGCTGTCGACACGCCCGACGCGAGCATCGCGGGGCAGGGACTCGGTGGCCGCTTCGTCGTCGACTACCGTGCCGGCGGAACACGCGCTGCCACGCGCTTCGATCTCGAAGGCAACCTGCTCGGCGGCGAGTTCCTCGCCGGCAACGCCTACGTTGCCTTGCCATCGTCACCGGTCCAGCTGCGCCTGCAGGGCAACAAGCCACTTGGCGCCGACTGGGCGTTCCCCGCGTTCGCCTGGCGCGACGACACCGCGCTGAACGTCGCAGGCAGCTTCGCGCTGGCAGGCGACAGCGTCTACGCGCTGGACCTGCACCTGCGCAGCGGCGACCTCGCGCCACTGCGCGACCGCTATCTCTCCGGCTGGCTCGGCCTGGCCGGCTTGTCCGGCCTCGACATGACCGGCGCGCTCGAACTCGATGTGCGCATCTCCGGCGGACGCCTGCAGCAAGCCGGCGCCGTGCTGCACCACGTCGACATGACGGACGAACGCGGCCGCGTCCGTTTCGAAGGCCTCGACGGCACGGCCACGTTCTCCGCGAACGAGGCGGTCGACAGCGCACTGCACTGGCGCGGCGGCCAGTTGTACGGCCTCCCGTTCGGCGAGGCGCATCTACCGCTACGCAGCGGCAACGGCGAGCTGCGCTTGCGCGAAGCCGTCGCTGTGCAGGCCTTCGGCGGCAGCCTGCGTTTCGAGGACCTGGTGTTGCGTCCGCCCGCGGCGGGCGAGGGCATGCGCCTGCAGTTCGGCCTGGCCCTGGACCGCCTCGACATCGGCAGGCTCGCACGAACCCTGGGCCTGCCCGCGTTCGAAGGCGAACTCAGTGGCCGCATCCCCACGGCGCGCTACCAGGACCAGCGCCTGGATTTCGACGGCGGCCTGGCCATGCAGCTGTTCGGCGGCACCGTGCAGGTGTCGTCGCTGGCACTGGAGCGCCCGTTCGGCGTCGCGCCCTCGGTCACCGCCGACCTGGCCCTGGACGACATCGACCTGCAGGCGCTCACCGGCGTGTTCGGCTTCGGCAGCATCGCCGGCAAGCTCGACGGCCGCATCGCAGGCCTGCGCCTGGTCGACTGGACCCCGACCGCCTTCGACGCCGAGCTGCATACCGACCGCCAGGCCGCGCGCCGCGCCGGCATCCGGCAGCGCATCAGTCAACGCGCCGTTCAGGACATTTCCAGCGTCGGTGACGCCTCGTTCGCGGGCAGCCTGCAGGGCCGCCTGATCGGCCTGTTCGACGACTTCGGCTACCGCGACATCGGCATTTCCTGCCGCTTGGCCAACCAGGTCTGCCTGATGGGCGGGCTGCGGGCCGCCGGCGCGGGATTCACCATCGTCGAGGGCGCCGGCCTGCCGCGCCTGATCGTGGTCGGCTACAACCGCCTGGTCGACTGGCCGACCCTGCTCGAGCGCCTGGTGGCCGCCGGCAGGGGCGAGGTCGCCCCGGTCGTACAATGACGCCCTTCAAACGCCAGTCCATGTCGAGGAGACGAGGATGAACCGCTGGATCACCGTTCCGCTCGCCGCCGCCGCGCTCACCGCCTGCGTCACCATCAACGTGTACTTCCCCGCCGCCGAAGCCAGGGAAGCGGCCCGCCAGTTCGTCGAAAAGGTGATCGGCGAGGAAGCCGCCCCCGTCCCGGATGCCGGCAATGACGGTGGCATGGCGATGCGTGGCCCGTCGTTCGACTTCGACCCGCTGATGCTGGTCGGCATCGGGACCGCGCATGCCCAGTCCGCGCCCGACATCACCATCCGCACGCCCGCCATCCAGGCGATCCAGGCCCGCATGGAGGCGCGCTTCAACAGCACCCTGCGCGCGGGCTTCGATTCCGGTGCGCTGGGCTTCGGCAGCGACGGCCTGGTCGTCGTCCGCGACCCGGGCAAGCTCGCGCTCAAGGACCGCGTCGCCATCAACCAGGCGGTGGCCGACGACAACCGCGACCGCAACGCCGTGTACCGCGAAGTCGCCGTCGCCAATGGCCACCCGGAATGGGAATCGCAAATCCGCGACGTCTTCGCCCGCCAGTGGATCGCCAGCGCCCGCAGCGGCTGGTGGTACCAGGACGGCGGCAGCTGGAAGCAGAAGTAATTGGCCCGCATCGACCAGACCCCATTCGAGCTCGAAATCCTCGACCTGAGCCATGACGGCCGCGGCGTCGCCCGCCGCCCCGAAGGCCACGCCCACGCGGGCAAGACCGTGTTCGTCGCCGGCGCATTGCCGGGCGAACGCGTGCGCGTGCAGCAGACCGGCCGCCAGCGCAGCTTCGACGAAGCCAAAACGCTGGAAGTGCTGGCCGCTTCGCCCGATCGCGTCGAGCCCCGCTGCCAGCACTTCGGCGGCTGCGGCGGCTGCGCCCTGCAGCACCTGGACGAGTCGAAGCAGATCCTCGCCAAGCAGCGCGTGCTGCTGGAGAACCTGGAACGCATCGGCCACGTTTCCGCAGCGACGATCCTGCCGCCGCTCACCGATGCCGCCTGGGGCTATCGCCGCAAGGGCCGCTTCTCGGTGCGGCGCGTCGAAAAGAAGGACAAGACCTTGGTCGGTTTCCGCGAACAGGATCCGCGCTTCGTCGCCGACCTGTCCGTCTGCCATACCGTCATCCCTCAGATTGGGCTGAAAATCGATGCGCTCTCGGCCCTGGTCGACGCCATGGACGGACGCCGCGACATCCCGCAGATCGAGTTCATCGCCGGCGACCCGACGCCGGACTTCGGCGGCGTCGCGCTGGTGTTCCGCCACCTGCAGCCGCTGTCGGCGCGCGACCGCGAAGCGCTCGTCGCGTTCGCGCAGCAACACGGCTTCGCGATCTTCCTGCAGCCCGGCGGCATCGACTCGGTGCATCCGCTGTGGCCGGCCGATCCGCAACTCGCGTTCCGGCTCGCGCCGTGGGACATCGAACTGAAGTTCCGCCCGCTGGATTTCATCCAGGTCAACGCCGGCCTCAACGAGAAGATGATTGCCCGCGCCTTCGAGCTGCTCGATCCGCAGCCCGCCGACCGCGTGCTCGACCTGTTCTGCGGCCTGGGCAACTTCACCCTGCCGCTGGCGCGCCGCGTGCGCGAGGTCGTCGGCGTGGAAGGCGACAGCGGGCTGGTCCAGCGCGCCCGGGAGAACGCCGCGCACAACGGCCTGCCGAACGCGCAGTTCCATGCCGCCGACCTGGCCCAGGACCTGCGCGGCCAGCCGTGGATGCGCGAGGGCTTCGACCGTTTGCTGCTGGACCCGCCGCGCTCCGGCGCCGACGTGGTCCTCAAGCAGCTGCCGCTCAAGGGCCTGCAGCGCATCGTCTACGTCAGCTGCCACCCCGGTTCGCTGGCCCGCGACGCGGGATACCTGGTCAACGAGCGCGGCTGGAAACTCCAGGCAGTCGGCGTCATGGACATGTTCCCCCACACCGCCCACGTAGAATCCATCGCTCTGTTCACCCCGTAGAAGCGGCGGAAGCCGCGACAGGAAACCCAGATGCTAGTCATCGGCGTAGCCGGCACCGAACTCACCCACCAGGAACGCGACTGGCTCCAGCACGACGCCTGCGCCGGCGTGATCCTGTTCGCCCGCAACTTCGCCTCCCGCGCCCAGGTGGCCGAACTGTCGCAATCGATCCGCGAAGCCGCCCCGCGCCCGCAGCTCGTCTGCGTCGACCAGGAAGGCGGCCGCGTGCAGCGGTTCCGCGACGGCTACAGCGCGCTGCCGTCCCTGGACGGTTTCGGCCGCGCCTACGCCTCCGATCCCGCGGCCGCCCTGGAGCTCGCGCGCCAGCACGCCTGGCTGATGGCCAGCGAAGTGCGCGCAAGCGGAGTCGACCTCAGCTTCGCCCCCGTGGTCGACCTGGGCCGCGGCAATCGCGCCATCGGCGACCGCGCCTTCTCCGCCGACCCGGACGTCGTCGCCGCCTTCACCCGCGCCTACGTGCAAGGCATGCACGACGCCGGCATGGCCGCCACGCTCAAGCATTTCCCCGGCCACGGCTCGGTGCTCGAGGACACCCACGTCGACGACGCGGTCGACGACCGCCCGCTCGACCGGATTCGCGAACTCGACCTGGTGCCGTTCGCCGCCGGCATCGACGCCGGGGCCGACGCGGTGATGATGGCCCACGTCGTCTATCCGCAGGTCGACACCGATCCGGCCGGCTACTCCAAGCGCTGGATCCAGGACATCCTGCGCCACGAAATGCATTTCCGCGGCGTCGTGTTCTCCGACGACATCGGCATGGCCGCCGCGTTCTCCGCCGGCGGCATCAAGGCTCGCGTCGATGCGCACCTGGACGCCGGCTGCGACGTTGTCCTGGTCTGCCATCCGGAGTTGGTGCCCGAGTCGCTGGCAGCGGTGGAGGGCAGGGCGCTCAACACCGCCGCGCTCATCGGCCTGATCGGCCGCGGCCCGCTGGCCTGGGAGGGCCTGCTCGCCGATGTCCGCTACGATGCGGCCAGATCGCGTCTCGAGGGAGGATCGGCATGAACCAGACACCGGACGAGCAGCTCGTCCCGGATCTCGCCACGGCATTGGACGGCGCCGAGATGATCCACGACCGCGTGGCGATCGAAAGCGCGATCGCCACGATGGCCGGGCGCATCGTCGCCGACTATGCCGACGGCCCGCGTCCGGTGTTCCTGACCGTGATGCACGGCGGCCTGCCGTTCGCCGCCCGGCTCGGGCTGGAGATCGGCGCGCGCGGCCTGGATCTGGAGTTCGACTACCTGCACGCCACCCGCTATCGCGGCGCCACCACCGGCGGCGAGCTGGTGTGGAAGCACCGCCCGGCCACCCCGCTGCGCGGCCGCCGCGTGCTGCTGGTCGACGACATCCTCGACGAGGGCCACACCCTGGCGGGCGTGCGCACCTGGTGCGACGGCCAGGGCGCGCGCGACGTGCGCATCGCGGCCATGGTGGTCAAGGACCACGACCGCTGCGTTGCCGGCCTGTGCGCCGACTACGTCGGCCTCACGGTGCCGGACCGCTACGTGTTCGGCTACGGCATGGATTTCCACGAGCAGGGCCGCAACCTGCCCGCCATCTACGCGCTATGACCGCCCCCCTGGCTGGAAACGGCATGGACCTGGCCATCATCGGCGGGACCGGCGTCTACGCCCTGGCCGAGCTGCAGGACGTCTCGTCCGTAGAGCCACGCACGCGCTTTGGAGCGCCGTCCGGGCCGATCCGCATCGGCACCCTGGCCGGGCGCCGGGTCGGCTTCCTGGCGCGCCATGGTGAGGGCCACGGCGTGCCCCCGCACCGCATCAACTACCGCGCCAACCTTGCTGCGTTGCAGCAGGCCGGCGCCCGGCGCGTGCTCGCGCTCAACACCGTCGGCGGCATCGACGCCCGCTATCCGCCGGGCGCGCTCGGCTGTCCCGACCAGATCATCGACTACACCTGGGGCCGCATCTCCACGATCTGCGAGGAGCCGGGCAGCGAAGTGCTGCACGTCGACTTCGGCGAGCCGTACACCGCCGCGCTGCGGCGCGAGGTGCTGGCCGCCGCCGG
>NZ_JARUVM010000126.1 GCF_029763755.1 Luteimonas sp. 8-5
CGCGCTGACCTGGTCGTCCAGCAGCAGCTTCGTGTCGTGCAGCAACCGCCCGATCAGCGTGCTCTTGCCATCGTCCACGCTGCCGCAGGTGATGAACCGCAGCAGCCCCTTGGCCTCGTGCTGCTCCAGGTACGCGGCCACAGCCGCTTGCGCGGCCTCGTCTCCCATCTCCCGTCTCCCGTCTCCCGTCTTCAAAAGTAGCCTTCCTGCTTCTTCTTCTCCATCGAGGCGGCCGGATCATGGTCGATCACCCGGCCCTGGCGCTCGGAGGTGGTGGCCACCAGCATCTCGGCAATGACCTTCTCCAGGGTGTCGGCCCCGGACTCGATCGCCCCGGTCAGCGGATAGCAGCCCAGGGTGCGGAAGCGCACCTTCTTGGTCATCGGGGTCTCGCCCTGGCGCAGCGGCAGCCGCTCGTCGTCCACCAGGATCAGGGCGCCATCGCGCTCGACCACCGGGCGCGGCGCGGCCAGGTACAGCGACGGCACCGGAATACCCTCGCGGTAGATGTACAGCCACACGTCCAGCTCGGTCCAGTTGGAGATCGGGAACACCCGCACCGACTCGCCCTTGTGGATGCGCGTGTTGTACACGTTCCACAACTCCGGGCGCTGGTGCTTGGGATCCCAGCGGTGCCGGGCGTTGCGGAAGCTGAAGATGCGCTCCTTGGCCCGCGACTTCTCCTCGTCGCGGCGGGCCCCGCCGATGGCCGCGTCGAACCCCCAGTGGTCCAGCGCCTGCTTCAGCGCCTGGGTCTTCATCACGTCGGTGTGGACCGTGGCCCCGTGGCTGATCGGCCCGATCCCCTGGGCCAGCCCGTCCGGGTTGGTCCAGGTGCGCAGCTCCACCCCGGTCTGCGCCGCCCGCTGGTCGCGGAAGGCGATCATCTCGCGGAATTTCCACGTGGTGTCCACGTGCAGCAACGGGATCGGCGGCCGGGCCGGATGGAAGGCCTTGAGCAGCAGGTGCAGCAGCACCGAGCTGTCCTTGCCCACCGAGTACAGCATCACCGGGTTGGCGAACCCGGCCGCGACCTCGCGCAGGATGTGGATGCTTTCGGCCTCGAGGCGGTCGAGGTGGGACAACGCCCTTGGATCTTCCTTCAAGAATATCTTCCCTGGAACACTAGAACGGCCAGAAGTAGGGGATGGCGTACAACACTGCCGTGCCCACCACCAACGACAAAGGCAATCCCAGGCGGACGTAGTCGGTGAAACGATAACCGCCGGGACCGTAGACCATCATATTGGTTTGGTATCCAATCGGGGTGATGAAACCGGCCGAGGCGCCGATCATCGTGGCGATGACGAAGGGCATCGGGTCCGAGCCGAGCTGCGCCGCCGATGCCATTGCGATCGGGAAGATCAGTACGGCCGCGGCGTTGTTGGTGATCAGTTCGGTGAATATCACGGCGGCGACATAGACCAGCACCAAGGTCCTGAACGGATCGCCTCCTGACCAGGCAAGGAGGTGCGATGCGGCGACCGCGGCGACTCCGCTGCGCTCCAAGGCCGCACCCAGGGCGAATGAGCACGCGATGACCGCGATCAGCCGCAAATCCACGCTGCGTCGAAGCTCCAGTACGTGAACGCAGCCGGCCAACAGTACCAGCAGTGCGGCGACCAATGCAGACACCAGGATGTCGACGTCGAAGACGGTGTTGGCCACCACCATCAGTCCGATTACGGCCAAGGCGGTCAGGGCCCTGGGGCGGTCGACCCGGGCTGCCCCGTCGATTTCGTTGACGATCAGGAAATCGGACGTATTCGCGTGGCGTTGTGCGAAACCACCGTCGGTCTCCAGAAGCAGGGTATCGCCCGCCTGGAGCACGAGCTCGCCCAGCTTGCCGTGGAGGCGGGTACCCCGTCGGGCCACCGCAATCACGGCTGCGTTGTAGCGGCTGCGGAATGCCGATTCGACCAGGGTCCTGCCTACCGCCGGCGAATAGGCAGACATCACTACTTCCACCAGCTTCCGCTGGCCACCGGCGTCATCGATCTTGAAACACTGGTCGGTGGCGGGGCGCAGTCCGGGCACGCGACGCAATTCACGCACGGCATCGGTTGCGCCGATGAACACCAGGCGATCGCCGCCGGACAGCTGTTGTCCCGGTGCCACAGCGACGTGCAGCTCGCCCGCGCGGACGAGTTCGACCAGGAACGACCCTTCCAGTTGGCGCAACCTGGCGTCGCCGATGGTCTTGCCGTCCACGGGACCATCGGCTTCGACCATCATCTCCACCACGTATTCGTGCGTGTCCGAGGCCTGATCGAATGCCGACCTGCGATCGGGCAGGAACCAGCGGCCCGCCAGCAGGAGGAAACTCCCTCCCGCAACGGCTGCGACTGCGCCGACGCCCAATGGAGTGAACATCGTCAGTGCCGGCATTCCTTCTTGCTGGAGGACCAAGCCTGCCACGATGAGGTTGGTGCTCGTGCCCACCAAGGTGCACATGCCCCCGAGCACAGTGGCGTAGTTCATTGGGAGAAGCAGCTTTGAAGGCGCGATATGGCTACGCCGGCCCCAGTGTTCGATCGCCGAGGTGAGCATCGCCACGATAGGGGTGTTGTTGATGAATGCCGACAAGGGCGCGGTAATGACGATCAACCTGGCGCGTGCCTTGCCCTCGCCACGTGGCCGGCCCAGCACCCAGTCGCCGATCCAGCGGATCGCACCCGTGGACTTCAGCGCTGCAACGAGGACGAAGAGGACGGCGACCGTCAGCACCCCTGGATTCCAGAACCCGGCCAGCGCTTCGCGTGGACCTAGGATGCCGCTGGCGATCAGCACCGCTACCGCACCCATCAGGACCTTGTCCGGGGTAAACCGCTCCCAGAGCAGGAGTCCGAGCGTCGCCATCACGACACCGATCGTCAGCCATCCTTGCCAATCCAGTGCTGCCATCGACTTCCTCTTCGGCCCGGTTCCTCGCCCCGGGGCAGGCAGGCGGGGCGGTCATGATAGATGAGCAAAGCAGGGCAATAACGGGCGTCCCACAGTACAGTGACCCTGGTTCGCATAGTGTCGCCCCGACTCCGGGCTGATAGTATTGATTAACAATACTAACGCGCAATGGTAGTATCCTCCCGATGGCGATCAAGTCGTTTCGCGACAAGCGCACGGCGGCCCTGTTCCTTGGCTTGCCGGTCAAGGGATTGCCGCATGAGCTCAGGAAGCGGGCGCGGATCAAGATGGCGATCCTGCATCGGGCCGGTGGGCTGGACGACTTGAGGGTTCCGCCGGGCAATCGATTGGAAGCCTTGAAAAGGGATCGGGCAGGGCAATACAGCATCAGGGTCAACGATCAGTTCCGGTTGTGTTTCCAGTGGACTGGCACGGACGCCGAGAACGTTGAGCTGGTGGACTATCACTGAGGAGATGACCATGGCGATTCGCATGGAAAACCTGACGGACCTGGACTTCTCCGACCTTCTGGAGACTGGCGGGCGCCGGGTGGGGGTACCCCATCCCGGGGAGATTCTGCTCCACGAATTCCTCGAGCCCATGGGGATCACCCAGTACCGGCTTGCCAAGTCGATTGGCGTGCCGCAAAGGCGCATCGGTGAAATCGTCATCGGCATCCGCGGGGTGACCGTGGATACCGGGCTGCGCCTGTCGCGTTTCTTCGGGATGAGCGAAGGTTTCTGGACGGGGCTGCAGGTCGACTACGACGCGGCCCAGGTCAAGCGAAAGATCGGAAAAGTGCTCGACAAGATCGAGCCCTGGAAGCCGGCCCAGGCCGCCTGAACGAAAAAAGGCCACCGCGAGGTGGCCTTTTCATTCGATCTGGTGGGCGGTGCAGGGTTCGAACCTGCGACCCTTGCCGTGTGAAGGCAATGCTCTACCGCTGAGCTAACCGCCCGATGGGTGACGCGAGCCGCGTAGTTTACGGGCTACCGGCGCTTGCGATCAATACGCGCGGCATTGCAGGAAGCGCACGGGGATGGCGCTGTCGGGCGGATGGCGGATCTGCAGGCGCGAGGCGGCCAGGTCCGGGTCGGGCTCGAGCAGCGGGCAGATGCCGGCGCGCGGGTCGAATTCGTCGCTGTCGGTGACCACCAGCAGGGTGGACTCGGCCGGCCAGCTCGCGCTGGTCACGTGCGGCAGGGAAGCCACGGCGCCGGCGATGGCCTGGCGGCGCTGTTCGACGGTGCGGGCGGGGGTGGCGGGGGGCTGGAGGGGGGGTGGGGT
>NZ_JARUVM010000127.1 GCF_029763755.1 Luteimonas sp. 8-5
GGGGGGGGGGGGGGGGGGGTCGCGGCTTCCGCCGCTCCCATCGATGCGTTGGCAGTCGCAGGGGTGATGGCGCCGACTTCGGGTCGGGGCTTGATGGACATGTAGGTGGCCACGGCCAGGGCGATGGCGAGCGTCCAGGCCACGACGAGCTGCAGGTACATGCGGGCGTGGGCGGGTCGGTCGATGGCCGCGTGCTGGTCCTCGCTGAGCAGCGGCTGCATCTCTTCCCACATGCTGTCGCTGTCGAGCAGGTCGACCCGGTGGGCGCGCCCCAGGGCGTGGGCCGCACGCGGGAAGCGTTGCGGGATGGCCAGGATGCCGCCATCGAGGCCGCGCTTGCGGATGTGGTTGGAGAACTCGGCGATGGCGGTGGTGCCCGGCGCGTAGGCGCGGCTGTGGCGGCTGGACAGCAGCCAGTCCTGGCCGCGGTGCTGCAACAGGTACTCGCCGTCGGTGCCGCCGCCGCCGAAGCCGCGTTCATAGCCGCGGGCATTGAGCAGCGCCAGCACCAAGTGGATGAAGTCGCCCCAGTCCATGGCCGCGAACAGGGCGCGGCCGGCCTTGCGGCGTTCGCGCGGGAACTGGAAGCGGTAGAGGAAGAAGGTGCTGGCCAGGCCGGTTGCGGCCAGCACGGTTGCCGCGGTGAGGATCGGGGTCAAGGCAGGCGTTCCTGGAGCATGCGGCGAAGTTCGGATTCTATGGTGCCCTTCATCGCCGAGAACAGCAGGCCCAGGGTGGCGCTGACATGGACCGCGCCGGGCTGCAGCGCGATGTGCCCGTCGACGCCGCTGCGCCGGAAGTGGAGCGTCTCGCCCTCCCAGCGGTAGTCGAGGCCGAACTTTTCCCCGAGCCGGGTGATGGCCTGCTCCACTGCCTCGCGGGCGGCAGGCTGGGGCAGGGAATGCGGATGCTGGATGTCGATGTCGGCCATGGGCGCATTGTAGGTAAGATCGCAGGCGTGAACGACATCACGCTGCATGCACCGGGGACCCGGATCGACGCGCTGCCGCTGGCCCCGGGCCGGCATGCGATCGGCCGGGCGGAGGATGGCTCGCTCGAGCTGCGCAGCCAGGCCGACGATGCGCGGGTGTGCCTGTGCGTGGACCGGCGCGGCGTGTGGCTGGCGGTTGGCGAGGGCGTGCGCGGCGTGCACGTCAACGGCCGGCCGGTGCGGCGCCAGGCGCTGCTGCGCTCGGGCGACTGCATCCATGTGGACGGGCAGGAGATCGTGCTGGCTTGCCGGAGCGGGGCGAGTGCCTTGCCTCGTCTCGACATCGAGGCGTCGGCGACTCCCGATCCCCGCGTCGTCCTGCGGGGCATCG
>NZ_JARUVM010000128.1 GCF_029763755.1 Luteimonas sp. 8-5
CAGGCGCTGCTGCGCTCGGGCGACTGCATCCATGTGGACGGGCAGGAGATCGTGCTGGCTTGCCGGAGCGGGGCGAGTGCCTTGCCTCGTCTCGACATCGAGGCGTCGGCGACTCCCGATCCCCGCGTCGTCCTGCGGGGCATCGGCGGGCGCCATCACGGGCGCAGCTTCACCCTGGACCGGCCGCGCGTGGTCGGCAGCGGTGCCGACGCCGACATCCGCATCGAGGATCCGGCGTTCGCCGCGCGCCATGCGCGCATCGGCCTGCAGGGCGGCGCGGTCGCGCTGCAGGCGCTGGGCGAAGAGCGTTGCATGGTCAACGGGCATGACGTGCGCGAGGCCGCGCTGCAGCCCGGCGACCAGGTGGTGTTCGACGATCACCACCGGTTCGTGGTCGAGGCGCCGCTGTCCAACCTGGGCGAATTGCCCATGGAGCATTCGCCGGAGGTGGTCGTGGTGACCCGGCAGGAAAGGGCGTCGGCGTGGCGCTTGCCGTGGTTGTTGCTGGCGGCTGTTTTGCTGGCGGGGGCATTGAGTGGGTTGTTGTTGTTGTGATTTTCGCGGCTTCCGCCGCTCCTACGATCATTTGAGGATGTGATGCGCGCGTTCAATTTCAGTGCGGGGCCGGCGACGCTGCCGGAGTCGGTGTTGCGGCAGGCCTCCGAGGAGATGCTGGATTGGCGCGGCGTCGGTGCGTCGGTGGTGGAAGTGAGCCATCGCGGCGCCGAGTTCGTGGCCATGGCCGCGGAGACCGAGGCGGACCTGCGCGCCTTGCTTTCGATCCCGGACGACTATGCCGTGCTGTTCACCGCCGGCGGCGCGACCACGCTGCAGGCGTTGCTGCCGCTGAACCTGGCCGCGCCGGGGCAGGTGGCCGACTACGTGGTGACCGGGCACTGGGGCAAGACGGCGCTGAAGCAGGCCAGGCCTTATGTGAGCTTGAACATCGCTGCTTCCGGCGAGGCGGATGGCTATCGCGATATTCCGGACGTTGCGGAGTGGAAGCTGTCGCCTGGTGCGGCTTATTTGCACATCACTGCGAATGAGACGATCCATGGGGTGGAGTTTCGCGACATGGATGCCGTTTTCGCGGTTGCCGCCGCTCCCACAGGCGCCGTGCCGGTGGTGGCGGATTTCAGTTCTTCGATTGCCGCCGAGCCGGTGGACGTGTCGCGCTACGGCGTCATCTACGGCGGCGCGCAGAAGAACCTGGGGCCGGTGGGCATCAGTTTCTGCATCATCCGCCGCGACCTGCTGCAGCGCGAGGGGCAGCCGCGCGCCGACATCTTCGACCTGCGCTCGGTGCTGGCCAAGGAATCGATGCTCAACACGCCGCCGACCTGGAACTGGTACCTGCTGGGGCTGACGGTGAAGTGGATGCTGGCCGAGGGTGGCGTGACTGAATTCGCCGCGCGCAATGCGCGCAAGGCGGCGGTGCTGTATGCCGCCATCGACGGTTCCGGTGGCTATTTCCGCAACGAGGTGGCCGCGCCGGTGCGCTCGCGCATGAACGTGCCGTTCTTCCTGCACGACGAGGCGCTGGACAAGCCCTTCCTGGCAGAGGCCAAAGCGGCGGGCCTGATCGGGCTCAAGGGCCACCGTGCGCTCGGCGGCATGCGCGCGTCGATCTACAACGCGATGCCGGAAGCCGGGGTGCAGGCGCTGGCCGACTTCATGAACGATTTCCGCAAGCGCCATGGCTAGAAAGAAGAAATCACCTGGAGAGGCGCCGCCTCCGCCTGGGCCGCCTGCCGACCTGGCCGCGATCCGCGCCCAGATCGACGGCATCGACCGCACCATCCAGGCGCTGATCGCCGAGCGCGCGGAGTTTGCGCGCCAGGTGGGCAAGGCCAAGGGCAAGCTCGCCGCGGCGGTGGAGTACTACCGGCCCGAACGCGAGGCGCAGGTGCTGCGGCGCGTGGTCGACCGCAACGATGGGCCGCTGGCGGACGAAGTGCTGGTGCGCCTGTTCCGCGAGATCATGTCGGCCTGCCTTGCGCAGCAGGAACCGCTCAAGGTCGGTTTCCTCGGGCCGGAGGGCACGTTCTCGCAGCAGGCGGTGTACAAGCACTTCGGCCATTCGGCCAAGGGGCTGCCGCTGGCGAGCGTGGAGGAAGTGTTCGCCGAGGTCGCCGAGGGCGGCGCGGATTTCGGCGTGGTGCCGGTGGAGAACTCCGGACATGGCACGATCCAGTCGACCCTTGATCTGTTCCTGACGTCGCCGCTGAAGATCTGCGGCGAGGTCGAGCTGCGCGTGCGCCAGTACCTGATGTCGCGCAGCGGGCGGCTGGAGGACGTGGAGCGGGTGTACTCGCACGCGTTGTCGCTGGCGCAGTGCCGCAACTGGCTGCGGCAGAACCTGCCTTCGGCCGAGAAGCATGCGGTGGCCAGCAATGCCGAGGCCGCGCGCCGCGCGCGCAACGCCGACGATGCGGCGGCGATCGCGGGCGAGAACGCCGCGCATGCCTATGGCCTGAAGCTGGTTGCCGGGCCGATCGAGGATTTCAGCGACAACACTACGCGCTTCCTGGTGATCGGCCGCGACTCGTTCCCGTCGTCGGGCAACGACCGTACCTCGCTGCTGGTGTCCATCCGCGACCGGCCCGGTGCGCTGTACCAGATCCTCGAGCCGCTGGCGCGGCGCGGCATCACCCTGAACAGGATCGAGTCGCGGCCGGACCACGGGGCGCTGTGGCAGTACGCGTTCTTCATCGATGTCGAAGGCCACGCCGACGAGGCGCCGTTGAAGGATGCGCTGGCCGAACTGGGCGACTTCGCCGGTGACGTGCGCGTGCTCGGGTCGTATCCCGTCGCCGTGCCATGAAGCCGCAGCCACCCATCGAGGCCCTGCGCGCCTACGATCCCGGTCACGATCTCGTCGCGCTGCGCCGTGCGGCCGCGCCCGAACTGCTGGTCGAGCTCGGTTCCAATGAGAATCCCTACGGCCCGGCACCGGGCGTGCGCGCGGCGATGGAGGCGGCGCTGTCGCAGGTGCATCGCTATCCGGATCCGTTTGGCGGCGACCTGAAGCGGGCGCTGGCGGCGAAGCACGGTGTTTCCCCTGCGCAGATCATCCTCGGCAACGGTTCGCATGAGTTGCTGATGCAGCTGGGGCAGGTGTTCGCCGGGCCCGGCGTGGACGTGGTGTTCTCGCAGTACGGGTTCGCGGTGTTCGCGATCGCCACGGCCGCGGCTGGCGCGCGCGCAGTGGTGGTGCCGGCCTTGCCGGTAGACGCTTCCAAGCCGCGCGGCCACGATCTGGACGGCCTACTTGCGGCGGTGACGCCGGCGACGCGGCTGCTGTTCCTGGCCAACCCGAACAATCCGACCGGGACCTGGTTCTCGCGCGACGTACTGGCGCAGTTCCTGGCGGCGGTGCCGGAGCACGTGCTGGTGGTGGTGGACGAGGCCTACGGCGAGATTGCCGACGCGCCGGACTTCGGCAGCGCGCTGTCCCTGCTGCCGTTGCATCCCAACCTGCTCGTCACCCGCACTTTCAGCAAGGCCTATGCGCTGGCCGGACTGCGGGTGGGCTACGCGGTGGGCAGCGCGGAGGTGGTCGGGATGCTGGAGCGCGTGCGCGAGAGCTTCAACGTCAATTGCGTGGCGCTGGCGGCGGCCGAGGCAGCGCTGGCGGACGATGAACACTTGCGCGCCACCTGTGGCGAGAACGCACGCCAGCGCGAGGCGCTGGCCGAAGCGCTGAAGTCGCGCGGCTGGCAGGTGTCGCCGTCGCAAACCAACTTCCTGCTGGTGGATTTCGGCGACGTCGCCACTGCCAACGCGATCGAAGCCGGTCTGCTTCACCGGAACGTGGTGCCGCGCCCGATGGGCGGCTACGGCTTGCCGCAATGCCTGCGCATCAGCGTCGGCGACGCCGTCGAGAACCGCCGCTTCCTCGCCGCCCTGGATGCCTGCAATGCCAGGCCGTGATGTAGGAGCGGCGGAAGCCGCGACCTGGCTGGCCCACCCAGGCCAACCCCTGCGCGGCGAACTCGCCATCCCCGGCGACAAGTCCATCTCCCATCGCGCGATCATGCTGTCGGCGCTGGCCGACGGCACCTCGCGCATAGAAGGATTCCTCGAGGGCGAGGACACGCGTGCGACCGCGGCCATCTTCTCGGCGATGGGCGTGGAGATCGAGGCGCCTGCGCCGGGTGTGCGTATCGTCCATGGCGTTGGCATCGACGGCCTGCGCACGCCTGCGGGCGTGCTCGACTGCGGCAACGCCGGCACCGCGATGCGCCTGCTCGCCGGCCTGCTGGCGGGGCAGTCGTTCGACACCACGCTGGTGGGCGACGAGTCCCTGTCGCGCCGGCCGATGGGGCGGGTGATCGATCCGCTGGCGTCGATGGGTGCGCACATCGATAGCGACGAGGGTCGCGCGCCGCTGCGTATCCACGGCGGCCAGGCATTGCGCGGCATCGACTACGCGCCGCCGGTGGCCAGCGCGCAGGTGAAGTCCGCGGTGTTGCTGGCGGGGCTGTATGCCGATGGCGAAACCGTGGTGCGCGAGCCGCATCCGACCCGCGACTACACCGAGCGCATGCTGCAGTCCTTCGGCTATCCGGTCGACATCTCCGAAGGCCGTGTTGCCCTGCATGGCGGCGGTCGTCTGCGTGCAACGGACGTGGTGGTGCCGGCGGACTTTTCTTCGGCTGCCTTTTTCATCGTTGCGGCCAGTCTCGTTCCCGATTCCGAGCTGCACCTGCGCAACGTCGGCATGGACCCACGGCGCACCGGCCTGCTGCAGGTGCTACGCCTGATGGGCGCCGACATCACCGTTGGAGCGGCGGAAGCCGCGACATCCGACATCATCATCCGCCACGCCCCGCTGCACGGCATCGAAGTGCCGGTTGAATGCGTGCCGGACATGATCGACGAGTTCCCCGCGCTGTGCGTGGCCGCAGCCTGCGCGCAGGGCGACACGGTGATCCGCGGCGCTTCGGAGTTGCGGGTCAAGGAGTCCGACCGCATCGCGGCGATGGCCAGCGGTCTGCGGACACTGGGCGTCGCGGTGGAGGAAGCGCCGGACGGCCTGGTCATCCATGGCGGAACGCGCCTGGGTGGCGGCACCATCGAGAGCCACAGCGACCATCGCATTGCGATGGCGTTCGCGGTGGCGGCGCAAATGGCCAGCGGCGAGGTCCGCATCCGCGACGTCGCCAATGTGGCGACGTCGTTTCCGGGGTTCGACGAGGTGGCCCGGGTGGCTGGGTTGGGGCTTGAGGTCGCTTCCGCCGGTCCTACGGGGGGCGGTCCTACAGGCGGAACGCGACCGGAACGGTGACGGTGGAGGCGACGGCCTCGCCGTTGCGGATCGCCGGCTGGAAACGCCAGTTGCGGGCGGCGACCAGGGCAGCGCGGTCGAGGGCGCGGTTGCCGGAGCGGTGGGCGTAGTCCACGTCGACCGGCAGCCCATTGGCGTCGACGTCGATGCGCAGGGTCACGTTGCCCTCGACGCCGCGGCGGCGTTCCTCGGTGGGGTAGCGGGGCAGCGCGGCGCTCAGGAGCTCGGGCTCGCTCGAGCCTGCCTTGGCCGCAACGGCGGCGTCGTTGCTGCCGCTGCCTGCGCGGCGGGCAGTGGCCGGCCTGGTGGCTTCTTCGACGGGCTTGCCGGCAGCAATTTCATCCGCCGTGCCTTCGATGATCGTGAGGTCCTGGCCCAGGGGTGGCGTGCTGTCGCGCGTGGCGACGTACCACCAGCCGAAGGCGCCGACCAGCAACAGCAGGATCCACAGCGAAGCGGTGGCACCCGGACGCGATGGGTCGTCAGCAGTCAGCGCGGGGTCTTGGTCGGGACGCGGGGTGTGGGTTGTGTCGGTCATGTGAACGCTCCTCGGGGAGGCAGGCGTTCACCGTCGCACGGCAAGCGTGGAGGACGGGTCAGCGACCGAGGTTGAAGGTGATCGGCACCTGAATGACGCCTTCCACCGGGCGTCCGTTGCGCATCGCCGGCTCGAAGCGCCAGCGGCGCACGGCGTCGACGGCGGCGCGATCCAGCGAGCGCGAGCCGCTGCCCTCGACGAGGTCGATGCCTTCCGGTTCGCCGTCCGCGCCGACATGCACGCGCAGGACCACGGTCCCTGATTCGCCCCGGCGCTGCGCTTCACGCGGATAGCGCGGGGCAGGCGAGCGCATCGGCGTCGGGTCGCGGT
>NZ_JARUVM010000129.1 GCF_029763755.1 Luteimonas sp. 8-5
CTGCAGGTGCACCGGCCCGGCGACCAGCACGGTGTCGGCGCCGGCGCGCGCGGCGGCGGCGGCGATGGCGAAGCCCATCTTGCCGCTGCTGCGGTTGCCGATGAAGCGCACCGGGTCGATGTCCTCGTAGGTCGGACCGGCGCTCACCAGGATGCGGCGGCCGGCGAGGTTCCCGTTCACTGCGACTGCACCAGAGCCTGCACGATCGCCACGGGTTCGCGCATGCGGCCGGGGCCGGATTCGCCTTCGGCCAGCGGGCCGTCGTCGGGGCCGATGACCTGCACGCCGCGTTCGCGTAGCGTCGCGACGTTGGCCTGCGTGGCCGGATGCAGCCACATGCGGTGGTTCATGGCCGGCGCGATCGCGACCGGCGCGGTCGTGGCCAGGCACAGGGTGGCAACGAGATCATCGGCCAGGCCATGGGCGAGGCGCGCGATGGTGTTGGCGGTCGCGGGCGCGACGATCACCTGCTGTGCCCAGCGCGCGAGTTCCAGGTGGCCCATCGCCGCTTCCGCACTGGCGTCCCACAGCGAGGTGCGCACCGGCAGGTGCGATACGGCCTGGAAGGTCTGGGCACCGACGAATCGCTGCGCGGCCTCGGTCATCGCCACCTGTACCGTGGCCCCGGCTTCGCGCAGCCGCCGGACCAGCTCCACCGCCTTGTACGCCGCGATCCCGCCGGTGACGCACAACAGCACCCGGCGCCCGTTCAGGCCCTGGTCCGCACTGGATCCCGCCGTTGCCATGAGCCGGAAGTTCCTTACCCGAATCCGAGCCACCAGCTTACCCGAACCGGCCTTTCTCCCCGACTTCGCCCCCGCCCTCCAGGCGCTGAACTGTCTCCATTCCCCATTCCCCTCATTCCCCATTCCCGCCCTTGAGGTTCCCGCCATGCAAATCCGCGACTGGCCCGCCGCCGAACGCCCCCGCGAGAAGATGGTCGCCCGTGGCGCCAACGTGCTCTCGGACGCCGAACTCCTGGCGATCTTCCTCGGCTCCGGCCTGCGCGGCCAGGATGCCGTGGCCACCGCCCGCGCCCTGCTCGCCGCGCATGGACCGCTGCGCGCGCTGCTCGAACGCAGCCCCGGCGAGCTTGCCGCGCTGCCCGGGTTGGGCCCGGCGCGCGCCTGCCAGCTGGCGGCTGCCCTGGAGCTTTGCGACCGCTATCTCGCCGCCGGCCTTCAGCGCGGCGAGGCACTGACCGATCCTGGCGCGGCGGGACGCTATTTCGCCCAGCGCCTGCGCGGGCATCCCTGCGAGGTCTTTGCCGCCCTGTTCCTGGATACCCGCCATCGTTCGCTCGCCTTCGAGGAGTTGTTCCGCGGCACCGTCGACGGCGCGGAGGTGCATCCACGCGAAGTCGTGCGCCGCGCCTTGGCGTGCAATGCCGCGGCGGTGATCGTCGGCCACAACCACCCCAGCGGCAGCGCCGAGCCCAGCGCCGCCGACCGCGCGGTGACCGCGCGCCTGAAGCAGTCCCTGGCCCTGGTCGACATCCGCCTGCTCGACCACTTCGTGATCGGCGACGGCCCGCCGGTGTCGCTCGCCGCGCGCGGCTGGGTGTAGCGCGTACAATGCGGGGCCGTCGATAAACCCGCCAATCCCCGTGAAAACCCAGCTCCACGCCCCGGAGCGCGGCGTCGTCCGCGACCTCGTCCGCGATCTCGTCAACCAGGGCATCGACAACCTGCGCGCGAACGGCACCCTGCCCGCCGACCTGGCGGCGCCGGACTTCGTCGTCGAGCGTCCCAAGGACCGCACCCACGGCGACTTCTCCAGCAACGTGGCGATGCTGCTGGCCAAGCCGGCGAAGTCGAACCCACGCGCGCTGGCGCAGGCACTGGTCGAGGCCCTGCCGTCGAGCGACGCGATCGCCGCGGTGGAGATCGCCGGCCCGGGCTTCCTCAATTTCCGCCTGTCCGAATCGGCGTGGCAGCAACAGTTGCGCACCATCCTCGCGTTGGGCGAGGCGTACGGCCGCAACGACTCGGGCAGCGGCCGCACCGCGGGCGTCGAGTACGTCAGCGCCAACCCGACCGGCCCGCTGCACGTCGGCCACGGCCGCGCCGCGGTGATCGGCGACTGCATCGCGCGCGTGCTCGCCGCCAACGGATGGAACGTGCGACGCGAGTTCTACTACAACGACGCCGGCGCGCAGATCGACAACCTGGCCAGGTCGGTGCAGGCCCGTGCCCTGGGCAAGACCCCGGACGATCCGTCGTGGCCGGAGGACGGCTACCGCGGCGACTACATCGTCGACGTCGCCGAGGCCTACCTGCGCGGCGACACGGTCTCGTTCGAGGACCATGCCGTCACGGGAGCGAAGGATCCGCAGGATCTCGACGCGATCCGCCGCTTCGCCGTGGCCTGGCTGCGCCGCGAGCAGAACGCGGACCTGGAAGCCTATGGCGTCTCGTTCGACGTGTACTTCCTCGAGTCGTCGCTATACGCCGACGACAAGGTCGAGGAGACCGTGCACACGCTGGCCGCCAACGGCCACACCTACGAGGAAGGCGGCGCGCTGTGGCTGCGCACCACCGACTTCGGCGACGACAAGGACCGCGTGATGCGCAAGTCCGACGGCACGTACACCTATTTCGTGCCGGACGTCGCCTACCACCTGAGCAAGTGGCAGCGCGGCTACGAGCGCGCGATCACCGAGCTCGGCGCCGACCACCACGGCTCGCTGGCGCGGGTGAAGGCCGGCCTGCAGGCGCTGGACGCCGGCATCCCGAAGGACTGGCCCGAGTACGTGCTGCACCAGATGGTGACGGTGATGCGCGGCGGCGAGGAGGTGAAGATCTCCAAGCGCGCCGGCAGCTACCTTACGCTGCGCGACTTGATCGACGAAGCCGGCCGCGACGCGACGCGCTGGTTCCTGCTCGCGCGCAAGCCGGACTCGCAGCTCACATTCGACATCGACCTGGCGCGTTCGCAGTCGCTCGACAATCCGGTCTACTACGTGCAGCTGTCGCACGCCCGCATCTGCGGCCTGTGGCGGCAGCTGGGCGAGCGCGGGCTGGCGTACGACGCAGCGGCGGGCCTGGCGCAACCGCTGGACCTGGACGGCGATTCCCCCGCAAGCCGTGCCACCCACGCATTGCTGACCGAGCTGTCGCGCTGGCCGGACGTGGTGGCCTCGGCCGGCGAACACCTCGAGCCGCACCTGGTCACGGCCTATCTTCACGAACTCGCGCAGGCCTTCCAGTCCTACTACAACGACCACCAGTTCCTGGTCGACGACGCCGACCTGCGCAACGCGCGCCTGGCGCTGGCGCAGGCGACGCGACAGGTACTGGCCAACGGGCTGGCGCTGATCGGCGTTTCCGCCCCCGAAAGCATGTAAGCAGGAGAAGGATCCAGTGGCAGCACGACGCGGCAAATCGCAGGCACGGCGCAACCAGGGCAACGGCGGGCTTCCCGGCTGGGCCTGGCTGGTGCTGGGCATCGTGCTGACGGTGGTGGTCCTGCTGGCCGCGCCGCGCCTGCTGCGTTCGGACAAGGGCGACGGCTTCTTCCGCCCGCGCCCCAACCCCGATGCGACGCCGGCACCGCCCAGCAGCGAAGAGTCCGTCGCCGACGAGGACACCACGCCCAAGGGCACGCAGTACGACTTCTACACGCTGCTGCCGGCCGACGAAGTGGCGATGAGTGACGCCGAGCTGGCCGCTGCCTCGCGCGCCGAAGCCGCGCGCAGCGAAGACGCCGCCGACCTGGCCGAGCCGGCCGAACCCGAACCGGCTGCGCCGGCGCCCGCCCCCGCCACCACGAGTATCGACGGCGACGCGGCCTACATCCTCCAGGCCGGTGCGTTCGGCTCGGCCAGCGACGCCGAGGCGGTGAAGGCGCGCATCGCCCTGCTCGGCCTGAGTGCGCGGGTCGAAGCCGCCGAGATCCAGGGCCGCACCGTCTACCGGGTGCGCATGGGCCCGTACGGGACCGCGTCCGAGCTTGCCGGGGCCAAGGCCAAGCTCACCGGCGGCGGCCTCCCGGCCATGGCGATCAAGGCCCGCTAGCCAGTCCCTGCTCCTGCGACGCCCATCGGGCATGCTGTCCGACCAAGGAGACAGCCCCATGCCGATCGAAGCCGCCCTGATCAAACCCGTCGTCGATGCGCTGATGGCGCTGTTCCGCCAGAGCGAGAACGTGCAGCTCAAGCGCAACGCCGAGGCCGCCCTGCGCGAAGCCATCCGCGAGCTGCTGCTGGCCAATCCCGACGAGAACAAGGCCGCCGCGCGCATCGCCATCGCCAAGGCCGCGGGCATCCTCTCCGAGGACGTGGTTCTGGCCGAGGACATGCTGCAGAAGCATCGCGCCACCAAGGCGAGCACGCGCGGCAAGGGCACGGCGCACAAGGCGCGGAAGACGGCGGCGAAGGCGCCAGCGGCGAAGAAGGCGCCGCCGGCGAAGAAGAAGCCCGCGCCGAAGAAGAAGGGAACAGGGAACAGGGAATAGGGAATGGTGGGTTCCGGGCGCGTAACCCGCTTGGCAATACAGGTCTTCAAGCAAGGTATTGCAGTGACCGCTCGCCCCGCACTCACCATTCCCCATTCCCTATTCCCCATTCCCGCCCTCCACCCGTAGCTCCTCGCGCTCGCCGCCCGCCCCACCCTTACAATCGCCGACATGAACAACATCGCACTCATCACCGGCGCCACCTCCGGCTTCGGCCGCGCCGCCGTCGAACGATTCGTCGCCGCCGGCTGGCGCGTGGTCGCCTGCGGCCGGCGCGCCGAGCGCCTGCAGGCGCTGGTCGATGCACTGGGCGCCGACAAGGTGCATGGCGCCGCCTTCGACATCCGCGACGAAGCCGCGATGCGGGCCGCGCTGGGCGAGTTGCCCGCCGGTTTCCGCGACATCGACCTGCTGGTGAACAACGCAGGCCTGGCGCTGGGCACGCGGCCGGCGCAGGAGTCCTCGCTCGACGACTGGCGGACGATGGTGGAGACCAACATCCTCGCCCTGGTCACCCTGACGCGCGCGCTGTTGCCCACGCTGATCGAGCGCAAGGGTGCGATCGTCAACGTCAGTTCCACCGCCGCGACCTATCCGTACCCTGGCGGCAATGTCTACGGCGGCACCAAGGCCTTCGTCACCCAGTTCTCGCTCAACCTGCGTGCCGACCTGCACGGCAGCGGCGTGCGCGTAACCTCGCTGGAACCGGGCATGGCCGAAACCGAGTTCACCCTGGTCCGCACCCACGGCGACCAGGCGGCATCGGACGCGCTCTATTCGGGCGCCAACCCGATGACCGCGCAGGACATCGCCGAAACCATCTTCTGGATCGCCAGCCTGCCGCCGCACCTCAACCTCAACCGCCTGGAGATGATGCCGGTCTCGCAGTCGTTCGCCGGTTTCCAGGTCGCGCGGACGTAGGCGCTACAGCGGCTCGTCGCTGAGGTAGGTGTAGGCGGTCAGGCCGGCCTCGAGCGCGGCGTTCATGCTTGTGGCCTCCGCTTCCGGCAGCCCGGCGGCGTCGACCTTGGCCTTGTATTCGGCGCGCAGCGCATCGAGCTTGTAACCCACGTAGTCGAGCATCACGTCGTTGGTGTCGCCGCGGCGTTGCTGGCGCATGGCGTAGCCGTCGCCGTCGACATGCACCTCGACCGCGTCGGTGTCGCCGAACAGGTTGTGGATGTCGCCCAGGATCTCCTGGTAGGCGCCGACCAGGAAGAAACCGAGCCGGTAGCTCTCGCCCTCGCGCAGCGGATGCAGCGGCAGCGAAGTATCCAGGTCCTCGTTCTCGACGTAGGTGGAGATCTTGCCGTCGGAGTCGCAGGTCATGTCGGCGATCACGCCGCGGCGGGTCGGCTCCTGGTCGAGGCGCTCGATCGGCACGATCGGGAACACCTGGTCGATCGCCCAAACGTCGGGCATCGACTCGAACACGCTGAAGTTGACGAAGTACTTGTCGACCAGGCGCTCGTTGAGTTCGTCCAGCAGGTCGCGGTGGCTCTTCTCGGCGTAGTCCAGGCGCGCGCGCACCGCATGCGCGATGGCGTAGAACAGATCGTCCAGGCGCGCGCGGTGGACCAGTTCCAACTGGCCGAGCGCATACAGCGACAGCCCTTCGCCGTGGTGGTGCTGGGCATCGTGGAAGGCTTCCACCGGCGGGCGCGACGCCATGTCGTCGTGCACCTCGCGCAGGCGCCGGATCACCGCCGGCTCGTCGTCGTGCGCCGGCGGATTGCGGCCTTCCGGCGCCTCCTCGACCTCGACCACGTTGGCCACCAGCACCGCGTGGTGCGCGGTCATCGCGCGGCCGCATTCGGTGATGATGCGCGGTTGCGCCAGCCCGTTCTCGGCGCAGGCTTCGGCCAGCGGCTGCACGATGTTGGCCGCGTACTGGTCCACGCCGTAGTTGATCGAGCAATAGCTGCGCGAACGCGTGCCCTCGTAGTCGATGCCCAGGCCGCCGCCCACGTCCATGTAGCGCACGTGCGCGCCGAGCCGCGAAAGCTCGACGAAGTAGCGCGTGGCTTCGCGCATGCCGTTGGCGATGTCGCGCACGTTGGAGATCTGCGAACCCATGTGGAAGTGCAGCAGCTGCAGGCAGTCGCCCATGCCGGTGTCGCGCAGCGCCTTCCACAGGTCCAGCACCTGGCGCGGCGACAGCCCGAACTTGGCCTTGTCGCCGCCGCTGTTCTGCCACTTGCCCGCGCCCAGCGATGCCAGGCGCATGCGTACGCCCAGGCCCGGGCGCACGTCGAGCGCCGCGGCCTCTTCCAGTACCAGCTTCAGCTCGGAAGGCTTCTCGACCACGATGAAGGTTTCCAGCCCCAGCTTGCGTCCGATCAGCGCCAGGCGGATGTACTCGCGGTCCTTGTAGCCGTTGCACACGATCATCCCGCCCGGGCGCGACAGCGCCAGCACGGCCATCAGCTCGGGCTTGCTGCCGGCCTCCAGGCCGAAGCCGTCGCCGCGATGCGAGGCCAGCGTGCCGGCGACGCCGGCGTGCTGGTTGACCTTGATCGGGTACACGGCGGTGTAGCCGCCGCCATAGTTCCAGTCCGCCTGGGCCTGCGCGAACGCGGCCTGGAGCTTGCCCAGGCGGTCGCCGAGGATATCGGGGAAGCGCACCAGCAGCGGCAGCTTGGCACCCTGGGCGCGGGCAGCGTCGACCACTTCCGGCAACGCCACCCGCGGGCCGGCCGCGCCGCGCGGCAACACCACCACCCGGCCGCCCGCGTCGACGTCGAAATAGCCTTCCGACCAGTGCGGGATCGAGTAGGTCTTGCGGGCTTGGTCCAGCGACCAGGTCGGCATCGGCGGGGATCCTCGTGGGCGGCGGCCCGGAACAGGGCGCTCATTCTATATCCGCTAGAATCACGGCCCCGCAAATGCCCCGCGCCCGCCGAGCCTGCACGATGACCGAACCGACCTGGATGTACGAGAACTTCGAGCCTACCGGCTCGGCCATCGGCTATCGCATCACCGCCAAACTCGACGAGGTGCAGTCGCCGTTCCAGAAGATCGAGATCTACGACTCGACCGACTGGGGCAAGCTGATGCTGATCGACGGTGCGATGATGCTGACCACGCGCGACAACTTCCTCTACCACGAGATGATGTCGCACCCGGCGTTGTTCACCCACGCCAACCCGCGCAACGTGGTCATCATCGGTGGTGGCGATTGCGGCACGCTGCGCGAGGTGCTGCGCCACCCGGGCGTCGCCAGCGCGGTGCAGTGCGACATCGACGAGCAGGTCACGCGCATGTCGGAGAAGTATTTCCCCGAGTTGTGCGAGTCCAACGGCGATCCGCGCGCGACCCTGATGTTCGACGACGGCGTGGCCTGGATGGCCAATTGCGCGCCCGGCAGCCTGGACATCGTGATCGTGGATTCCACCGATCCGGTCGGCCCGGCCGAAGGCCTGTTCAACCGCGCCTTCTACGAGTCCTGCTTCCGCGCACTGCGGGAGGACGGGATCCTGGTGCAGCAGTCCGAGTCGCCGCTGGCCCTGCTCGAGCTGGTGAAGGCGATGCGCGCGGAGATGGGCAAGGCCGGCTTCACCACCTTCAAGACCCTGCCGTTCCCGCAGCCGTGCTACCCGACCGGCTGGTGGAGCTGCACCCTGGCGCGCAAGGGCGGCAACTTCGAGTTCCGGGAAGCCGACGCCCGCGCCAGGGAATTCCAGACCCGCTACTACAGCGCCGACATCCACCGCAGCGCCCTGGCGACCCCGCCGTTCGTAGCGGCTGCCCTGGGAGAAGTGTGACCCACGTCACATAACGGTTGCTGCGGCGCCACAAAGCCGGTCCCATGCCGAACAATCGGTACGCGCCGGGCGGGGGGAGCCGTCGGGCACAGGGGATCGAGTGGTTTACCTGCGTCGCATTTGTCCATGGCTGTTGGCCGTGTTGCTCGTCGCGTGGCAGCACGGGCATGCCGTGCCCGTGCAGAAGCCGGCGGACGCGCCAGCTCCGGCATCGACGCCGGCATCGGCAGAAGCGTTCGACGCAATGCATCGCCACCTCAACGACCTGGGCCTGGCCACACAGCCCTCGCATGCGCAGGTGTTGCAACGGCTCGCCGAACTGGCCGGCCTGCGGCCCGCCGGCGACACGGTCCGCGACCTGCGCTATCGGGCGCTGTTCTGCGGCTGGGCGTTCGAGGACGCCAAGGCGCAACTGTCGTACGCCGATGCCGGCCTGGCCCGGGCGCGCGCGGCGCGCAACGGCGAAGCCGAGGCGAGCTTCCACTATTGCCGGGCCTCGGCGCTGGAGACGCTGGCGCCGACCGAAGAAGTGATGGCCGCGTACGAGGCGGGCATCGCCATCGCGCGGCGCATCGGCAACGACCGCCTCCTGGCCGACGGCTTCAGCCTGCGCGGCAGCCGCCACTCGCTGCTGCAGGACCAGGCGCGCGCGATCCGCGACCTGCTCGAGGCCCAGCGCCTGTACCGGGAAGGCGGATTCACCAGCGACTCCGAGGCCTTGCTGCTGGACATCGCGATCAGCTACCGGCGAATGGGCGACCTCGACAAGGCCAGCGACTACCTGCGCCAGAACGAGGCTTACGCGCGCGCCATCGGCGACTACCACCAGCTGTTCTCCAACCTGCTGCAGCAGGGCTACCTGGCCGAGGACCGCGGCGAGGTGGATGCCGCGCTGGACTTCTATCGCACCGTGCTGGGCATGGCCAACGAACGCGCCAGCGAGTACGACGCGGCCAGCGTGCACCTGGCGATGGCTTGGCCCTACATCCTGCGCAAGGAATACCGTCGCGCGCTGCGCATCATCGATGCCGCGCGCACCCAGTTCGCCGCGCTCGGCGACCACGCCAACGACGACATGATCGCGCTGCGCAGCGGCCAGGCGCATGCCGGGCTCGGAGAGCATGCGCGCGCGATGGCCGAGTACAACAAGGCGGCGGTCGCGCTGGAGAACAGCGGCAACCGCCGCTACCAGGCGCTGTTGTACCGCGCCCGCGCCGACAGCGAGCAGGCGCTCGGCCGCGACGCGGCCGCCGCCGCCGACCTGGAGCGCTACATCGAAGCGACCGAATCGCTGGCCAGCGCCGAGCGCAGCCAGCGCGCCGAGCTGCTGCGCTACCAGTTCGAGGACAACCACGCGCGCATGGAGAACGAGCGCCTGGCCAGCGAGCAGGCGTTGCGCGAACGCCAGTTGCAGGCGTTGCTGCAGGCGCGGCGCTGGCAATGGACGGCGATGGCGCTGGCCGGGATCCTGCTGCTGCTGCTCGGCGGCCTGGTGGTGCGCCAGCTCACCCGCATGCGCAGGCTGCGCGAGATGGCCGCCACCGATCCGCTCACCGGCGTCGCCAACCGCCGCAGCATCGAGCAGCACGGCGACGAAGCCATCGCCAGGGCGCGCGCGTCCGGCCTGCCGTTGTGCGCGCTGGCGCTGGACGTGGACCACTTCAAGACCATCAACGACAACCACGGCCACCCCTGCGGCGACCAGGTGCTGGCGCGGATCGCCGTGGCCTGCCGCGACGCCCTGCGGCATTTCGACCTGCTCGGGCGCACCGGCGGCGAGGAATTCCTGGTGCTGCTGCCCGATACCCGGCTGGAGCGCGCACTGTCGATCGCCGAGCGCCTGCGCAGCACGGTCGAGGCCCTGGACTTCAGCGACATCGCCGACGGCCTGGCGACGACGATCAGCATCGGCGTGGTCGAGCTGCGCGCCGGCGACGCCGGCCTGCAGGAGTTGGTTGGTCGCGCCGACTCGGCGCTGTACCGGGCCAAGGGCAACGGCCGCAACCGGGTCGAGGTCGACCGGGCCTAGAGCGCGTCGCCGTCCAGTTCGCCGGTGCGGATCCGCACCACCTTGTCCAGGTCCCAGACGAAGATCTTGCCGTCGCCGATCTTGCCGGTGCCGGCAGCCTGCATGATCGCCTCGACCACCGCGTCCACCTGGTCGTCGGTGACCGCGACCTCGAGCTTGATCTTGGGCAGGAAGTCGACCACGTACTCGGCGCCGCGGTACAGCTCGGTATGGCCCTTCTGCCGGCCGAAGCCCTTGACCTCGGTGGCGGTGATGCCGGCCACGCCGGCGTCGGCGAGCGCCTCGCGCACGTCGTCGAGCTTGAACGGCTTGATGATCGCCATGACCATCTTCATCACGCGGTCTCCTCGTTGGCAGGCGCCAGCATAGCGCCTGCGGTAGCATGCGCGTGCGGCGGCCGACGGGTATTTTCCCGACATCGCCCGGCGGCAGCCGCCGACTGCGGCACCCGCGTTGCCCGGCCAGTCTGGACGGACCAACACGGGAGCCAGCAAATGCGCACGACCACCAACGGCAACGACAACGGCAGCAATTTCGGAATGATCGACCTCGGCCACATCGACGAACTCGCCCGCCGCCTCGGCAGCCTGGTGCCGCCGGGGTTGAAGGAAGGTCGCGAAGAGCTGCAGCAGAACTTCAAGTCGGTGCTGCAGTCCGGCCTCGGCCGCCTCGACCTGGTGACGCGCGAGGAGTTCGACGTCCAGCGCCAGGTGCTGCTGCGCACCCGTGAACAGCTGGAGGCGCTGCAGCGCACCGTTGCCGAGCTGGAGGCGCAACTGGCCGCGGCGCGCGGCAACGACCCTTCGCAAGCCTGAGCCACCCGCCATGGGACTGGCGCTGGTGCACAGCCGTGCACGCGCCGGCGTGCATGCGCCCGCGGTGCGGGTGGAAGTGCACCTGGCCGGCGGGTTGCCGCGCATGTCGATCGTCGGCCTGCCGCAGGCCGCGGTGCGCGAAGCCAGCGAGCGCGTGCGTTCGGCGATCCAGTGTTCGCAGCTGGAGTTTCCGCCGCGCCGGATCACCGTGAACCTGGCGCCGGCCGACCTGCGCAAGGACGGCGGCCGCTACGACCTGGCCATTGCATTGGGCATCCTGGCAGCGAGCGAACAGTTGCCGCTGTCGGCGCTGGAAGGCGTCGAGATCCTGGGCGAACTCGCATTGACCGGCGAGTTGCGCGGCGTCGACGGCGTGCTCCCGGCGGCACTGGCGGCCGCGGCCGCG
>NZ_JARUVM010000013.1 GCF_029763755.1 Luteimonas sp. 8-5
GCGCATCGGTCCGGTGCCGGCGGAAGCCATGGAAGCCACCGCGGAGCGTGTGCGCGCGCTGGGTTTCGGCCAGCCGCGCCTCGTGCGCGAGTAGACTTGTCCCTTCGTTTCGCGTGATCCACCCGGAGTTCGTTGTCTTGAAGAAAGCCCCCGCCTTCGCCGCCGTCCTCGTCGCAACCGCCTCGCTGGCCTTCGCCTTCGCCCATGCCCGGCAGCCCGCGACACCGCAGCCCGCCACGCCGCAGCCGGCCGCGCTCAGCGATGCGCTGCCGGTGCCGCCCGCCCCGGAGCCGTCCACGTCCGCCGCTTGGCTGCTGATGGACTACACCACCGGGCAGATCCTGGCCGGCGAGAACATCGACATGCGCCGCGAGCCGGCGAGCATCACCAAGGTCATGACCTCCTATGTCATTGCCGCCGAGATGGCCGCGGGCAAGATCAAGGCCGACGATCCGGTGATGATGACCGAGAACGCCTGGCGCCAGGGCGGCGCCGGCACCGACGGCAGCTACAGCGGATTCCCGGTCAACCAGACCGCGCCGCTGGTGCAGATGGAAAAGGGCATGGTGGTGCAATCGGGCAACGACGCCGCGATCGCGCTGGCCGAGCACGTCGCCGGCAGCGAGCAGGCGTTCGCCGCGCTGATGAACGCGTATGCCAAGCGCATCGGCATGCGCAACTCGCACTTCGTCAATCCGCACGGACTGCCGGCCGAAGGCCACTACTCGACCGCGCGCGACCTGGCGCTGCTCGGGCGCGCGCTGATCCGCGATTTCCCCGAGGCGTATGCGTACAACAAGATCAAGGAATTCACGGTCGGGCCGATCACCCAGCCCAACCGCAACGTGCTGCTGTGGCGCGATCCGTCGGTGGACGGCATCAAGACCGGCCACACCAGCAGCGCCGGCTATTGCCTGATGGCCTCGGCCAAGCGCGGCGACCAGCGCCTGATCTCGGTGATCCTGGGCGGCAGCAGCGAGAAGCAGCGCGCCAGCGACTCGCAGGCGCTGCTCAACTGGGGCTTCCGTTTCCACGAAACCCACAAGCTCTACGACGCCGGCAAGCAGATCGCCGCGCTCAAGGTGTGGAAGGGCGAAGGCGAACAGGTCGCGCTCGGCGTTGCCCAGCCGTTGCTGGTCAGCCTGCCGCGCGGCCGCTACCAGCAGCTCAAGCCGACCATGGACGTGCCCAAGGCGCTGGTGGCGCCGATCGCGAAGGGCCAGGAAATCGGTACGGTCAAGGTGTCGCTGGACGGCAAGGTGATCGCGCAGCGGCCGCTGGTGGCGCTCGAGGCGGTCGAGGAGGGCGGATTCTTCGCCCGCCTGTGGGACGAGTTCTGGATGTGGTGGGAATCGGAATAGGAGGCGTGCCGATGGAAATCAGATCCGACAATCCCGAGCACGGCTTCCAGTTCCCCGGCGAGTTCGAGATCACGGCGATGGGCCCGGCCGGTTCCGGCCTGGAAGAACAGATCCCCTCGCTGCTCGAGGCCGCGGGCTTGCCCGTGCTGCGCGAGACGGTGGCCATGCGCGAGTCCAGCGGCGGCAAGTTCGTTTCGGTGAAGCTCACGTTCCGCGCAGAGTCGCGCGAACAATACGAAGTGGCGCATGCGGTGTTGCGCGAGCACCCCGAGGTGAAGTGGACGCTGTAGCGGGCGAGTTGCTGGTCAGGGACCTGGGACGTTGCGCATACGAGCCGGTGTGGCGCGCGATGCAGGCCTTCACCGATGCGCGCGGCGAGGACAGCCCGGACGAACTGTGGCTGGTGGAGCACGACCCGGTGTTCACCCTGGGGCAGGCCGGAAGGCCCGAGCACGTGCTGGCGCCGGGCGACATTCCGGTGGTGCAGGTCGACCGTGGCGGCCAGGTCACCTACCACGGCCCCGGCCAGATCGTCGCCTATCCCCTGCTGGACCTGCGCCGCCTGAAGCTGGGCGTGCGCGAGTACGTGTGCCGGATCGAACAGGCGGTGATCGACACCCTGGGCGAGTGGAACATCGAAGGCCGCAGGCGCGCCGGCGCGCCGGGCGTCTACGTGGACGATGCCAAGGTCGCCGCCCTGGGTATCCGGGTGCGGCGCGGGTGCTGTTTCCACGGCCTGGCGTTCAACATCGCCATGGACCTGGAGCCGTTCGACCGCATCAATCCCTGCGGCTACGCCGGCCTCCGGGTGGTGGCGATGGCCGACCTGGGCGGCCCCGCGGGACTGGAAGCGGTGAAGCCGGTGCTGCTGCGGGAGCTGGCGCGCCAGCTCGGCCTGCAGCCGCGTGCCGCCGATGCGACAATGGCGGCATGAGCGCCCCCACCAGCAAGGCCATACCGATCACCACCCTCGAGCCGGGCGCCCGCCAGGTCGCCGGCGACAAGATCGCCCGGTCTCCGGTGCAGTTCGCCGACGCGCCGGTGCTGCGCAAGCCCTCGTGGATCAGGGTGCGCATCCCGTCGGGCAACAACGTCGCCAGGTTGAAGGAAAAGCTGCGCGCCAATCGCCTCATCACCGTGTGCGAGGAAGCCAGCTGCCCGAACATCCACGAGTGCTTCGGCCATGGCACCGCGACGTTCATGATCCTGGGCGAGGTCTGCACCCGGCGCTGCTCGTTCTGCGACGTCGCCCACGGCCGCCCCAAGCCGCCCGATCCGGCAGAGCCGCTGCATCTTGCGCAGACCGTGAAGGACATGGGGCTGAAATACGTGGTGGTCACCAGCGTCGACCGCGACGACCTGCGCGACGGCGGCGCCGGCCATTTCGTCGACTGCATCAGCGCCATCCGCGAGATGAGCCCGGGCACGAAGATCGAGATCCTGACCCCGGATTTCCGCGGCAAGGGCCGCATGGAACGCGCGCTGGAGATCCTGGCCGCGAACCCGCCGGACGTGTTCAACCACAACATCGAGACCGTGCCGGACCTGTACCGCAACGTCAGGCCCGGGGCGGATTACCAGTGGTCGCTGACCCTGCTGCGCAAGTTCAAGCAGCAGCACCCCTCGATCCCGACCAAGTCCGGGATCATGCTCGGCCTGGGCGAGACCATGGCCCAGGTGGAGCAGACCCTGCGCGACCTGCGCGCCCACGACGTGGACATGGTCACCATCGGCCAGTACCTGCAGCCCAGCCCGCACCACCACCCGGTGCTGCGCTACTGGACGCCGGACGAGTTCAAGGCGCTGGAAGTCTTCGGCATGGCTTCAGGTTTCGCTCACGTGGCATCGGGCCCACTCGTGCGATCCTCCTACCATGCCGATCGCCAGGCGGCCGGCGTCCCGCAACTTTCGGCACTGGCCGGCGGTCCAAGCGCGGAACCATCCTTACCCTAGCGTCCGGCTCCGGGGGCGCGAGAGTCGAGACGCGAGAGCAGACATGAAGCTTCCCCACAGCCTGTTGATCCTTGCCCTGGCCACGCCGCTGGCGCTGTTTGCGCGCCCGGGCGCGGACACGATCGCGCCGGGGCCGACAGCGGACCAGGCCACGACCGCCAAGCTGGTCTACGGGCTGCTCTCCGACAGCCGCTATGCCTACCGGCCGCAGGCACTGGACGACGCGCTGTCGAAGGACATCTTCAAGCGCTACCTGGACGCGCTCGACCGCAGCAAGATGTTCTTCACCGCCGACGACGTGGCGAAGTTCGCCAGGTACAAGCTGTCGTTCGACGACGCGATCAAGGGCGGCAAGCTGGATCCGGCCTACGCGATGTTCGCCCTGTACAAGCAGCGCGTTGCCGAGCGTTCTGCCTACGCGTCCGGCCTGCTCAAGCAGGACATCTTCGATTTCGGCGGCGACGAGCGCTGGTACTACGACCGCGAAGACGCGCCGTGGGCGACCGCGGCCGAGCTCGATGAACTGTGGAAGCAGTCCGTGCGCAACGACTGGCTGCGCCTCAAGCTCGCCGGCAAGGAGCCGGCGGAGATCCGCAAGGTGCTGGCCAAGCGCTACGGCAACTTCGCCGAGTCGACGGACGAGCTCGATTCCACCGACGCCTTCTCCAGCTTCCTCAACGCGTATACCGCGTCGATCGACCCGCATACCAATTACCTGGATCCGCGCAGCGCCGAGCGCTTCAACCAGTCGATGTCGCTGTCGCTGGAAGGCATCGGCGCGCAGTTGCAGAAGCAGGACGACGTGGTGGTGATCCGGGAAGTCCTGCCGGGCGGCCCCGCGATCAAGAGCGGCAAGCTGCAGGCGGGCGACCGCATCGTCGGCGTCGGCCAGGGCGCGAGCGGGCCGATGGAAGACGTGGTCGGCTGGCGCATCGACGACGTGGTCGAGAAGATCAAGGGACCCAAGGGCACCCAGGTGCGGCTGGACATCGTGCCGCCGGAAGCCGGCCTCGACAGCCAGCCGGTGCGGGTGTCGCTGGTGCGCGACAAGATCCGCCTCAGCGCCGACGCGGCCAAGAGCAAGATCCTCGACATCCCCGCGCGCGGCGACCTGCCGGCGCGGCGCATCGGCGTGATCGAACTGCCGGGCTTCTACCAGGACTTCGCCGGCCGCCGCGACAACGCCAACGGCGACTACGCGTCGGCCACCCGCGACGTCGCCCGCTTGCTGGGCGAAATGAACGCGAAGAAGGTCGACGGCGTGGTCATGGACCTGCGCAACAACGGCGGCGGTTCGCTGGCCGAAGCGATCGAGCTCACCGGGCTGTTCATCGACCAGGGTCCGGTGGTGCAGGTGCGCGAGTCCGGCGGGCGGGTCAGCGTCGAGGGCGACCGCAAGGCCGGCGTCGCGTGGGAAGGCCCGTTGGCGGTACTCGTCAACCGCGGCTCGGCGTCGGCCTCGGAAATCTTCGCCGGCGCGATCCAGGATTACGGCCGCGGCCTGATCATCGGCGAGCAGACCTTCGGCAAGGGCACGGTGCAGAACCTCGTCGATCTCGACCGCTGGCCGGCCAACGAGAAGCCGCGCTTCGGCCAGGTCAAGCTCACCATCGCCCAGTTCTTCCTGCCCGGCGGCGCCAGCACGCAGAACAAGGGCGTGCATCCGGACATCGCCTTCCCGGTCACCGTGGACGCCAGCGAGTTCGGCGAGAGCACCTACGACAACGCGCTGCCGTGGACGCGGATCGCGGCGGTGCCGCACGTGCGCTACGGCAACTTCACCCCGATCCTGGCCAAGCTCGACGAACTGCACGATGCGCGGGTGAAGGACAATCCCGAATTCCAGTGGTGGGCGCAGGACGTGGCCGACTTCCGCACCGAGCGGGCAAAGAAGTTCGTCTCGCTCAACGAGGCCGAGCGCCGCCGCGAGCGCGATGCCGATGCCGCCAAGCGGGCGAAGCGCCAGGAACTGCGCAAGGAACTGGGCCTGAAGCTCGACCCGCTGGCCGCCGAGAGCGCCGACGACGGCCTGCAGGCCAGCGAGCGCGACATCGTCGCCGATGCCGCTCGGCAGAAGGCCGCCGAGGAGCGCCCCGATCCGCTGTTGCGGGAGTCCGCGGCGATCCTGGCCGACGCCACGGCCATGCTCGCCCGCGACAAGCAGCTGGCGGCCCTGGTGCTGCCGGAGACCGGGCGCGCCACGCACTGGGCCGAGTAGGGCGAAGCGCCCGGCGGGGCGCTATACAATGTAAAGAATCGGATAGCGGGCGCCCCAGGCGCCCGCTAACTTTTCTCCCCATGAACGACAAGCACACGACCGCTTCCCGACCCGCCGCCGGCGACGCCGCGGTGGAACGCGCGCGCCAGTTGCTCGATGGCGGCGAACCGACCCTGGGTGAACTGGCCGCCGCCGTCGGCCTCGGCCCTACCGCGCTGCAGCGTCGCTTCAGCGCCCGCTATGGCCTGAGCCCGGCGCAGTACCTGGCGCAGCGCAAGCTCGACGCACTCAAGGCCGGCCTGCGCGAGGGCCGCGATGTCAGCGCCGCGCTTTACGACGCCGGTTACGGCTCGCCGTCCCGCGTCTATGAAGCCGGCGCGGCGCGCCTGGGCATGACACCTGCCAGCTATCGCGCCGGAGGCGCGGGCGAGGAGGTGCGCTGGAGCCTGGTGGATACCGCGCTCGGCATGGCGCTCGTCGCCACTACCCGCCGTGGCATCTGCATGGTGGAACTCGGCAACGCGCCGGCCGGACTCGAAGCGAAGCTGCGCGCCGAGTTCCCGCGTGCGCGCCTGCAACGCGTCGACGCCGGCCGCGACGAGTTCCTCGCGCCGCGCCTGCAGGCGGTGGCCGCGCGCCTGGCCGGCAAGCGCAGCGATGTGCCGTTGGACCTGCTCGGCACCGCGTTCCAGAAAAAGGTCTGGGACGCGCTGATGAAGATTCCCGCCGGTGAAACCCGCAGCTACGCGCAACTGGCGGCCGAACTCGGGCAGCCGTCTGCGGCGCGCGCCGTGGCCAGCGCCTGTGCAAGCAACAAGGTCGCGGTGCTGGTTCCCTGCCACCGCGTCGTGCGCGGGGACGGCAGCCCGGGTGGCTACCGCTGGGGCCTGCCGCTGAAACGCGAACTGCTGCAGCGCGAAGCTGCCCCTGGATGAACCGCACCGGATGACCACGCACCCATGAAAGCAACCGTCGCGATCGCGCTGGCCGCCGTCTACCTGATCTGGGGCTCGACCTATCTCGCCATCCGATTCGCGCTGGAGGGCGGGTTCCCGCCGTTCCTGCTCGGCGGCGTCCGTTTCGTCATCGCCGGCAGCCTCATGTATACGGTGCTGCGCTGGCGCGGCATGTCCGCGCCGACGCGCGCACAATGGGTCAACGCGGCCGCGATGGGCGTGATGCTGCTCCTGCTCGGCAACGGCATGGTCAATTACGCCGAGCAGACGGTGTCCTCCGGCATGGCGGCGGTGGCCGTCGCATCGGCGCCGCTGTGGATGGCGATGTTCGCGGCCATGCGCGGCGAGCATCCCAACCGCATCGAGTGGATCGGGCTGGGCATCGGTTTCGTCGGCGTGGTCTGGCTCAACATCGGCGGCAGCCTGAGCGCGTCGAAGATCGGCATGATCGCCTTGCTGGTGGCCACCATCGCCTGGTCGTTCGGTTCGATCTGGAGCCGCGGCCGCGACATGGCGCCGCCGTTCATGGGCGCCGCGGCGCAGATGCTGTGCGGCGGCGTGGCGATGTGCGTGCTCGGCGTGGCGATCGGCGAGCGATTCCATGCGGTGCCGACGGCGGCCGGTCTCGCCGCGTTTTCCTACCTGATCGTGTTCGGTTCCATCATCGGATTCAGCGCCTACATCTGGCTGCTGCACCATGTGCGCCCCGCGCTCGCCGGCAGTTATGCCTACGTCAATCCCGCGATCGCAGTGATGCTGGGAGCGGTGCTCGCGCATGAGCGGTTTTCCGCGCACGAACTGGCGGCCATGGGCGTGATCCTGTTCGGCGTGGTCGCCATCACCATGGCCAAGGCGGGGAAGAAGAAGGCATGAACAACGCGCGCCTCGACCGGCAAGGCCTGTGGATGGCCATCGGTGCATTCGTCATCTGGGGCGTGATGCCGTTGTACTGGCACCTGCTCAAGTCGGTGCCGTCGCTGCAGATCATCGCCCACCGCATCGTCTGGAGCACGCTGCTGGTGGCCGGCTGGCTGTCCTGGAAGTACGGCCGCGGCTGGTTGCGCGAAACCCTGGCGCTGCCGCGCGCAGCGTGGATGCTTGCCATCAGCGGCACGCTGATCGCATTCAACTGGGGCCTGTACATCTGGGCGGTCAATGCCGGCCATGTGGTCGAGACCAGCCTGGGCTACTTCATCAACCCGCTGCTCAACGTGGTGCTGGGCGTATTCGTGCTGCGCGAGCGGCTCAACCCGGTGCAGTGGCTTTCCGTGGCCATCGCCACCGGCGGCGTGCTGTGGCTGACCTTCAACTACGGCGACTTCCCCTGGATCGCGTTGTCGCTGGCGTGTTCGTTCGCCGGCTATGGCCTGGTGCGCAAGCTGGTCGGCGTGCCGCCGGTGCGTGGCCTGGGGATCGAGAGCCTGTACCTGTTCCTGCCCGCGCTCGCCTTGCTGCTGTGGGGCGAAACCCACGGCGACGGCGGCTTCATCGCCCATGACGGCATCGCGTCGTGGGGCTGGACCGCCGCCGCGCTGCTGGTGTTCGGCGGCGTCCTCACGGCGTTGCCGCTGATCGGCTTCGCCGACGCGGTCAAGCGCAGTCCCTATTCGATGGTCGGCGTGCTGCAGTACATCGCGCCGACCCTGCAGCTGCTGTGCGGCGTGCTGGTCCTGGGCGAAGCCTTCGACGCCAATCGTGCGATCGGCTTCACCTTCATCTGGATCGCGCTGGCGGTGTATGCGGTCGACGGCATGTGGCGCAGCCGCAGGGCGTCATAGCCGCCGCGCCTATTTGAACCACTCCAGGATCTCGAGCTGGGCGGCCTTTCGGTTGTGCTCGATGCCGTGGTTGTCGCCGGGGTAGACGACCAGCTTGTGCGGCCGGCCGAGCTGCTGCAGGCGGGCGGCCATCGCCCGCGAGTCCTCCGCGTTGACGCGTTCGTCCGCCTCGCCGTGCAGCAGCAGCACCGGCATGCCCGCCGGGAGTTCTTCCGCCCAGCGCAGTGCCGACCGCATTTCCAGGGCCGCCTGCTTGTTGTCCTCGTAACCGGGGATCAGCGCGCTGTAGACGCGCTCCATCTCAGGGCGCCATTCCAGGCCCGCTGCCAGGTCCGTGGCGCCGCCGACGGTGGCCATCGCCGTGATGTCCTTCCGTTGCCGGGCGACGAGGTAGCTCATCATGGCGCCGCGGCTCTCGCCGAGCATGTACACATGGCTGCCGTCGACGCCGGGCAGGGCGAGGGACAGGTCGATCAGGCGCATGACGTCGCCGACGTCCTTGCCGCCGAATTCGTCGGCGTCGCCGCGGTACTGGCTGGCGACGACCACGTAGCCGGCCTTGGCCAGCGGCAGGAGCTTGCGGAACAGCTGCAGCTGGTCGATCCGGCCGAAGTCCCGGTTGCCGCCACGGTTGTAGACGAGCAACGGCCGCTCGCCGGCATCGCCGTCCTGCCTGCGTCGCACCACGTAGCCGGAGACGACAAGGCCGTCGCTGTCGTAGGTGACGACTTGGCAATCGAACCCGGACTTCGCGAACTCGAACATCCTTTCGGGAACGACTTTCCCCAGCATCTCCGCGGGGACCTTCCTGCCGCCGAGCTCGATGTCGAGCGACTGCAGCCAGGACTGGTAGTCCGGGGTCGCCTCGAAGCAACCGGTGCTGGACAGGAAGGTGCCGGCCGAGGCGGCGCTGGCTTGGAACGGAACGGCGAACAGCGCGATCAGGATCGCGAACAGCGTACGAAGCATCCTTGCTCTCTCAGGTTTTGGTGTGGCGAGTCGAAAATAGCATGCCCGGGGCTAGAGGTCGCGTTCCGGCGCCAGCACGTGGATGACCTTGCCCGACGCGTCCAGGAACTCGATGGCGCCGTAGCCCTCGGGCGTCACCGTCATCCGCACCCGCGCCCGGTCGTCGGCATCCGCGAGCGACACCGCCGGCGTACCGTCCGCGGCGACGTCCAGGCGTATGCGGGTGGACGTCGCGACGCCTGGAACGAGGCGATCGTCGAGGCGGGGCTCGCGCAGCAACGACGGCGCCTGGTTGATCGAGAAGCTCACCGCGCCATCGGGCATCACCCGCCATCCGATCGCGTCCATGGCCGGATGGTCCAGTGCAAGGACGGCGGCCGTTCCGCCTGGCGCGTCGGCGACGCCGAAGCCGCCGCGCTCGTTGCCGTCGATGTCGTAGAGGATCAGCCCGGAAACGCCGAAGGCGCGCTGGTACTGGATGCCGTCGATGATCGGCGGTGGCGTATCGGCTGCAAGGGTCATGCGGATCACGCCGTCGTCGCCCACGATGTCGATGCGCCTGGCCGTGATGCGGTCGTGGTCGACTTTCTCCACCCGGGTTTCGGGCGTCTTGTCGAGGATCACCCGCTCGAGCGCCTCCAGCGACGGACGCGCAGGCTCCGGCCTCGTCTGCGCGACGGACACCGACAGTGTCGACAGCACCAGCAGGCCAAGGCCAAGGACAGTGGGACGGGCGGCGGGCATCATCACGTCAGGCCGCCCGCAACGCGTCGGTCACCGGCAACCGCGCTGCCCGCACCGCCGGGAACAGGCCGCCGATGAAGCCGATGGCCAGCGCCCACTTCAGGCCGGTCCACAGCACCGGCAGCGAGACCTTGAACTGGAAGGTCAGCTGGCCGACGCCGCCGGCGATCGTGGATGCGGTGTAGCCGTTGAACACGATCCAGGCCAGCAGGCCGCCGAGCAGCCCGCCGAGCAGGGCCAGGAGCATGGTCTCCAGCATCACCGCGACGACCACGGGCAGGCCGCGGAAGCCGATGGCACGCAACGTGGCGATCTCGCGCACGCGGGTAGTGACGGTGGCGAACATGGTGTTGAGCGCGCCGAACACGGCGCCTATCCCCATGATCGCTCCGACTACCATGCCGACGATGCGGATGACCTTGCTCATGCCCTCGGACTGCTTGCTGAAGTAGTCGAGCGTGGTGTCGGTATCGACGTCCAGGCGCGGGTCTTCGGCCAGTGCGGCCTTGAAGCCCTTGAACGCCGACGCGTTCTCCAGCTTCACCGTCACCGAGGTGCGGGTGCTGCCGCGCTCGTAGGTCGGGGCGACCACGCCGGCGTCGGCCCAGATCTCCGATTCCATTGCATCACCGCTTTCGAAGATGCCGGCCACCACCCACTGCTGGCTGCCCAGCTGGATGGTCTTGCCCGGTTCCAGTCCGGCGAACTGGCGCGCCGCGGCCTTGCCCGCGATGAGCTCGCGACGGCCCGGTTCGAACTTGCGCCCTTCGACGATCTTCACGTTCGGACGCACCGCCCATGCCTGCGGACCGATGCCGCGCAACTGCACGCTGCCGTCCTCGTCGGGGCCGCCGCCCCTGATCGGGAGGTTGGCCGCGACCACCGAATCGGCCGTGGCGATTGGCTTGCCTTCGGCGTCGCGTGCGATGCCCGGCGCCTGCTGGATCACCAGCACGCTGGCATTGTCGAGCGTGGACATCACTTCCGAGGCGGAGGCGCCGCGCATGACGATGGCGGTGTCCTCGCTGCCGGACTTGCGCAGCGTCTCGCGATAGCCCTCGGCCATGGCCAGCATCGCCACCAGCACGGCGACCACGCCGGCGATGCCGATCACCACCACGGACGAGGCGCCGATGCGCTGGCGCAGGGTGCTGAGGCCGACCTGGGTCACCGAGCCGGCCTGGCGGCCGCGCCGGGTGACCAGCATCCAGATGCCGAACAGCACCACCAGGCCCAGCAGCACGAACCACGGCAGCGCCAGCCAGCAGGCCACGCCGACCACCACCACCAGGCCCATCAGGAGGCCGCGCAGGAATCCCATGATCTTGTTCATGCGTGTTTCTCCTTAGCGTCCGGCGAGGGCGTCGACGATGTTCAGGCGCATGGCGCGGATCGCCGGCAGCGCCCCGACCAACAGGCCGATCGCGACCATCAGCCCGATCGCCGTGGCCCAGCCGTCCAGGCCCAGCGGCGGGATGTTGATCATGCCGCCGCTGGCGGTGCTCGCGCCCGAGCCGATCACCGTCGACAGGGCAACGCCGACCAGGCCGCCGATCATCACCAGCAGCACCGACTCGGCCAGCACCATCAGCAGCACGCTGGTGCTGGAGAAGCCGATCGTCTTGAGCACCGCAAGTTCGGACGTACGCTCGCGCACGGCCTGGGCCATGGTGTTGCCGGTCAGCAGCAGCAGGGTGAAGAACACCGCGCCCATGATCGAGCCGACGATCAGGCCGATGTCGGCCATCTGCTTCATCCAGTTGGCCGTGGCCGCCTGTTCGGTCATGGTCTTGGTCTGGTGGTCCGAGTTCTGCGACAGGGCGTCGATCGCCTTGGCCACGCGGTCGGCCTGGTTGACGTCGGTGACCCGGCTCACGTACCAGCCCACGTCCCCGTCCACGTAGGGCGTGGACTCCTCGAAGTACTTGTAGTGCAGCAGCAGGAGCTGGTCGTTCCAGCCGCCGTCGGCGTCGTTGGCGTTGCGCAGCACGCCGACGATGTCGAACGCCCAGTTCTTGCTGCCGTCGCTGTTGGGGAAGATGGTCGACTGCAGCGGGATCTTCTGCCCGACCTTCCAGCCGAAGCGCGCCATCAGCTTCTCGCCCACCAGCACGCCGGTGCGGGTGGCGTGGAACGCCTCGAGTTCGGCGGGGTCGACCGTGATCTCCGGATACAGGTCCAGGTAGTTCGGCGCCACGGCGAAGCTGAAGATCTGGTTGCGCGGATCCTGGTAGGCGCCGCCGAACCAGTTGGCGTAGGTGGTGTCGGCCACGCCGTCGACCTGCTTGATCCGCGGCAACAGCGAGATCGGCAGGGTCTGGATGAACGACAGCCGTGAACCGGTCTGCAGGCGCTGCGCGCCGTTGGCGGTCTGGCCGGCTTCGTCGAAGCTGGCCCGCACGCCGTCGAGCAGGCCGAACAGCAGGAACGCGGCCATGATCGAGACCAGGGTGAGGACGGTGCGGGTCTTGCGCCGGAACAGCTCGGCCCAGACCAGGTGCAGGTATTTCATGCGTGCACCGCCTGCTCTACGAGCGTCCCCTTGTCCAGGTGCAGGGTGTGGCTGGCGTACTCGGCGGCCTTCGGGTCGTGGGTGACCATCACGATGGTCTTGCCGTGCTCGCGGTTGAGCGTCTGCAGCAGGCCCAGGATCTCTTCGGCCGACTGGCGGTCGAGGTCGCCGGTGGGCTCGTCGCAGATCAGCAGGGTCGGGTCGGACACGATCGCGCGGGCGATGGCCACGCGCTGCTGCTGGCCACCGGACAGTTCGTTCGGGCGGTGCTTCGCGCGGTCGCCCAGGCCCACCAGTTGCAGCGCGACTTCGGCATTGCGCTTGCGCTGGGCGCCGGACAGGCCGGTCAGCAGCAACGGCAGCTCGACGTTGCGCTGCGCGGTGAGCATCGGCATCAGGTTGTAGAACTGGAACACGTAGCCGACGTTCTGGCTGCGCCAGTGCGCGAGCTGGCCGCCTTTCATGGTGTCGATGCGCTGGCCGTCGATGGTGATCTGGCCGCCGGTCGGGACGTCGAGGCCGCCGATCAGGTTGAGCAGGGTGGTCTTGCCCGATCCCGAGGGGCCCATGAGCGCGACGAAATCGCCGCGGGCGATGTCCAGGTCCACGCCGTGCAGGACCTCGACCTTTTCCGGGCCGCGCTGGTAGGTCTTGGTGAGGTTGTTGATGCTGACCAGTGCTGACATGTGCCTTGCCCCTCGCGTTGTGATTAGTTGCCGGCCGGGATCACCCGGCTGCCGTCTTCCAGGTCCTTCGGCGGATCCAGTACCACCGTCTCGCCCGCGGCCAGACCGGAGAGGACCTGACGCCCGTCTCCCAGGCTGCGACCTGCCTCGAGCTCGCGCTGTTGCACGCGTTCACCGTCCTCGTCGAGCACGAACGCCACGTCCCGGCCCCCTCGGCTCGCAACCGCCGCGACCGGCACCCGCACGCCGCGCGCCGACGCCTGTTGTTCGGCCCGGGGCGCCGCCTGCTCGAGGAAACTGACGTTGACGCCCATGTCCGGGACGATGCGCGGATCCTTTTCCTTCAATGCCACGCGCACCTTGACCGTGGCCTTGCCGCGGTCGGCGGTGGGGATGATCGCGATCACCTCGGCCGGGATCTTCCAGTCGGGATACGCGTTGAGCGTGGCCACGACCGGCATCTTCGGCTGTACGCGGTTGATGTAGGACTCGCCGACATCGACCTCGATCTCCAGCGAGTCCATGTCGACGATCGTGCCGATACCGGTGCGGGTGAAGCCGCCGCCGGCGGAGAGCGGCGACACGATCTCGCCCGGCTGCGCCGCCTTGGCGATGACCACGCCGGCGAAGGGCGCGCGCACCACCGTGTTGTCCAGCCCGTTCTCGGCGATCTGCAGCTGGTCGCTGGCGACCTGGGCGTTGCGCTGCGCGGTGACCAGCTGCGCGCGCAGCGCATCGCGTGCGGCCACGGCCTGGTCGTACTGCGACCTGGACACCAGCTGCTGCTGCACCAGCGCGCCGAGGCGTTCGGCGTTGGCTTCGGCCTCGCGCAACTGTGCCTGCACGCCGACGGCTGCACTGCGCGCGGCGCCGAGCTGGGCGACGGCGAGGTCGCGCTGTGCATCTGCGTCGACCGGATCGAGCGTGGCCAACACTTCACCGGCCTCCACGTGTTGGCCCTCCTCGATCAGCACTTCGCGCACCTTGCCGGTGATCTTGGCCGAGACCGTGGCCATGCGCCGGGCCACGATATAGCCGGTGGCATCAAGCACCGAGGCGGCCTGGACATTGCCGCCATCCGAGGCCATCGCCTCGACGGTGGCCGTGCGCACCGCGACGGGATCCGGACGGCCGAACAGCCACCAGCCGCCGACGGCCAGCAACAGCACGACGGCCACGGCCACGGCGATGCCGATCCAGAGCCCGCGCGGCGGCGGCGGCGCCTGGCGCGCGCTGCGGTCGATGCGGAGTTCCTTGAGCAGGTCGGCGGAAGAGTTCATTCGACGGGTCCGGGATCGCTGGCGGGTCGCCTAGTGTGAAGGCGACTGGAGCAGGCTGCCACCCTACGCAGCCGGAGGCCCGGCGTCACGTGATGCCTGTCATGTCGATCGGGTGATCGCTGCGACTGGGCCGGCACCGGCTCCCGGGCCATCGTGTCCCCAATATCGGAGGGGGGGCGCGGGATGGACGGCAACGGCAAGGCACTGGCGCGGATGGCCGGCGTGCACAAGCGCTACGGGCAGGTCGAGGCGCTGCGTGGCATGGACCTGGAATTGCGGCACGGCGAGCTGCTGGCGTTGCTCGGCCCCAACGGCGCGGGCAAGACCACGGCGATCGGCCTGTTGCTGGGCCTGGTGCGCGCGGATGCCGGCAGCGTCGAACTGTTCGGCCGCGACCCGCAGGACATCCGCGCGCGCCGTGGCATCGGCGTGATGCTGCAGGACGCCGACCTGCCGCCCACCCTGCGCGTCGGCGAGCTGCTGCGCCTGACCGCGAGCTACTACCCGGCGCCGCGCGCGCCAGCCGAGGCTGCGCAGCTCGCCGGCGTCGACGACCTCATGCAGCGCTTCTACGGAAAGCTTTCCGGTGGCCAGAAGCGGCGCGTGCAGTTCGCGCTGGCGCTGTGCGGCAATCCCGCGCTGCTGTTCCTGGACGAGCCCACGGTGGGCATGGACATCCAGTCGCGGCAACAACTGTGGGCGACGGTGCGGCAACTGGTCGCGGCGGGATGCTCGATCGTGCTGACCACCCACTACCTGGAGGAAGCCGAGGCCCTGGCCAACCGGGTCTGCGTGATGGCCCGCGGACGCGTCATCAGCGAAGGCACGGTGGACGCTTTGCGCGCGCGGGTCGCGCTCACGCGCGTGCGCTGCCGCCGCGCGCTGGCGCCCGTGGTCGTCAAGCACTGGACCGAGGTCGCCGCGGCGCGGATGGACGGCGAATGCCTGTGGATGTCCACGCCGCGCGCGGAGGACCTGTTGCGTCGCCTGCTTGCCGCGGATCCCGCGTTGCACGGCATCGAGGTCCAGGCCGCGGGCCTGGCCGAAGCCTTTACCGAACTCACCAGCGAGGCCGCCTGATGAACGTCGCCCACGCCTATGTCGAGGAAGCGCGCAGCGAGACGCTACGCTACCTGCGCAACCCGGGCTTCCTGCTGCCGATCATCCTGTTCCCGGCCGCCTTCTACCTGATGTTCGGCGTTGCCCTGTCGTCGAAGACCGCGCCGGAAGCGGCCCGTTACCTGCTGGCCAGCTACAGCACCTTCGGAGTGATGGCGCCGGGCCTGTTCGGTTTCGGCGTGTCGCTGGCGCTGGAGCGCGACAGCGGGCTGCTCACGCTCAAGCGCGCGCTGCCGATGCCGCCGGGCGCCTACCTGCTGGGCAAGATGCTGATGGCGATGCTGGTCGCCGCGGCGGTCGGCATGCTGCTGCTGGTGCTGGCCGTGTTCCTGGGCGGCGTGGCGCTGGATGCGTCGCAGTGGCTGTCGCTGCTGGCGGTCGACATCCTGGGCGTGCTTCCGTTCTGTGCGCTGGGGCTGCTGGTCGGCACCCTGTTCAAGGGCCAGGGCGCCCCGGGCCTACTCAACCTGGTGTACCTGCCGATGGCGTTCCTGTCGGGACTGTGGTTCCCGCTGAAGCTCATGCCGCCGATCATCGGCCAGCTCGCGCCCATCTGGCCCAGCTACCACCTCAACATGCTCGCGCTCTCGGCAGTGGGCTTCGATACCGGACCGGCGTGGCCAAGGCTGCTGGTGCTGGCGGGCTTCACCGTGGCGTTCCTGCTCATCGCCGCGCGGCGACTGAGCCGGTACGGTTGAAACAGTGCGTTTGAAGTAGGATCGGCGCCATGCAGGCAGGGATCCGAAGCGCATCGCAACGCCTCCGCCGCTGGGCGTCGGCGTCGCTGGTGCCGGCGCCGGACTCGTCGGTCGCGTGCAACGTGCGCCGCGGCAAGTCGCCGTGGACCGATGCCGTGCACCTGCTGTGGTCGGCATGGCTGTTCATTACCCCGCTGTTCGGCGGCGGCCACTACACCCTGTTCTGGCTGGCCCTGACCCTCGCTTCGTATCCGCTGTTCCTCGTCCTGTACGGCAAGGCCGTGCTGGCGTCCCGGCACGACGCCTGGCCCTATCCGCTGGGGATGATCGCCCTGTGCCTGGTGCTGCTGCCCTGGTATCCGTCCGGCTTCAGTTACTTCGTGTTCGGTTGCGTGATGTTGCATACCGGGCGCCGCGGCTCGCTGCTGCGCTACTGGCTCCACCTGGTGCTGCTCAACGGACTGCTGGCGCTGTGTGCGACCCTCGTCGGCTATCCATGGCAGATCCTGGCGTGGATGCTGCCGATGACGATGATCATCGGCACCATCGTCGGCGTGGAGCAGATGTCGCACGACAAGGACGCGGCGCTGCAACTGTCGCACGACGAGGTGCGGCGCCTGGCGGCGACCGCCGAGCGCGAGCGCATCGGCCGCGACCTGCACGACCTGCTCGGACACACCCTGTCGTTGATCACGCTGAAGCTGGAGCTGTCGCGGCGGCTGATCGACCGCGACCCCGCCGCGGCCCGGGTTGAGATTGCCGAGGCGGAGAAGGTCGCGCGGCACGCCCTGGCCGAAGTACGCGCCGCAGTGACCGGATTCCGTGCCGCCGACCTCGCGGCGGAGCTGGCGTCGGCGCGACTGCTGCTGGAATCGTCCGGCGTCAGCCTGGAGTACGACGAGCCGCCTGCCATGCCGGCGGACATCGAGCGCCCGCTGGCGCTGGTGCTGCGCGAGGCGGCAACCAACATCGCCAGGCATGCGCAGGCGGCGCGTGCCGAAGTCAGGTTCCTGCGCGTGGGCGAACAGTTGCACATGCGCATCTCCGACGACGGGCGCGGCGCGGGCAGCGCAGGCAATGGCGACGGCAACGGCCTGGCCGGGATGCGCGAGCGCATGCGCTCGCTCGGCGGCAGCCTGGCGTTCGCCTCCGCGCGGGGTTCTACCGTCGTCGATGCCGTGGTCCCGCTCCAGGCGGCGGAGCAGCCGGCATGATCCGGGTACTGCTGGCCGAGGACCAGGCGATGGTGCGCGGCGCGTTGTCGGCGCTGCTGTCGCTGGAGTCCGACATCGAGGTGCTAGGGTCCGCGCCGGACGGCGAAGCCGCTTGGCGCGAACTGCAACGCCTGAAGCCCGAAGTGCTGGTGACCGACATCGAGATGCCGGGGATCACCGGGCTGGAACTGGCGCAGCGAGTGCAACGCCACGGGCTGCCGGTACGGGTGGTGATCCTGACCACGTTCGCGCGCCCGGGTTTCCTGCGCCGCGCCCTCGATGCCGGCGTGCACGGTTACCTGCTCAAGGATTCGCCCGCCGAGCAGCTCGCCGATGCGATCCGCAAGGTCGAGCGCGGCATGCGCGCGATCGATCCGCAGCTGGCGGTCGATGCCTGGTCGGAATCCGATCCGCTCAACGACCGCGAACGCCAGGTGCTGCGGCTGGCTGGCGACGGCCTGTCCGCCGGCGACATCGCCACCCTGCTCAACCTCTCGCCCGGAACGGTGCGCAACTACCTGTCGGAAGCCATCGGCAAGCTCGGCGCCGGCAACCGCATCGAGGCTTTCCGCATCGCCCGCCAGAAAGGCTGGCTCTAGACGCTTATCCGAACCTGGCCTTGAGCATGGTCCAGGCCGAACGCAGGCCCTGCGCGTCGCCACCGGCGGGACGCCCGGGGCGGTCGCTGTCGTTCCAGGCGTATACATCCAGGTGCGCCCACGGCTGGCCTTCGGGCACGAAGCGTTCCAGGTACAGCGCCGCGGCGATGCTGCCGCCCATCTTCGACGGCCCGGAATTGGCGATGTCGGCGATGTTGCTGGTCAGGTAGCGCAGGTAGGGGCGCCACAGCGGCATCCGCCAAACCGGGTCGCGTACCTGCAGGCCCGCGTCCAGCCATTGCCCGGCGACATCGTCGTCGTTGGCATACAGGGCCGGCAGGTCCGGACCGAGCGCGATCCGCGCGGCGCCGGTGAGCGTGGCGAAATCCAGCAGCAGGGCCGGCGATTGCTCGGCGGCGTGGGTGAGCGCGTCGCACAGCACCATGCGGCCTTCGGCGTCCGTGTTGTCGATCTCCACCGACACGCCCTTGCGCGTGGCGACGACTTCGCCCGGGCGATAGGACAACGGGCCGATGGCGTTCTCCACCGCCGGCACCAGCAGCGTCAGGTGCACCGGAAGCTTTTGCGCCATGACCAGGCCGGCGAGCGCGATCGCGTGCGCGCCGCCGCCCATGTCCTTCTTCATGTTGCGCATGCCGTCGCCGCCCTTGATGTTCAGGCCGCCGGTGTCGAAGCACACGCCCTTGCCGACGATGGCCAGGCGCGGATGCGAGGGTTCGCCCCATTCCAGCCGCAGCAGGCGCGGCGCGCGATGCGAGGCGCGGCCGACGGCATGGATCGCGGGGAAGTCCTGCACCAGCAGATCGTCGCCGACCACGGCGTCGAAACGTGCCCCGTGCGCCTTCGCCATTTCCTCAACGTGCGCGTGCAACTGTTCCGGACCCATGTGCTCGGTCGGCGTGTTCACCAGGTCGCGCACGCGCAGGCAGGCGTCGAGGATGTCGCCGGTTTCCCCGTCGGGCGCATCGAGCACGAGCCGCGCGGGCGGACGCAGCGGCTTGCGGTAGCGCGAGTAACGGTAGCTGCCCAGGCCCCAGCCCAGCTGCACGGCGCGCAGCACTTCGGCGCCGTGCCCGCCTTCCACGCGCCACTCGCCCTCGGGCAGGGCGAACGGCGCTTGCGCGTAGCCGTAGGGGTCGCGCAGGTCGCCGACG
>NZ_JARUVM010000130.1 GCF_029763755.1 Luteimonas sp. 8-5
ATCGTCGCTGCCCGCGCCCGGCGGAAGCACGTCCTGGTGGCCGCCGAGCTTGGCGGCCAGGTGGCGCACCCAGCGCGCGGCGTCCCAGCCCTCGCGCTTGGCCGCGACCGCGACTTCGTCGTAGATCACGATCATCGACGGCGCCTGCAGGATCGCGTCGAAACCATCGAGGGCGTCCTCGACGCTGGGCTCCAGTGCCACGAGCACCGCCTGTGGCGACGCGGCCACGACCGCGGCCGGATCACCCGCGGTCGGGTCGGCGACCAGCACCAGGTCCGCACCTGCCTGCCGGAGCGCCGACTGCAGGTTGTCGCAGGCTGGTCCCGGGCGCGCGAGCAGCGCGACCCGCTTGGGCGCTTCAGACACCTTGCTGCTCCTGCGCCAGCAGTTCGAACACGTTGCGCAGCAGTTCGTGCTCCTGGTACGGCTTGCCCAGGTAGCGGTTGACGCCGATCTCCATCGCGCGTTGGCGATGCTTTTCGCCGGTACGCGAGGTGATCATGATGATAGGCACGTCGCGCAGGCGCGGCTCGGCCTTCATCGCGGTCGCAAGCTCGTAGCCGTCCATGCGCGGCATCTCGATGTCGAGCAGCATGAGGTCCGGGACGCGCTCTGCCATGCGCTCCAGCGCATCGATGCCGTCTTTCGCCGTACCGACCTCGAAGTTGTGGCGTTCGAGTACGCGGCCGGTGACCTTGCGCATCGTCACCGAGTCGTCGACCACCATCACCAGCGGCACCTTGCGCGCGACCACCGGCTGCACCGGGGCCACGTCGCGCGGCGCCGCGGACTGGCGGCGCACCAGCGGCGCGACGTCGAGGATCACGACCACGCTGCCGTCGCCCATGATGGTCGCGCCGAAGATGCCCGGCAGCGAGGCCACCTGCGGTCCGACCGGCTTCACCACGATTTCGCGGTTGCCCAGCACCTGGTCGATGCAGACCGCCGCGCGCAGGTCGCCCGAGCGGATCAGCAGCAGCGGCATCTGCAGTTGGCCCTCGGCCTTGGCCGCGCCATGGCCGAGCAGCAGGCCGAGGTCGTGCAGCACATACTCCTCGCCGCCGTAGCTGTAGGTCGCGCCTTCCTTCTCGAGTTCCTCGCGCGCGATACGGCCGACGCCGCGCACCGAGGCGATCGGCACGGCGTAGCTGGTTTCGCCCGCGCGCACGAACACCGCCTGCGTCACCGCCAGCGTCTGCGGCAGGTGCAGGACGAAGGTGGTCCCTTCGCCCTTGGCGGTCTTGATATCGAAGGTGCCGCCGAGCTGGCGCACTTCGCTGGCGACCACGTCCATGCCCACGCCGCGGCCGGCCAGGCGGCTGACCTCGTCGACCGTGGAGAAGCCCGGCTCGAAGATCAGCGAGTCCAGCGCGCTGTCGCTGAGCACCGCGCCCGGCTGCACCAGGCCGCGCTGTTCGGCGCGCTTGCGGATGGCCTTGCGGTTGAGGCCGGCACCGTCGTCGCCGACTTCCAGCACGACTTCCGAACCTTCGCGGCGCAACACGATGCGGATCGTGCCTTCGGGGCCCTTCTTCGCCTTGCGGCGCTCGTCCGGGGATTCCAGGCCGTGTGCGACGGCGTTGCGGAGCATGTGCTCCAGCGGCGCGGTCATGCGCTCGAGTACGTTGCGGTCGAGTTCGCCCTGGGCGCCGTCGAGCTTGAGCTGGACCTGCTTGCCGGTGTCGCTGGCCGCCTGGCGCACTACGCGGCGCAGGCGCGGCACCAGCGCATCGAACGGCACCATGCGCGTGCGCATGAGGCCTTCCTGCAACTCGGAACTCACGCGCGACTGTTGCAGCAGCAGGGTTTCGTAGTGACGGATCTGGTCGTCCATCGACTGCTGCAGGCTGGTCAGGTCGGCCGCGGACTCGGCCAGCGCGCGCGACAGCTGCTGCAGGGTCGAGAAGCGGTCGAGCTCCAGCGGGTCGAACGTCTGGTCGCCGGTGTCGTGCTCGCGCTGGTAGCGGGCGATGATCTGCGCTTCCGTTTCGCTGTCGAGGCGGCGGAGCTGGTCGCGCAGGCGCGCGTTGGTCTGCTCCATTTCGCCCATCGCCGTGCGGAACGAACCGAGCTGCTGCTCGAGTCGGGCGCGGTAGATCGCGACCTCGCCGGCGTAGTTGACGAGGCGATCGAGCAGGTCGGCGCGGATGCGCACCTGTTCCTGCGGGGCGCGCACGCTGGTGTCGTCGTCGTCCTGGGCGACGTCGCCGATCGGCGCCGACAGCGGCTTGAGTTCGACCCTGGGCGCGGGCACCGGGCCGCTTGGGCGCGGGGTTTCCTGTTCGGGCGCCAGCGTTTCGCCGCGCGCACGCGCTTCGAACTCGGCGATCAGGCGCGCGGGCAGGCCGATGGCGTGGCGCGAGCCGACGCGGGTGACCATCGCGTGCAGGCGGTCCAGGCCGCGCTCGAGCAGCGGGATGCCGTCGCGGCCGAGTTCGACGCGCTGGTCGACCACGGCCTCGAGCAGGGATTCCATGGCGTGGCCGAGGTCGCCCACGGCCATGATGCCGGCCATGCGCGCGCCACCCTTGAGGGTATGCAGGTCGCGCTGCAGGCCGACCAGCGAATCGCCTTCGCCGGGGGCTGCCTGGAGTTGCGCCAGCAGCGAGTCGGAATGGTCGAGCAGGTCGACGCTTTCCTCGACGAAGATGTCGATCAGCTCCGGGTCGAGATCGGTAAGATCGAGCGGACCGTCGGGATCCTCGGAGGATGCGGCGACAGGCGCAGCGGCAGCGGGGGCTTCAACGACGGACTCCGCGGCTTCGGCTCGTTCGGCTTCGGCTCGTTCGGCTTCGGCTCGTTCGGCTTCGAGGCGCGCGGCTTCAGCGCGCTCGGCTTCGATGCGTTCGGCTTCGGCACGTTCGGCTTCGAGGCGCTCGGCTTCGAGGCGTTCCGCTTCGGCTCGTGCCGCTTCGGCTCGTGCCGCTTCAGCACGTTCGGCTTCGAGCCGTGCGGCTTCGGCTTGCTCTGCTTCAACGCGTTCGGCTTCGAGGCGCGCAGCCTCGGCACGCTCGCTTTCCAGCCGCGCGGTTTCGGCCTGCTCGGCGGCTGAGTGCTCTGCAGCCGCGCGCTCGGTCGCCAGGCGCTCGGCTTCGATGCGCTCGGCTTCGATGCGCTCGGCCTCGAGCAGGTTGGCCTCGAGTTCGCTGGCGCCCGCATCGGGCTCCGCCGGAGCCGGAATCGAGTCCGCGGCCTCGCCGGTACCCAGCACGCTGGCGAGGTCGCCAAAGGCACCCGCGACGTCGATGGAGGACAGCTCGTCGGCAAGCGACGCGCCCAGGTTGGGAGCCGGCGCTTCGGCGGCAGGCGCTTCCGGCGCGGGCGCTTCGGGGGCTTCGGAGACGTCCGGCTCGATCGCGTCGATATCGATGTCGAGGTCGAGGTCGATGTCCGGCACACCGAATTCCTCGGCCGGCGCCACCTCGGGCAGGCTGTCGCGCAGCGCCGCCAGGCGCGCGCCCAGCGCGTCGCAACTGGCAATGCGCGGAGCGGGCGACTTCAGCGCGGCGACGGTGGAGCGGATCGCCGTGGTCAGGTCGGAAAGCGCGGCAACGCCCTCGCCCGTCGCCGTGGCGCGCGCCGCCACCAGCCGGCGCACATAGGCTTCGGCCGGAGTCATCGCGTTGGTGATGGCCGGCACTTCGGTCATCGCGAACGCGCCGTTCATGGTGTGGATCGCGCGCAGCAGCGAGTCGTCGGCCTGTGCGGGCGCCATGCGCGCGCCGGCCAGCCACTGGTCGACGGTGACCAGGTGGCCGGCGATCTCGGCGTCGAGGATCTCCAGCAGCACCTGGTCCACGTTCGCGGGCTCGCCCGCCGGTTCGGCCACGGGTTCCGGTTCGGGCGCGGACGCGGACGCGGCCTCGACCACCGGCTCCGATGCCGCGGGTGCCTCGGGTTCGGCGGCAGCGGCGGGCGCGGCCGTGGCGGTGTGGAACGCTTCCTCGCCGGCGGCGACGCGATCCGCAACGGCCTCGATCGCCGACAGGTCGGCGACGAGGCTGCCTTCGCCGCGCAGCGCCGAAAGCAGCTGCGGCAGCGTTTCGTAGCTCTGCGTCACCAGCGCCAGCACGGCGGGGCTCGGCGGACGCGATCCGTCGAGCACGCGGTTGAGCATGTTCTCGGTCTTCCAGGCGAACTCGCCCAGGGTGCGCGCACCGACCAGGCGGCCGCTGCCCTTCAGGGTGTGGAAGACGCGGCGGATCGGGCGCAGGCGCTCGAGGTCGTCCGGCGCTTCGCGCCACTCGGGGAGCATGTCGCGCAGGTTGGCGATCTCTTCCTCGAACTCCTCGAGGAAGATTTCGCGGATTTCGTCGTCGATCTCGTCGCCGGTGACTTCGAATCCGCCGGCGGTGCCGGTGCCGACGGGCGCCGGGGCATGCGCCGGCGGCGGCGCAGCGACGGGCGCAGGCGGCGGCGACGCGGGCGCGACCGGGGCGTCCGGCCGGGGCGCCTCGACCGCAGCCGGCGGCGGCGCGGCAGGCGTGCCCGTGAACGACGGGGCGGCGGGCGCGTCCGCGGACGGCGCTTCCATGGAAGGCGTCGCCGCGGCCTGCGGCGGTGCCGGAGCGGGCGGTGCCACGGCTTCCGGTGCCGGTTCCGGCATCGGCTCGGGTTCCGGGACCGGCCAGTAGCCCAGGGCTTCCAGGCTGTTGCGCGCGATGTCGAGGATGTCGTCGCGGTTGCCGCGCTGTTCGCGCAGCGCTTCGAGGAAATATTCCAGGCTGGCCAGTGCATCGGCCAGGGTGTCGAGCTGGCGGCCGCTGGGAATGCGGCGGCGCGAGACCAGTTCGCGCTCGGTGTAGGCGCGGACGCCGGCAAGGTACTTGGCCGGCTGCGGCAGGTCGAGCATCTGCAACGCACCGGCGACCTCGCCAAGCAGGCGCGGCACTTCCACCAGTTCGCCGTGGTCCCAGCCGGTCTCGACGAAGGCGACGAACGCCTGGCGCGCGTCGGCGAAGTTGGCGATCGCCTCGCGTGCCAGGACTTCGGTGACCTTGCGCGACTCGCTGGCGAGCATGTCGTCGGTGCCGGCGTCCGGGCCGCCCAGGCGGGCAACCTGCTCGTCGAGCGACGCATCCACGTAAAGCAGCGCCGAGGCGATGTCGAGCAGTTCGCCCTCGGCAACGCCGCGACCCTGGCCGAGGATGCCTTCGAGCGCATCGCGCTGGCGCGACACCAGGTTGCGCGCGGCTTCCAGGCCGAGCATGCCGAGCGTGTCGGCGATGGTGCCGAGTGCGCCGGCCTGCGGCCGAAGCGCGGACACGTCGCCCTGGCCGGTACGCAGGTGCAGGTCGAGCGCGTCCTTGACCCGCAGCAGGTCTTCCTTGATCGCCGCGGACACGGTGTCCAGCAGCGCGCGGTTGTGGCCGCTGAGGCTGCCTTGCGCGTGCGCGATCTCGGATTCGGATGCCTGCAGGTCGAGGTCGAAGGTCTCGCGCAGGCTCTGCAGCGCGGGATGGTCGCCGCCCGCACGGGCGACGCGATACAGCAGCTTGCGCGCCGGCTCGAGCGCGACGTCGGCGCGCACGGGAACGGCGGCATCGGCGGCAGGCTGGCGGCGGGCTTCGGCGGCGACCGCGGCGAATGCGTCGCGCAGGCCGTCGTCGGCCTTCAGCGCACCGTCGCGCAACGCGGCGGCGACGGCCGAGGCCACCCAGTACATGCGGCGCGCGCCCTCGGCATTGCCGGCACGCGCGTACAGGCCTTCAGCGGCGGCGGCCAGCTGGGCCTGCTGCGCGGGCCAGGCGGCCAGCGCGGCGTCGAACTGGGCGACCAGCGCGGCGGCGTCGCCTTCGGCAGGCTGCGGCATTCCGGCACCGAACGCATCCGGCAGCGGGCGCTGCATGCCCGGCGAGAACAGCGCGCTTTCGTCCACGGCCTGCTCGCCATGCGCGGTACGCAGGTCGTTGAGCAGCGGCAGCAGCACCACCGGGACGTCCTTGTGGCCGCCCTGCAGGCGCTCCAGGTAATCCGGCAACAGGACCACGCCGCGCATCAGCGTGGCGCAGGCGTCCTCGCGCCCGGCCACCTTGCCCTCGCGCAATGCCGGCGCGAGCCGTTCCATTTCCTCGGCGCCCTTGGCCGGCGCATAAAGCTCGACCATGCGCAGCGTGCCCTGCACCTCGTGCAGGCGCTCGGCGCACGCGGCCATGCGCGCGGTATCGGAAAGGTCGTCGGCGAACGCCTCGATCTCGATCCGCGCCTTGCGCAGGGTCTCGTCCAGCTCGGGCTTGATCCACCCGAGCGTGGTGTAGTCGAGCGCGTCGCGAAGCGCAGTCGTCATCGTACGGCTCTATCCGTCCCGCCGGGTCAGGCGGGCAGCTTGAAGTCGGCGACCGAACGGCGAAGGTCGGCGGCGAGCTGGGCCAGGTTTCCGATCGACTGCGCCGTCTGGCTCGCGCCCTGCGAGGTCTGCGCGGTAATCGACTGGATGGTGTTCATCGCCTGGGTGATGTTGGTCGCCGCGGCGGTCTGCTGCTGCGCCGCGCTGGAGATGCCCTGGATGAGGTCGGCGAGGTTGGTCGACACGTTTTCGATCTCGCCCAGCGCGGTACCCGCGTCCTCGGCCAGTCGCGCACCGGCGACCACTTCCGAGGTCGTCTGCTCCATCGAGCTGACGGCCTCGTTGGTGTCGGCCTGAATCGTCTGCACCAGCGATTCGATTCGCTTGGTCGCGTTCGACGAGCGTTCCGCGAGTCGCTGCACTTCGTCCGCCACCACCGCGAACCCGCGGCCCGCCTCACCGGCCGATGCCGCCTGGATGGCCGCGTTGAGCGCCAGGATGTTCGTCTGTTCGGAAATGTCGTTGATGAGTTCGACGATCGAGCCGATTTCCTGCGAGGACTCGCCGAGGCGCTTGATTCGCTTCGAGGTTTCCTGGATCTGGTCGCGGATGTTGTCCATGCCCTGGATCGTCTGGCGCACGACGCCGGCGCCGTTGGTCGCGATCTGCACCGAGCGCTGGGCCACCTCGGCCGACTCGGCGGAGTTCTTCGACACCTGGTTGATGCTCGCCGCGATTTCGTTGATCCGGTCCGAGGCGGAGTTGATTTCCGTGGCCTGGTGTTCCGCGGCCTCGGCCAGGTGCATGGCGGTGGCCTGGGTCTCCTGGGCGCTGGACGCCACCTGCACCGAGGTGTCCGTGATCGTCTGCACCAGGCTGCGGAGCTGTTCGACCGCGAAGTTGATCGAGTCCGCGATGGCGCCGGTCATGTCCTCGGTCACCGTCGCCTTCACCGTGAGGTCGCCTTCCGCGAGCGAACCCATCTCGTCCAGCAGGCGCATGATCGCCTCCTGGTTGCGGTTGTTGAGTTCCATCGTGGTTTCGTAGCGCTTGCGCTGCGCACGGCTCAGGGACACCAGCAGGCCGACGATGGCGAACAGGGTCAGGCCGCCGGAGATGATCGAGACCCACACGCCGCCGATGATGCTGGTGTCCTTCAGCGAGCCGAACGCGGTCAGCGCGCCGAACAGGTTTTCGCTGTCGGTCAGCAGCTTGTTGGAACCGGTGGCGATGGCGTCGGCCGCGCTCTGTGCGCGGAACAGGTTCTGCGACGTGCTGAGGATCGCGTCCAGGTCGGTCTGCATCGCGGTCCACAGGGTGTTGGCCTGGTTGAGCGAAGCCACGGCCGCCGGCGCGGTCACCTTCTGCGCCTCGCCGCTGCCGCCCTCGTGCAGGCCCTGGAGCACCTGGCCGAACACGCCGGCGTCTCGCGCCAGCGCGTCGCCGGCGATCTGCGCGCCCGGGCCGCCGGCCTGGATCTCCGCGACGCGGCGGGCCATGGTCGCCGCGAGGATGCCCTCGCGCACTGCCAGGTAGACCTGCGACGAGGCCGAACCGCTGGCCAGCATCGCGCGCACCACCTCGTCCATCTGCGCCTGCAGCTGCGGCACGCGCTGCACGAAGCTGTTGGCGTTGCCTGCCAGGCCGAGCACCGCGCGCTCGGAATCGATCACCTGCTGCGCGCTCTTGTTCAGCGGCAGCCAGGTCTCGGTCACGGTGGCGATCTGCCCGGAGACGCCCGGGGCCTGGCCGAAGTTCGCGTTCAGCGACTCGACGTCGGCGTTGATCTGCTGGCGGGTGGCCTTGAACGCCACGAACGCGTCGGCGTTGCCGCCCACCGCCTCTCGGCCCTGGTTGGCCAGCCGCTGCGAGTTCACCTGCAGGTTCGAGGCCGCACCGCTCGCGCCGCTGAGGCGCTGCGCCTTGACGATCGAGTAGATGGTGTTGGCGCCGACCACGATCAGCGACAGGACCAGCAGGAACACCCAGAAGTTGGTGCCGACGTTGCGGCCCTTGGCGGTGTTGTCCATCACGGTGCTCATGGTTCTACCTCGGTCTTCGGTTGCGGTGCGCGGCGGTCAGGCCGTCGCCTGGCGGAATTCGGGAGTGCGGGCCAGCTTCTGCAGGCTGAAGATGCCCCACGTGTTGTCGCCGAGCCGGTACCCGCGCTCGACGAAGTTGGCGTAACGTCCTTCGGCGAAGGCCTGCTCCTGCAGCGCCTCCGCCGGGATCTGCTGTTCGTCGACGAAGCTGCGCTGTCCGTAGAGCTCGTCGATGGTCACGGCGACGTCGCCGCCGGGCTGGCGCACGATCAGCACGCGCTGGCCCTCGTGGAGCACGGTGCGCTCGCCTTCGAGGAACTGCTTGAGGTCGACGATCGGCAGCAGGTTGCCGCGTACGTTGGCCACGCCCAGCATCCACGGCTGCGTGCCGGGCACCGGGGTGACCTGCGGCATCGGCAGGATCTCGACCACCTCCTCGAACCCGGACGCCAGGCGCTGGCTGCCGACGCGGAAGCCGACGCCGCGCCACAGGCCCGGCGCGTCGAGCTGCTCGGGCAGGCCGGCGACGTGCGCCAGGCTACGCTGCTCGTAGTCGGCGAGGATCTCGAAGGGGCTGAGCGGCCGACCCATCTCAGGCACCGACGAGCTCGTTGATGCGCGCGACGAGGGCGTCCTCGTTCGGCGGCTTGACGATGTAGTCCTTCGCGCCCTGGCGAAGGCCCCAGGCGCGGTCGGTGTCCATGTTCTTGGTGCTGACGATCAGCACCGGGATCTTCCCGGTGGCCGCGTCGCGCGACAGCGCGCGGGTCGCCTGGAAGCCGTTCATCCCGGGCAGGATGACGTCCATCAGGACCAGGTCGGGCATCTCGCGCTTGCACATCGCGATGCCGTCCTCCGCGTTGCCCGAGGACAACACCTCGTGGCCGTTGCGTTCCAGCAGCTGGGTGAGCACCGCGACGTCAGTCGGCGAGTCCTCGATCAACAGGATGCGTGCCATGTCGTGCCCTACCCCCCGGTCAGGCGTTTACGTGCTTGCGGATCGCGTCGAGCAATTCCTCGCGCGTGAATGGTTTGGTGACGTACTGCTCGGAACCGACGACGCGGCCCCGCGCCTTGTCGAACAGGCCGTCCTTCGACGACAACATGATCACCGGCACCGACTTGAACAACTGGTTGTTCTTGATCAGGGCGCACGTCTGGTAGCCGTCCAGTCGCGGCATCATGATGTCGACGAAAATGATCTGCGGCTGCTGGTCGGCGATCTTGGCCAGCGCCTCGAACCCGTCGGTGGCCGTGACCACGTCCGCGCCTTCGCGCTTGAGCAGCGTCTCGGCGGTCCGCCGGATCGTCTTTGAATCGTCGATCACCATCACTCGGAGGCCACCTAGGCTTCCGGCGCGGCTGTCGTCTGGCGTCATCGAAAAACTCCCCTGGCGCGGTGCTCGTGATTGCCGGCGCCGCTGCGAAACATCTATATCCCAGCCTGCGGCGGAAGTGTCAAGTTTTCGTTGTCCGGGATGGGCGCCTGAACACGTTGCCCCCTGCTACCATGCCATCCCCACGCTGTGGACCTGCGCATGGTGCTCGACATTGTCGTCCTGATGGACCCGATCGGGTCCATCCGCATCGCCAAGGATTCCACCTTCGCGATGCTGCTGGAGGCGCAGCGGCGCGGCCACCGGCTGCATTACGTGTGTCCCGGAGGCCTGTCGCTGCGCGATGGCGTCGCGATCGCCGACGTCGCCCCCCTGGCCGTCTTCGACGACCCGGACAAATGGTTCGAACTGGGAACTGCGTCACACCGTGAGCTGGGCCACGGCGACGTGGTCCTGGTCCGCACCGACCCGCCCGTGGACGGCGAGTACATCCACGACACCCAGATCCTGGGCCTGGCCCAGGCCGCCGGGGCGATGGTCGTCAACGACCCGCAGGGCCTGCGCGACTACAACGAGAAGCTGGCGGCGCTGCTGTTCCCGCAGTGCTGCCCGCCGACGCTGGTCAGCCGCGATGCCGCCGCCCTCAAGGCTTTCGTGGCCACCCACGGCGAGGCGGTACTCAAGCCGCTGGACGGCATGGGCGGGCGCTCGATCTTCCGTGCCCGCGCCGGGGAGCCCAACCTCAACGTGATCCTGGAGACCCTGGTTAACAGAGGCACGGCTGACGGCGGCCGCCACCTGGCCATGGCCCAGCGCTACCTGCCGGAGATCGTCCAGGGCGACAAGCGCATCCTGCTGGTGGACGGGGAGCCGGTGGACTACTGCCTGGCGCGGATCCCGCAGGGCGACGAGTTCCGCGGCAACCTGGCGGCCGGCGGCCGCGGCGAGGGCCGGCCGCTGACCGAGCGCGACCGCTGGATCGCCGCCCAGGTCGGGCCTGAAATGAAGCGCCGGGGCATGCTGTTCGTCGGCCTCGACGTGATCGGCGACTACCTGACCGAGGTCAACGTCACCAGCCCCACCTGCATCCGCGAGCTGGACGCCCAGTTCGGGCTGAACATCGCCGGGATGCTGTTCGATGCGATCGAGAAGCGGGGACCGGGGACTGGGGACCGGGGACCGGGCAAGCCGGCGTGAGCGCGGTGGCGGCTCCGGCGCCGCGCATCGGCGAGCGCGAACGCCTCAGCGCCACCATGGTGCTGTCGCTGCTGCTGCATGGCCTGCTGATCCTGGGCGTGGGCTTCGCCCTGGACTCCGCCGCGCCCGTGGTCCCGACCCTGGACGTGATCCTGTCCCAGGCCCGCAACGCCCTGACCCCGGAGCAGGCCGACTTCCTGGCCCAGGCCAACAACCAGGGCGGCGGCGAGGACGACAAGGCCGTGCGCCCGCGCGACAGCCAGACCGGCGACCTGGCCAGGCCCGAGCCCGGGCTG
>NZ_JARUVM010000131.1 GCF_029763755.1 Luteimonas sp. 8-5
TTTCCGCCAGGCGGCCGAAGAAGCGCTCGAACGGCGTCGCCTCGCGCTCCATGTAGCGCACGCGGTACTTGCCCTTCTCGCCCAGCTTCGCGCGCGCGGCGGCGTCGGCGACCGCGTCGGGCAAGCCGCCGAATGCATCGACCAGCCCCCGTTCGCGCGCTTGCGCGCCGCTCCAGACCCGGCCACGGGCCACGGCGTCGATCTGCTCGACGCTGCGGTCGCGGCCCTCGGCCGCACGCGAAAGGAAGTCGCGGTAACCCTTCTGGATCACCGACTGGATCACCTGGCCCACGCGCGGGTCCAGCGGGCGGCTGATATCGAAGGCGCCGGCGAGCGGCGTGGTGCCGACGCCGTCGGTGTGCACGCCGATCCTGTCCAGGGTCCGCGGAATCGTCGGGAACATGCCGAAGATCCCGATCGATCCGGTGATGGTCGACGGGTTGGCATAGATGCGGTCGGCGTCCATGCTGATCCAGTAGCCGCCGGACGCGGCCACGTCGCCCATGGACACGACCACGGGCTTGCCGGCTTCCTGCAGGGCATCGACCTCGCGCCGGATCTGTTCGGAGGCGAACACCGCGCCGCCTGGCGAATTGACGCGCAGCACCACCGCCTTGACCGCTTCGTCGTCGCGCGCCTCGCGCAGCACCTGCGCGGTGGATTCACCGCCGATCCTGCCCGGCGGCTGTACGCCGCCTACGATTTCGCCCTCGGCGACCACGACGGCGACCTGCGGCCGCTCGTCCACGGCCGCCAGGCCACGATCGAGGTGCCCGATATAGGCCTGCAGCGACACTTCGCGGAAGCCGTGCTCGCTGTCGTCGTCGGCGACGCCGCGCTCGGCCATCAGATCGAGGACTTCCTCCTCGGTCTTCAACCCGTCCACAAGGTCCTGCTGCAGGGCGAGGTTGGCGAGATCGCCGTCGGCGGCGATCACGTCTTCGGGAAGCGTGTCGATCGCCGCGGCCAGCCGCGACACCGGAATGTCGCGGGCCTTCGCCACGTCGCCGAGGTAGCGCTGCCAGATGTCGTTCATCCAGAACAGGTCGGCCTCCTTCGCCTCCGGCGACGCCGCGTCGAGCACGAACGGTTCCACTGCCGACTTGTACTCGCCGACCTTGAACACGTGCACGTCGACGCCGAGCTTGTCCTGCAGGCCTTCGCGGTAGTACTGGCGGTAGCGCGACAGCCCTTCCAGCAGCAGTCCGCCCATCGGATCGAGGTAGAGCTCGTCGGACTGCGCCGCGAGCAGGTACTGGTTCTGGTCGAATGCCTCGCCGAAGGCGACGACCTGCTTGCCGGAGGCGCGCAACGCTGCCAGCGCGTCGGCCACCTCGCGGATCGATGCGTAACCGGAGAACGCCATGCGGTCGGTCCGCAGCAGCACGCGTTCGATGCGCTTGTCGTCCCTTGCGGCTTCCAGCGCGCGCAGCACGTCGCGCAGCTGCACCTCGCGGGCGCTGTCGTCGCCGAACATGCGCGCCAGTGCGCGGCTGGTGCGGTCGCTGCTGTACTGCTCGACCAGGCGGCCCTGCGGCGCGATCACCAGCGTCGTGCGGCCGGCCAGGGGCCTGGCGGCGTCGCCGGCCATGAAGATGCCGATGAACACCAGCATCAGGGCCAGGAAAACCAGGTTGAAGACCAGCCGACGGGCGAAATTGACGGCGTCCCACAAACCCCTGAAGAAGCGGGAGATGGGGCCTCGGTGGCTGGGCGCGTTCATGCGGATGCTCCGGTATTCATGGCGACAGCGTAACGGCTGGCGGGTCCGCGGGCGATGACCCGGAGGTCACCAGTACCTCCTGCAGCCTTCGGCTCGATCGCCGGAACCGCATGGCCATCAGCAGCGCCGCCACGCTCAGCCCGCCGATCAAGCCGGTCCACATGCCCTCCGGCCCCCAGCCCAGGTACAGGCCCAGCCCGGCGCCCATGGGCATGCCGATGCCCCAGTAAGCCAGTGCCGCCAGCAGCATCGGCACGCGGGTATCGCCCAGCCCACGCAGCGCGCCGGCGGATACGACCTGGATGCCGTCGGGGAACTGGAATGCCGCCGCATACAGCAGCAGCGACGCGGCCAGCGTCGCGACCGCGACGTCGTCGGTGTACACCGAGGCGACGACATCGTTGCCCAGCAGCAGCAACAGCGCCGACACGGCCTGCGTGCCGAGCGCCAGCACGTAGCCAGCCATCGCGGCGCGGCGCACCGCGCTGGCGCTGCCCCGGCCGAGCGCATGGCCGACGCGCACCGTGGTCGCCTCCGCCAGGCCGAACGGGATCATGAAACACAGCGCCGACACGTTGAGCGCGATCTGGTGCGCGGCGACCTCCACCGCGCCCAGGCGCCCGATCAGCAGCGCCGTGACGATGAACAGCCCGCCCTCCATCGCCACGGTGACGCCGATCGGCAAACCGGTGCGCAACAGGCCCGCGATCGGTTCGCGTCGCGGCCATTCGAAGCGGCTGAACAGGCCCAACGCCGCGAAGCGCCGCGACGTTGCCAGGTAGACGGCGAATGCGAGCGCCTGCGTCCACAGCATCGCCGCCGACGCGATGCCGAGGCCGCCGGCGCCCATCTCCGGAAGGCCGAACGAACCGAACGTGAGTACGTAGCCCAGCGGCACCAGCACCAGCAGGCCGCCGAATCCGAGCACCATCGTCGGCAACGTCCAGTGCAGCCCGTCGCTGAGGTAGCGCATCGCCAGGTACAGCGTGAGCGCGGGCGCCCCCCAGCGGATGCCATGCAGGAAATCACGCGCACCGGGGCGCACCTCCGCCGCGATGCCCATCGGCCCCAGCGCGAACACCACGATGCTGAGGAAGGCGAACATCAGCAGGCCCAGCGCCAGCGCCAGCCACAGGCCCTGGCGGAACAGCGGCCCGATTTCTTCGCGGCGACCGCTGCCGTCGAGCTGCGAGACCGCCGGCGGCAGCGACATCAGCGTGCCCATGGGCAACATCATCGGCAGCGCCCACAGTGCCGCGCCCACCGCCACCGCGGCCAGGGTCAGGGTGCCGTGGTGGCCGGCGATCACGGTGTCGACGAAGCCGATCAGGCCCGTGGCCAGGTGGCCGGCGACCAGCGGCGCAGCAAGGACGGCCGTGGCGCGCGCTTCGTGGCCGAGGCGCCGGGTGTCGGGTGCGTGGTTCATGGGGCGTCGGCGCCAGCCGCGGCAGGTCGCTGTAATCTTACCCGGGCCATCCACGGGGAACCACGCCGATGACGACCTGCCAGAACTGCGGCACCGAGCTGCTGGGGCCGCATTGCTACAAGTGCGGACAGCCGGTACACGGCCTGGTCAGGCACTTCGGCAGCATCATCGGCGACTTCCTCGACAGCGTGTTCGACCTGGATTCGCGCACGCCCCGCACGATCTGGCCGTTGCTGGCCAAGCCCGGGTACCTGACCTGCGAGTACTTCGAGGGACGCCGGGTGCGCTACGTCAGCCCGGTGCGCCTGTTCTTCTTCCTGAGCATCGTCACCTTCTTCGTCGCCCAGCTGGCGATCCAGACCGGCGACGGCGGCAGCATCGTCCAGGTCGACGGCGGCGACGGCATCGAAGAGGCGACCACCGTGGCCGAGGTGGAGGAGGCGCGCGACAGGATCGTAGGCGAACTGGAACAGGCCCGTGCCGAAATGCCACCCGGCGTCCCCGGCGCGCGCGCCGGGATCAATGCAGGGATCCAGGAAATCCGGGAGAAGTCCGAGCAGCGCATCGCCCAGCTCGAGGGCCGCGATCCAGAACCGGTGAAGCCGGCCGGGACGGACGACGATGAAGTGCAGGTCCGCTTCAACGCAGAGCCCTGGGATCCTGTGACCAATCCGGTACGGGTGGGCTGGCTGCCTGCCTTCGTCAACCGCTGGATCAATGCGCAGATCGCCAAAGGCCGCGACAACGTCAAGGAAATGCAGCACGACCAGGACAGGCTGAAGGACGCGGTGCTCGGCGCGCTGCCGTCGACGCTGTTCATCCTGCTGCCGCTGTTCGCGGCGATGCTGAAGGTCGCCTACCTGTTCAAGCGCCGGCTGTACATGGAACACCTGATCGTGGCGCTGCACAGCCACGCGTTCCTGTGCCTTGCGGTGCTGCTGATCCTGCTGCTGTCGATGCTCGGCGAAGCGGTGCCCGCGCTGGCGACGCCCGTCGGCTGGGCCGAGGGCTTGCTGTTCCTGTGGATGCCGCTGTACCTGCTGCTGATGCAGAAGCGCGTCTACGGCCAGGGATGGATCATGACGCTGCTCAAGTACCTCACCATCGGCATCTGCTACATCATCCTGCTGAGCTTCGGCGTGGCGGGAACGATCCTGGCCAGCCTGGTGTGGGGCTGAGGCGCCACCAGCCACCATGCAACACGGCGCGGATTGAAACCACCCGCGCCGTGTTCGTCGCTCGAGCGAAGACTACTTGTCTTCCAGGCAAACGGCCTGCATGTACTTCTTGCCGTCCTGCTGGTTGACCGCGAACATCGCAAAACCGGTGTAGTCCTTGCCGCCGGTCTTGGCCTCGAAGGTGGCGGTCCACTTGCCGTCCTTCTCCTTCATCTTGAACTGGCCCAGGTCCTTGTACGAATCGTTGTTGCAATAGGCGCCTTCCCAGATCACCTTCTTCTCGTTGCCGTCGGCCACCCGCTCCAGGCATTTGCCGTCGCGCGGACGGAAACGGATGTTCATGTCCTTGTCGCCCTGGACCACGTTGTCGTCGGAAACGAAGATCTTGAGGTGGCTTTCCTGGATCGACACATGGTCGTCGAAGTCGCTGTAAGTCTCGTTGCAGCTCATCTTCGGATCGCTCGAGGCCTCGATGCCGGCCTTGGCGTTGACATGGCAGCCGCACTTGTACTTGGCGGCGAAGGCTTCCGGACTGAAGGCGAACAGGGCCAGCCCGGCGGCGGAGATCAGCAGAGCGGTTTTCATGGCGTTTTCCCCCTCGGGGAGTAGTTGGTGGCGAGCATGAAACCCGAGTTCGCGCCGCCGAAGAACACCATAAAGATGGCATCGGCCGGCCGATGCGCGCGCGCGACGATGGCGCCACGCTCCCGCCATCGTGGACACCATGAACATGTTGTCCGCACGCCCCCTGTTGCTGTCGCTGCTGGTCTCCACGCTGGTGTCCGGCTGCGCCTCCACCCCGCGCCTGGAGCGCAACCTGGAGCGCATCGGCTTCAGCGACCAGCGCGCGCTCCCGGCAGGCACGGACGGCGAGGCCCTGTTCCGGCGTATCGGCGCAGAGCCCACCAATGCCCGCCTGCATTTCGACAACGGTCGCTACCTGCTCGAACGCGGGCGTCGCGGCGATCTCGAGGTCGCACGGGTGGCTTTCGCCAACGCCACGCTGCTGGCGCCGGACTGGTGGCAGCCGCAGGTGGGCCTGGCCGCCGCCGAGTACGGGCTCGGGCACCACGACGCGGCACTGGCCGCATTCGCCGAGGCGATCGCATTGCGGGGCGGTTGCGATGCCTTGTGCTACGGGCTGGCCTTCGTCGCCTACCGCGCCGGTTACTTCGGCCTGGCGGCGAATGCACACGCAGCCGCGCGCGCTTCGACGGTCCCCGGCGGAAAAGGCGCCGCGGCGACCGTCGACGCCTTCCTGTCGGCGGCATTTTCCGCAACCGCCGGCGGCCATGACGCGGCGATGCTGGCAGGACGCCTGCATGGGGGCGCGGACGCCGTCGACCTCGGCGACGGCAACGTCTCCATCGACGCGTACGTGATCCGGCAGAGCCGCGACGCCTCCAGCAACGCCGGGATCAACCTGCTCAACGCGCTGGAATTGCAGTTCGGCGGCACCCTGTTCGCCGCCGACTACAGCAAGGAGAACGACGATCCGACCAGCCGCAGCACCTCGCGCTCGCTGGAAGTCAGCATCCCGACGGTCAGCTACGCGCTGAACATGGCGTCCACATCGCGCAGCGGCTTCAGCATCGAGGCCAGTCCCAGCGTGGTCGCCGTGGCGGGCAAGACCTCGCGCTTCTTCGAAGGTTCCAGCGTGCTGATCGTGCCGCGTGGTGACGAGACCGAGCCGCTGGAACGCGACATCGGCATCGACCTGAAGGTGACGCCGAACGAGATCGGCGAGGGCTACATCGACCTGACCGCGGTGCTGGAACTGTCCAACCTGTCGGGCACCACGATCGCCGGCGAAGGCGCCACGGTAGTGCAGACCGACAAGACCCAGGCCGAGGCAACGGCGCGTATCCCCTTCGGCAGGGCCATCGCCTTCGGGTCGGGCGCGACCATGACGTTGCGCGACGGCGAATCGGCGGCCCCGGGGCTGCGGCGCATTCCCGGTGTCGAGCGTCTGTTCGGCACCGAACAGGCCAGCGCCAGGCGCAACGACGTGCTGGTGCTGATGACCGCGCGCCGCGGCATCGCATCGGCGCAGGCGCCGCGGATCGACGAGGCCGGGCTCTCGCGCCAGCTGTTCGGCCGCGCCCCGGCCACGATCGCCAGGGTCTCGCGTTTGCCGTCGCAAGCGCCGAGAATCGACTTCATGGACTGGCTGTGAGGACGGTGGCGAGGCGATGACGACAATCAGGATCCACCTGGTCGAGGACGACGAGCCCACGCGCAAGCGCCTGCATGCGGCGCTGGCGGCGGACCCCGAGTTCCAGGTCGAGTCGTTCGGAAACCTCGCCGACGCGCGCGCCGCCATCGCCGCGCAACCGCCGCACGTGCTGCTCACCGACCTGGAACTGCCCGACGGCCACGGCACCAGCCTCACCGCCGAAGTCCACGCCGCGCATCCATCGGTGGAGATCCTTGTGATCTCGGTGCTGTGCGACGAAGCCAGCGTGGTCGCGGCGATCTCCGCCGGCGCCAGCGGTTACATCGTCAAGGACGCCCTGCCCGAGGACATCGGCACCACGGTGCGCCAGGTACTGCAGGGACAGTCGCCGCTGTCCGCGGCGATCGCGCGCTACCTGCTGCGCCGGCTGCAGCCGGCGACCGAGCCGGCGCCCGACCCGGACCAGGCCGCCGAGACCAACCTCGGGCTGACCGCGCGCGAGATCGACATCCTGTGGGGCATCGCCAAGGGCATGACCTACAACGAGATCGCCGACGGCATCGGCATCTCGCGCAAGACCGTGCCGAATCACATCAAGAGCATCTACCGCAAGCTCGAGGTCAACAGCCGCGGCGAAGCGGTGTTCGAGGCGATCTCGCGCAAGCTCATCCAGCTCTGACCACGCTCCGCGGCAGGTCGAGGATCACGCGGGTCCCGCCGGCATCGCTTTCGACTTCCAGGGTCGCACCGAGGCCGGCGGCGCGACGCTGCATGTTGTCCATGCCATGGTGGCCGCGGCGCGTCACCGCTCCGCCATTGCCGTAGTCGCGGACCACCAGGCGTACGCCGTGGCCGGGCAACGGCGATTCCGACGAGGCCACCTCGACCACGTCCGATCCGGAGTGGCGCACGGCGTTGTTCATCGCCTCCTGCAGCACGCGGAAGATCGCCAGCGTCGTCGTCGGCGACTGGCCCGGCAGTTCCGGCAGGTTGCGCACCTGCCCGGCCAGGCGGATCCCGGAGCGCCGCCGCTGCGGCTCGACGCGGTCGCGGAACGCCACCAGCATCATGCCCAGGTCGTCGCCGACGTCCTCCATCGAATCCACCACCAGGCGCAGGTCGGTCAACGCGCGATGGCAAGCCCGGGTGATCTCGCTGCCCTTGGGGCTATCGTCCTGCTCGCCCAGGGCAACGATCGACATGAGCTGGCCGGCGATGCCGTCGTGCAGATCGCTCATCAGGCGCACGCGCTCGGCGGTCAGCGCTTCGCGCCGGGCGTGCGCCTTTTCGCGCTCGAAGGCTTCCTGCAGCTTGCTGCGCGCGGCTGCCACGTCGCGGTGCAGGCGCTTGTTGAAGTTCTCCAGCAGCGACAGGCCGTCGGCGAAGCGGCGCAGCATGATCAGGCCCATGATCAGCACCAGCAGCGGGCCGTTGAAACGCGCCAGCAGCACGTGGCCGTTGTCGAGGATGCCTGCCGTCACCAGCTGGTCGCGCGTGGTCAGCGACAGCAGCACGCCGATCGCGACCAGCAGCGTCAGCGCCGAACGGTCGCGGCCGCGGGTTCCCGCGCGCCACAGTTCCCACAGCGCGACCACGGCCATCGCCAGGACCAGCGGGATGAACAGCACGGTCACCGACTGCGTGGCCCAGCCTTCCGGCAGCAGCCGGAAGCCGAGGAACATCAGCACGCCCGGAAGCAGGAACCAGCGCGTGCGCACCGGCGGCATGCGCCCGGCAAGCTGCCAGGCGAAGGGCAGCAGCAGGCAGGCGCCGACGTAGCGCAACACGTTCACCGGCATCAGCAGGTTGGCGCCGAAGGCGCTGGCGATCACCGGCGACAGCGAGGAGATGGCGAAACTGAGCGAGATCGCCGCGCACAGCAGGTAGAGCTGGTCGTGGCGCCGGGTCAACCATATCACCAGCATGATTGCGCCGATCGCGAACAACGCGCCGTCCATCAGCCGCGGCAGCGTCACCACCAGGAACTGGGCGCCCTCGTAGTCGTCGCGCAGTTCCGATTCAGGGCCGAAGAACACCGGCCCGACCGCTGCGGTGCCCATGCGATCGGCCAGGTCGACGCCGATCTCGTTGAAGCCGGGCTGCAGGACGCGGTCGGACAGCGTGGCGATCTGCGGCGCGCCCTGGCCAAGTTTCAGCGAGGTCTGGCCGAGGGTGCTGTCGATCATCGGCACGCCGTTGAGCGAAACCTGCATGCGGCCGGTGAACTGCGGGACATACAGCGCGAACTGGCGGTTGCCCGCCGCAGCCGCGTCGTGGTTGAACTTGATGCGGAAGGTGCGCGCGCAGTCGCCGTGCGCGTGGCAGTTGCCCGGCAGGTGCAGCCCCATCGGCGCCGATTCGCTGCCGTCGTCGTGCACCAGCGCGCCCTGGTCGAAGCGTTGCACGCCGTCGCCGGTGGCACGCGCGCCGACATCCATCAGCACGTTGAGCGCGAGCAGGAACGCGATCGCGGCTACTGCGAGCCCCGCCACGTGCCGCCACGGCACCGGCGCGAATGCCTGGACGGGCCCTTCGGCGCCCGCCGCCATCTGCCTCATGCGTTGCTACCCCCGTCGCTGCCCCGATCATTGCCGCCGCGGCGTGCCGAGATGATGGCCGCGCGCGACGGTTGCCGCAAGCGCGCGGAAGCACTCAGCGTCGCAAACGCTCGCGCAGCCACGCGGTGCGGCTGGTGGCCGCGGTCGACAGCAGCTCGCGACGCAGCGCATCGCGTTCCTGCGGCGGCGTGCGTTGCGCCAGCGTCGCCAGATCGTCCAGCTGCAGCGCGGACAATTCGTGCAACACGGCGAGCAGGGGCTCGCGCTGCGCGGCGGGCACCTGCATCAGCAACGGCTGCAGCCTGGGCCAGGCCAGTCCCAGGCGCGGACCGAGCAACCAGCCGCGGCGCTCTTCATCCGGCAGCGCGGAAAAGGTCATCCGCAATTCCTGCTGCCTTTCCGGCGCGAGGGCGCTGAAGGTCGCGACCGCATTGCGCACTTCGGCCTGTTGCGCTGCCGGCAGGTGCTGCCAGGCGTCCCAGCGCTCGCGCAGGAAGGCTCGCTCGACCGGTGGCAGCGCCTGCCACGCGGTGATGCGTTCGGGCATCGGCATCGGCGGCGGATCGACCACCGGCACCGGTGGCGCCGAGGCGGGCCCGAGCTGCGCGGCGTGCCAGGCATGGAAATCGAGGTCGCGCAGCAGCGTCTCGTCGCCGCCGGCGAGCAGGGCGAGGTCGCGGTGGTTGTGCAGGGCGAAATCGGCGTCGTAGGTGGCCGCCGGTGCGGCCGCCGCCGGCAGGGGCGCGCCGCGGGCGCGCATCGGGGCATCGTCGCGATCCCCGCCGTCGCCGGTCTGCGGTCTCCAGGGGACGAAGGTCACCACCAGTCCGAGTACGCACAACGCGACGCCGGTCCACAGCATCGCCAGTACCCAGCGGGGCGCACGTTGCGCGGATGGCGCGGGAGCCGGCGGGCGTCGCGCCGGGTGCAGCGCCCGGGCGCATTGCCGGTCCCACCAATCCAGCCGATCCTGCGGCAACTCGCGCAGCTGCCCGCGCACCGATTCGGCCCAGGCCTGCCAGGCCGCCGCGTCCACCTGGCCCGCGGCATCGCGCGGTGCCGCACGCTGCACGGCCAGGCGCCAGCTCTCGCCGGAAACCCCAAGGGCCGCAGCTGCCCCCTCCTCGTCCAGGCCCGCCACCAGCCACAACAGGGCCGCCGTTCGGTCCTCCCCGCCCGCCCCGGCGCGCAGCGATGGCGAAGCGAGCACCTGGCCCCAGAACCGCTCGGGCCATCGCGACATCGGCTGGCCGGCGGCCAGGGCAACGAATGCGGGCAGAGCGGCGGCCAGCGCCCGATCGCCCCCAGGGCCAGCCTGGAGGTCGGCGAACAACAGGGCGCGGCGCCCGATGCCGCGCAGGAATGCGGCCAGGGCGGGCGACGCGCCGGCAGTGGGGGCCGGGTCTGGCGCGTTCATGGGGCCTGCTTCATCGGCTCGATGATAGCGATCCCCCGCGCGGGGGCCCGAATGCGTTGTGCACAGCAGTAACGCTGCCGTCATGCACGCAGCGTCGACATCGCCCGCGGCCGATGTGAGGAGATGGTTTCACGGTCAAGTATCTGATTCCATTCGATATTTGGATATTGGTACTTTTTTCGCCATGTGCGTCTTCAAGCTTGATTAAGGCTTTTTAGGCGTTTGCTTCCGACGACCATGCACAGGGTTATCCACATGTTGTGTGGATAAGGAGAAAAACCCTTGTGAACCGGAAGGTTGCGGATGGTTTCTGGCAACCGCCGGAACAAGTGAACGCAAGTCACATTACGCGAGGCGAGCGCCGCGCCGGGGGCGCGCACCTACA
>NZ_JARUVM010000132.1 GCF_029763755.1 Luteimonas sp. 8-5
TGCTCGCAGCACCAGCGCTTCGCGCAGCCGGCCGGTCCAGCGGCGGCGGCCGCCGTAGCCGATCCCGGGCATCGCAACCAGTTCGCCGCCGGCGACGTGGACCAGGCTGCGCACGCGCAGCAGTCGCGCCGCGATGACGGCGACCAGGCTGCAAGAGCCGGAGAAGATTGCATGGATCCGATCGAACGGCGCCCGCCGGTGCTCCGACCGGATCGCGCCGATGGCGCGCAGGCGCGTCCAGCCGTGGCCGACATTGTGGATGTGCGCGCCGGCCAGCCGCCATCGGCCCGGGCGCGCTTCCTGATGCAGCGCGAACACGTGTACTTCGTGGTATCGCGACAGGCGCGCCAGCAGGGCGAGCAACGCCGGGATCACGCGGTGCTCGCCGCTGCGATCGACGCCGCCGGGTACCACCAGGGCGATCTTCATCGTGTGCTCCGCGCACCGCCCGCGGCCAGGCGTTGGTAGGCGCGCGCCCAGAGCCTCCCGACAGCAGCGAACGACAATTCAGCGTCGAAGTGGGCGCGTACGCGACCGGGTGGGGCGCGGCGCGTCCACGCGTCGACCAGTGCTTCGGCCAGGCGCGCTGGCCTACCGCACGGCCAGAGTCGACCGACCGTGCCATCGCCGGCAAGCGCACGGAATGCGGCGATATCGGTGACGACGGGCATCGTGTCGCAGGCCATTGCTTCCAGCAGCGCATAGCCGCAGCTTTCCGAATGGCTGCCGGAGACGAAGACGTCGGCGGCCTGCAGCAAAGTCTCGACGCGTGCGTGTGGCACCTTGCCGGGCAGGTGCACGCGACCGGCCAGGTGCGGATATGCCCGGATCCGATCCTGGACCTGTTCCAGCAGCGCGGACGTGCCGAACACCATCCACAGTTGCAGGCCGGGCAGCCGCGACGCGGCCGCGGCGACGCCGTCGATCACCGCCAATGGATCCTTGCCGGGATCCAGGTGGCCGATCCAGAGCACGCACGGATCCCCATGGAGGCCGGTCAGGGCGCGCGCCTGCCCACGATCCCCGGGCCTGAAGCGGCTGCTGGACTCGGGGATCGCGAAGACTTCGAGTTGCCTGCCGAAGACGCCCGCATTGCGGAAGGGGCGCGCCAGTCCGGCGGCGGTGAAGGATACGGCAGGGATCTCCGCATAGCACCGCCTCCACGACAGCCATCGCGACCAACGCGGCGGGCGATCGGCATGGTCCTGGCAAAGGATGGGCAACCCGGGCAGCCGGCGGCACAGCGCCAGCACGTCGGCGGCGAAGGCCAATCCATGCACGTGCAGGCAGTCGGCGCCGATAGTCGTGAGTTCGTCTGCGATGCGGCGGCTTCGTCGCGCCGGCGACGACAACCCGGCCACGTCCACGAAGCGGTACTCGATGCCATTGCGCATCATCGACTGGTCGCGCGCCGCCGCCTGCACGACGGTGACGCGCACGCCGCTCCCGGCGGCGATCTCGGCGATGTCCACCAGCGAGTGCCACTGTTCCAGGATGTCCGCGTGCGCGCGTCCCTCCGGCACCGGCAGCAGGTTGGCCTGGACGACATGCAAGGCTACAGGCCCGACACCTGCGGCATGCGCAGGCGCACCAGCCGGTTGGCCAGCTCCAGTTCCCATGGGCGGTCGTAGCGGCCCAGGCGGTAGCGCCAGCCTGCCATCGCGCGCAGCCCGCGTTTGGCCCAGGTGGGGGAGCGCAGGTCCTGCACGGTCGGGTAGCGGCAACGCAACACGGTGACGAAGTCGTGGATGCGCCGGCGCAGCCTGTCGTCGAGCCACGGCGCGTCGGCGTGGCAGGCGTAGTCGACCCAGCGTGGTTGCGCCCATTCCTCCACGGTGGTCGGGAACACCACGGGATTGCCGTCCAGGTCGTGCACCGCCACCGGCGGCCGCCGCCGGCGATCGGATTCGTGACGGCTGGCGTCCGGCAACGGGGTGTAGACGTACACCACGATCTCGGTTTCGGGATTGATCCGCTTCAGCTCGCGGATGAACTCGAAGGTGCGTTCGGTTTCCTCTTCCGTGTTCTCCGGCGGCGCGACCATGAACGACAGTTCCGGGATCACGCCATGGCGCTGGCACAGCTTGACCGCTTCCACGGTCTGGTCCGGGCGCGTGCCCTTGCGGATTTCCTTGAGCATGGCGCCGTTGGGCGATTCGGCGCCGATGTACGCCATCCGCAGGCGGCTCCTGCGCACCAGCGACCAGGTGCGTTCGGAGAGGTTCAGCAGGGCGTCCGCGCGGGCGAAACACCACCACGGCATCGCATGCTCCGCCATGACCTCCAGCAGCGGCACCATGTCCCGCTCGCGGTCGAAGAAGTTGTTGTCGAAGTACTGCACCGAGTCGGCGCCGAGTTCGTGCCGGAAGTAGGCGAGGTCGCGGTCGAGACGCTCGGCGGACGACAGGTGGGTCGCGCCGCCGTACATGGCCGCCACGCCGCAGAAGGTGCAACGGAATCGGCATCCGGTCGCCGCCTGGTGGGCAACCGTGCGCCGCCCGAGATAGGTCCGCGCCAGGTATCGCCGCGGATCGCCCAGCTTTTCGTAGGGCAGCCGTTGTCCGTCGTCGGGAACGGGACTGCCACGCGAGGGGTTGTGCACGATCCGCCCGTCGCGCTTCCATGACAGGCCGGCGATGCGCTCCAGTGCGGGTGCGCCGCCATGCAAGGCGGCAAGCAGTGCCGGGAGGCTTTCGTCGCCCGGCCCGCGGATCGCGTAGTCGACGTCGGGCGAAGCGATCGCAGCGGCGGTATTCAGCGTCGGGAAGTAGCCGCCCCATGCGACGGGGAGATCGGGGTGGCGTTCGCGCACCGCGCGCGAGACGGCCATCGCCGGTGCCAACTGCGGTCCGCCCATGACGGTGACGCCGACCATGTCGTAGCGACCGCGGTCGAGCATCCGCAGGGTCCGGTCGACGAAGTCGCGGTCGACGTTGCCGTCGACGATGCTGCAGTCGCCCGCGCCACTGCGCTCGATCGCTGCGGCCAGATGCAGCAGGGCCAGGGGGAAGCGGGCGCTGCGTCGCGAGGTGATGGTCGGGTTGACCAGCAGGATGCGGGGTGTCGGTGACATTCAGCGGCCTCTACGTCGGTTTGCATGGGGCACGCGCCGCAGTGCCAGTACCAGGGCGACCGGCACCTGGAGCGCCAACGGATCGAAGTGCGCGCCCGGTGCGATGTCGGCGGGATCCAGCATCGGTTCGCGCACGTCCTCGATCTCCAGGCCCACGGCCTTGCAGGCGTCGTGCCAGTGTCCGTACAGGTGTTGCGCATGCCTGACCGCATACGCGGTTCCGCCGGACCTGAAACTGCGGGCCCAGCCCAGTGCCGGTCCGATCGGATGGAAATCGCTGCAAAGCAGGCGCGCGCCCGGCCGGGTCACGCGGCACAACTCGGCAAGGCAGCGACGCAGGTCAGGAAGGTGTCCGATGGCAAGACCGCACAGGCTGAGGTCGGCGCCCCCGCCCGGCATCGGCAGCGCGTCGAGGTTTCCCTGGACCAGCGTGACCCGGCCAGCGTTGCCGGCCTCGCCGACCGCGGCGGCGGCGCGGGCCAGCATTGGCGCCGACAGGTCGACGCCGGTGACATGCCTGGCGCCGCGGGCCAGGGCGTGCAGCAGGTAACGCCCGCTGCCGCATCCTGCGTCGAGTACCGCCAGTCCGTGCAGCGATGCAGGCAACAGCGCGAGCATGGCGCGCTCTTCGGCCAGCATGACCGGATTGTGGGCGTGGGGCGGATAGCTTTCGGCCCACAGGGCATAGGCCTGGGCCGGGTCCAGCAGCGTGGCCGTCGGTGCAGCGATGGTCATCAGCCGCTTCCCGTCGCGCAAGCCGGCTGGCGCATCTCTTCGACAAGCGCCAGCCCGGGTTCCAGCGCAAGCACCTCGGGATCCGCCAGCCAGCTGGCGAGCAGCTTGGGCCGGCCATCGAGCGTCACCGGCACGGCGTCGACGCCGGCGAGCCCGAACCAGTCGCCGAGGTCGGGGTCGGTGATGCAGGGCATGCCGTCGCGCACCACGGCGCGCAACTCGCTCCGGCGAGTGCCTGCAAGCGCGCCGGCGCCGGTGCCGCGATCGTCCGCCACGACGAGCAGGTCGGCGCGATGGCCGGGCAGCAGTGCGCCCCGATCGGAAAGGCGCAGGATGCGCGCGGCGGCGGTGGTCGCAAGCTCGAGCAACTGCATCGGATCCAGCACGCCGTCGGCGAGGATGCCGCGCATCTCTTCGAGCAGGTCGCGCGCGCCACTGAGCCGCGAGTCGGTCCCAAGTGCGAGCCTGCCGGCGGCGAGCAGCCGTTGCGGGTCCAGGGTTGCACCGAGCAGCGCGCGATTGCTCGACGGGCACCACACCACGGCCGCGCCGCGCGCGATCACGCGCTCGATGTCGTGCGCCGACAGCCCGACCCCGTGCACCAGCACGGTGTTGGACGCCAGGCATTCCAGCGCCTCGAGCCTGGCCAGTTCCGCCCGCGAGGCGGCATCCGTGCCCTCGGCAAGGTGGATGATCCATGGATGGCCGCAAGGCGTTTCGGAAAAACTTTGCCGCGGGTCCGGCCCGTACCCGGGCCAGCCGAGTGCATAGCTCCAGCCCTGGTCGCGCAGCACGGATACCGGAAAATCCGGTGCGCCGAAATCGGTGTCCCAGGGGTCGTGGTGCGCCACGCAGGTCGTTCCGGCGAGCAGGTTCTTCAGGGCGCCGTGGTACAGCCGCACCCGTTTGGATACGGCCAGCGCCGCAGCCACTGCAGGATCGCCGAAATGCAGCTTGAATGCCTCGATCCACTCGTAGCTGCTGGCGAACGGTTCGCCTCGCGCCAGCGGCGGAATCGCGTTCACATGCAGGTGGTCGTGGGCATTGACCAGGCCCGGGACGATCGTCGCGCCGCCCAGGTCGATGCGCGCGGCGCCGCGGCGTGGCGCCGGGCCGATGCGTCCTTCGCGCAACGGCAACGGCAGGCCGGTGGCGCCGCCCGGCAATACCGTCAAGGCGCCATGCAGGTCGACTCCGCGCATCGACGTCGGGCGGTCCATGCGTCAGCGCCGTTGCATCACCATGAGGA
>NZ_JARUVM010000133.1 GCF_029763755.1 Luteimonas sp. 8-5
CGGCAATACCGTCAAGGCGCCATGCAGGTCGACTCCGCGCATCGACGTCGGGCGGTCCATGCGTCAGCGCCGTTGCATCACCATGAGGAAGTGGTCGCCCATGTCGCGCAGCAGCGGCCACGGGCCCAGGCGGTCGTCGAGCCGGCCCAGGCGTTCGCACCAGCGCTGCCGGCGACGGTAGTAGTCGACCATGTACGGTGGTGGCAGGAACAGGCTGAGTGCGCGGTATTCGACGAGCGTGAAGCGAGGGGCGAAATGACGATGGAACTCGCGCGGCAGGTAGTAGCGCGTCCAGATCGTGTGCCGGTTCATGCCCACCGCGGTGGCGCCGCGGGCGGCACGGACCGCAGCGCGCGTGAACCTTCCGCGCAATCCGTAATGGCCGAGCTCCCAGGGGCAGATGCGACCCATCACCGAGAACACCAGCACACCCTCCGGCGCGAGCAGGCGCGCGCATTCGCCGGCGACCGCGGCCAGGTCGGGCACGCAGTTCATCGGGCCGAAGTTCGAATAGATGCCGTCGAAGCTGCCGTCGAACCCCGCATCGAGCGCGGCCAGTTCGTGGATGCCCATCTGCCGGGCCTCCGCGCGCACCGGCAGCGATTCTTCGGCCAGGCGGGACGCGGTGCGCGCGACCATGCCCGGCGACCAGTCGGTGGCCACGACCGGATAGCCCAGCTGGGCGAACCACAAGGCGTCGATGCCGGTGCCGCAACCCAGGTCCAGCAGGCGCGAGCCGGGCGGCAGTTCATGGCACACCGCTTCGCGGAACGTGCGGCGCATGCGCTGGATCAGCTCGTTGTTGCCGCGCGGGCCGTCGTAGTCGCCGGCGACACTGTCGAAAGCGCGCCGGGTGTCCTGCAACTGCGCTGCGTCCGATGCGGCTTGCCGAACTGCGGCCATGGCGGGGCGTCTCCTGGAGTGCCCGTAGGTGCCAGGACCCAAGGCAAAAGTTGCATTGAATAGTCCCGGGCGGCTGGGTAAGCTGGACTTTCGAGGAAATGGCACGCATGCGGACATGACAGCCCGAGGCTGTGGAATCACCCAGCCGATCCTGTTCGCGGACACCATGCTCGCGAGCGTCATGCCCGCTATCGTCCTGCTCGCCATCGTCCTGTTGCTGGCAGCACCTGCCCACGCGCAGTCGTCGAGCATCGGCGGGGAAGTGGCGCTGGCTTCGCAACTGGTCGATCGCGGGCTTGCGATCACTCCGGCGACACCCGTGCTGCAAGGCGAAATGTCCTGGACGTCGGGCAACGGCTGGTCGCTCGGACTGGCGGGTGGCGTGGAAGTCCGCTCGCCCGGGCACCTGGTGATGGGAGTGGCGCGGGTATCGCGCGACTGGTTCAGTTCCGGCGACTGGCGGGGTCGCGCCAACCTGGCCTACTACGACTACCAGGACCGCGGTGGACGCGGCATTCCGGATCGCGTCGACGCGGGCGTCTACGTCTCCTACCGCGACACGGTGTCGATCGGCATTTCGGCGATCCGCGTCGATGGCGACCAGGACAGGCGCTGGCTCGGAGCCGCCGACGTCGGGCTGGGCTGGCCGCTGTCGTCGCAATTGACGCTGATGGCGGGGGCGGGGGTTGCGGAGGCTTCGGTCCGGTCCGGCAGTTACGGCTACGGCGACGGCCATGGGTATGGTTACGGCTCCGGCTACGAAACCCGCGCGTACGGATATGGAAACCTCGGCCTGGCCTGGAGCCGGGGAGGCTGGCGCCTGCGCATCGAGCGGAACCTGAACAGCCTGGGCGAGCGCCGGGCCTATGGCAACGGGGCGCCCGATCCCTGGGTGGCCACCCTTTCACGCGCATTCTGAAGCAACCTTGGCGTGCTCCCGGGGTACCTACGCAGGTCCATGAGCCACGCCAACGCCCGCGACGATACCGACGACCTTGCGCTGCTCCAGCGCATGGCCGCCGGCGACCGCGCGGCGCTGGCAACGCTGTACCGGGCCTACCACGGACGGATCTGCCGCTTCCTGTCGCGCCTGACCCGGCGCCCGGACGTCATCGAGGAAGTGGTCAACGACTGCTTCTGGATCGCCTGGCAGCGCGCCGCCGACTTCCGCGGCGACGCGCGCGTGTCGACCTGGCTGATGGGCATCGCTTATCGCTGCGGGCTCAAAGCGCTGCGCCAGCGGGGCGACGAACAGATGGACGAGGCCTTCCTGCCGATGCACGACGGTGGCGAGGACCCCGGGGACGACCGAGAACTGCGCGACCTCCTGGCCAAGGCAATGGCGCTGCTCAGTGTCGACCAGCGGGTGGTGGTCGAACTGGTCTACGGCGTCGGCTACAGCCTCGGCGAAGTGGCCGCGATCACCCAGTGCCCGGTCGGGACGGTGAAGGCACGCCTGTTCCATGCGCGGGTGAAGCTGCTCAACGTCGTGCCCGTGCTGGGCGGCGATACCGGGACCGCGGGAGCATGACAGTGGGCAAGACAAGCGATCCACGCGATCCACGCGACTCCGACAGGGACTGCGTCCTGGCCTGGGAAGCCATGCCGCATGCATTGCAGGGCCAGCTGTCGCCGGAACAGCGTGAATGGTTCGACCGGCACCTGGCGCGCTGCGCCGCATGCCGCGAGCAGTTCGTGCAACAGCAGCGCCTGCATCGGGCGATGTCGCTGCCGGTGTCGTTGCCGCTGGACGAAGAGGCAGGGCTGGAGCGCCTGCTCGCCAGGATCGACGACGCGGAACAGCCGCCGTCGCGGAATCCATTGCGGGCAAACGGCCTGGTGGGACGCGTGCTGGTGGCGGCGGTCCTGGTGCAGGCGGTCGGGCTCGGCGTGATCGGGACCAGGCTGTGGTCGATGTCGCCGACGCCCGACTATCGCACGCTCTCCAGCGACGGTGCGTCCGCGCCGGTGGATGCCATTCGCCTCGTTCCCGATCCTGCGATGACGGTGGCCGAGTGGGACGGCTTGCTGCGATCCAGCGGATTGAGGGTGGTGGCCGGTCCGAACGACGTCGGCGGCTATACGGTGGTAGCGACTTCCGCCACCGCCGATCGCGACATTCTGGTAACGCAACTGCGTGGCGCCCGCGGCGTGTTGCTCGCGGAGCCCATTGCGGGGACGCCGTGAGGACCCGGGCGCTTGCGCTGCTCGCGTTTGCCGCGCTTGTCGCCGGGTGCGCCCATGCGCCGGTGCAGGACGTCGCCGTGGCGACGGACAGTGCGCGCGACGTGGTGCTGGTGCTGGCCAACCCGGTGTCCAGGCCGGCGCCGCACGCTGCATCGAACGTATTGGGTTACGGCAGCGGCGACAGCTATCGAAATGGCCAGCGTGCGATGTCCACGCTGGCAGAGTTGAAGCAGCGCCATGGCTTGCGCGAAGTTGCCGGTTGGCCGATCAAGCCGCTGGGCGTGTATTGCGCCGTGCTTCGCCCGCAACCAGGCACCGACCGCGATGCGTTGCTGCTAGCGCTCGCCGCGGACCAGCGGGTGCAGATCGCGGCGCCGCTGCAGGAGTTCGAGGTGTACTCGGGCGCGCCGGCAGGGAAGGGTTACGACGATCCCTACCTCAAGCTGCAGCGCGGATTCGCCGACATCGACGCCGGCCTGGCGCAGCGCGCCAGCCGTGGCCTCGGTGTCGAGATCGCCCTGGTCGACACCGGGGTCGACGTCGCACACCCGGACCTGAAGGGACGCATCAGCGGCACGTTCAACATGGTCGACGACGACGCGGCCGCCTTCAGGGGCGATCGGCACGGCACGGAAGTGGCGGGCGTCATCGCCGGCGTCGGCGGCAACCGCGTTGGCATCGTCGGCATCGCGCCGCAGGCTACGCTCAGCGTCTACAAGGCCTGCTGGCAGTCCGGCGGGACTACGGGAGCGCGCTGCAACACCTTCACCCTGGCCAAGGCGCTGGCCGCACTGTTCGACACCGACGCCCGCATCATCAACCTCAGCCTGGGCGGGCCGTCCGACAGGCTGCTCGAACTGCTGCTTTCAGGCTTGTTGCGGCAGGACCGGATCGTGGTTGCCGCATTGCCGCCCGACGGAAAGATCGACGGTTTCCCCGCGGAGGTCCCGGGCGTGATGGTGGTGGCCTCGTCGCAGTCCGGGCAGGCGCCCGAAGGCGTCGTCCTTGCTCCGGGCAAGGACATCCTGACCACCCAGCCCGACGGTGGCTACGACTTCGCGTCGGGCTCGTCGCTGGCGGCGGCCCACGTCAGTGGAATCGCTGCGCTGATGCTGTCGTTGTCGCCGGACCTGCACGCCTCGATGGTGCGCACGATCATCGGGAACAGCAGCCAGGGTGCCGGCCGCAAGCGCGTGGTGAATGCAGCGGCGGCGGTCGCGGTGTTGCCCGACGCGCGCGTGGTCGATCTCGATCCGGAATGACGAGGCAAGGATTCGCCTGGTTCGTACCGGTGCTCGCGTTGGGCCTGCAGGCGTGTTGCAGCGAACAGGCCGCTGCGGCCCCCGACCCGGCGTCGATGGCGGAACTGGAGATCGTTGCCTGGGGTCCGCAGCGAACCGTTGCCGGAACGCCGTTCAATCGCCAGGCGGGTGGGCAGTCGGCCTTGTGGATCCGGCTGGACCGCCGCATCGACGGGCACGCGGTACTCGTCGCTTTCGGCGATGCCTATCTCGAGGGCGACGTCTCCGGCGACACGGTCACGGCGGTGGTCCCCGAAGCGTCCTACGCCAGCGCGGGCGCGCAGGCAGTCGGCGTGGTCGCGCGCCGCGGGCAGGTGGTTTCGCGCAGCAACGAAGTCGCGTTCATCGTGGACGGGCTTGCGCAGGCGGACCCGGCACGTCCCCGCGGACCATGATCGTGTAGCGGCCGCGCGACAGTGGCCGCCATCCCTCCGCGAGCAGGATGCGTTCGATCTGGTCGTGCCACAGAACGGTATCGACGTCGTAGACGATTGCGGTCAGTCCATGGCGATGCAAGGAGTCGCGGAACCAGGCCTCGGCGCCCGGCGGGCGATGGGTGCCGGCGACAAAGCGCATCAGGTTGCTGCGCTGTGCCGTCTCCGCGGGCGGGAACGCCAGGCTCAGGTAGAGGTGGCGCACGCCAATGAGTTGCGGATGCACTACCTGGCCCGGCAGCCAGATCGCGACCGCTTCCGGAGCCAGTACCGTGCCGGCCTCCGGTGTCCGTAGCGCGACCTGCCGAGCCGTTGCGTACTCCACAGCGGGGACCTTCGGCCCCGGGGCGCCGACGGTGACGCCGTTGGTGCACGCCAGTGTTCCGGTTCGCGCTACGAACCACGCCGCCGATGCAGCCAATGCGACGCAGCAGGCGCCGGCAAGCCACACCGGTCGTACCGCCAGCGCGCGCGCGAGCAAGCCTTCGACCACGACCGCGAGGAAGAAGGGCAGCGGCAACGCCCAGGTCAGCCGCCAATAGGTCTTGGCGCCGACCGACAGCGAAGCAAAGAGCGGCGTCGTGTACGGATCGATGGCCACGAGCAGGAAGAAGAAGGCGCCGGCGGCGAAGTAGCGGGCGCGCATGTGGTCGCCGACGAAGGCCCACGCCGACAGCATGGCCACCAGTAGCACGGGCGTGCTCCACGGTCCCCAGGTCTGCGCCAGCATCCGCGGGACGCCGGGCATCGGCACCGGCGCAGGTTGCGCCAGCGCCTGCGCGCCGTGCGTTCCGGAACCGACCAGCCATGCGGCGCCGAACAGGTAGGCGATGGGCAACAGACCGAGCAGGAAACGCCGGCTGCGGGCGAGGTCGGGCGACCACCCGCCCGCGAGCCCCAGCGCCGCCGCCGCCGGTGCGACGAACAATGCGCTGGCGGTGACGCC
>NZ_JARUVM010000134.1 GCF_029763755.1 Luteimonas sp. 8-5
ACCGTCCCGGCCGACGCCGCCGCGCCCGAGCGTGCGCCGGTGCCGGACCCGGCCACGAACGCCGCAGCCGCCGAACAGGCCGCTTCCAGCCTGACGCCGGGTGTCGACTACGAGCTGGTCAGGGGCGGCCAGCCCTACGAGCCGCTCAACGGCAAGATCGAGGTCGTCGAGGTCTTCAACTACATCTGCCCCGCCTGCGCCCGCTTCGAGCCCACGTTCTCCGCATGGAAGGCCCGGGTCCCGGCCGACGTCCGCGTGACCTACGTGGGCGCGGACTTCAACGAGCAGTGGTCGCCCTACGCGCGTGCCTTCTTCGTCGCCGACTCGCTGGGCATCGTCGACCAGTCGCACACCGCCATGTTCCATGCCATCCACCTGGAGCAGAGCCTCCCGGGCGAAGGCAAGAAGCCCGACGAGGCCGCGGTCGCCGCCTTCTACGCCAAGTACGGCGCCGACCCCAAGCGCTTCCTGGCTGACATGCGCAGCTTCTCGACCGAGGCCAAGCTCAAGCGCGCCCGGCAGTTCATGATCCGCACCGGCGTCGGCGGCACCCCGACCCTGGTGGTCAACGGCAAGTACCGCGTGCGCGGCCGCACTTACGAGGACATGCTGCGCATCACCGACCAGCTGATTCAAATCGAACGCGCACAGATCGAGCCCGCCGCGACGACGCAGGGCGCGCCCTGACGGCCAGACCATGGCGACGCGCCGGCTCAAGCTGCTCAGTGCCAACATCCAGGCCGGCTCCAGCACGCGCGGCTACCACGACTACGTGGCGCGGAGCTGGTCGCACGTACTGCCGGCGGGCAACAAGCGCGGCGCGCTCGACAAGATCGCGCGCCTGGCCGGCGAACACGACATCGTCGGCCTGCAGGAGAGCGATCCCGGCAGCCTGAGGTCCGGCTTCACCAACCAGACCCATTACCTGGCCCAGCGCGGCGGCTTCGACTACTGGAGCCACCAGCCCAACCGCAGCGTCGGCGGCTTCGCGTCCAGCGCCAACGCCCTGCTGAGCAAGCTCGAGCCCGTCGACATCACCGACCATCCGCTGCCCGGGCGCATCGCCGGCCGCGGCGTGCTCATGGCGCGCTTCGGCGACGGCGACGACGGCCTCACCGTGGCCATCGCCCACCTTTCGCTGGGCGCGACCTCGCGCCGCAGCCAGGTCGCCTTCATCGCCGAGCTGCTGCACGGTCATCGCAATGCCGTGCTCATGGGCGACTTCAACTGCGTGGCCGACCGCCCTGAAATGGCGCTGCTGTACCAGCGCACCCACCTGCAGCCGCCCGCATCGTGCGTGCCGACCTTCCCCAGCTGGCGGCCGAACCGGGCCATCGACCACATCCTGGTCAGCGGCTCGCTGCAGCTGCAGGAAATGCGCGCGCTGCCGGCCGCAGCCTCGGACCACCTGGCGCTGTCGATCGAACTCGACGTGCCGCAGCAGGCCCTGCGCGCCGCCACGCTGAACTGAGCCTGCGTTCACCCCGTCGCCGTTATAGTCGCGCCGGATGAATACGCGCCGGCCTTCCCCCCTGCTGCTTGTCCTCTTCCTGCTGTCCCTGGGGACCCTGCCCCCGGGCGTCGCGCACGCGCGGCAACCCGCTGTCGATGCGTCGCTGCAGCGTGTCGCCGATGCGATCGATGCCGCCGAACACGGCAAGACCGATGCCGCCCGGCTCGCTGCCCTGGTCGACCATCCGCTGTATGGCTGGATCGAGTACGCCGGCCTGCGCCGCGACATCGATACCCTGCCGGTCGCCAGCGGCGAAGGCTTCCTGCAGCGCCATCGCGGCACGGCCGTGGCCGGGGCGTTCCGCGAGATCTGGCTGCCGGCGCTGGCGCGTCGCGAGGACTGGCGTGCGTTCAATGCGTCATGGTCGCCCGCGATCAAGTCCACGTCGCTGCGCTGCATGTCGCTGCAGGCGCGCGCGAAGACCGGTGGCGCCGATGCGCAATGGGTGTCCGACGCGCAGGCGATCTGGCGCAGCACCGGCAAGTCGCTGCCCAACGAGTGCGATGCGCCGCTGGCGCTGCTCGCCGAGAAAGGTAGCCTGACCCCTGTCCTGCGCTGGGAGCGGTTCGACAAGGCGGTGGACGAATGGAACCCGGGGGTAATGCGCTCGGCGGCGGAGGGATTGCCCGACCAGGAGCGCAAGCTCGCCGGGCGCTACGCCGACTTCATGAACCGGCAGGGCGACGACGCGCTGTCCTGGCCCAGGACCGAACGCAGCCGCCGTGTGGCCTCGCAGGGGCTGGCGAAGCTGGGTCGCTCCGATCCCGACCGCGCCGAGGCGCTGTTGCCGAAGTTCGCGAAGGCACTGGATTTCACCGAAGCCGACCGCGGCCGCGTGCTGTACCAGATCGCGCTGTGGACGGTGGCGTCGTACGACCCCGGCTCGGAGCGCCGCCTGGCCGCGGTCCCTGCGTCGTCCTACGACGAGCGCCTGCACGAATGGCAGGTGCGCGAGGCGCTGTCGCGCTCCGACTGGCCGGCGGCGCTGGCCGCGATCAGGCGCATGGGCGAGGAGCAGCGCAGCGACTCGCGCTGGACCTACTTCGAAGCGCGACTGCTGGCCCTCACCGGCGACCAGGCCGGCGCCCGGGCCGCGTACGAGCGCGCGGCGCGGATCCCGGAGTTCCACGGCTTCCTCGCCGCCGACCGCCTCGGCCAGCCGTATGCGCTCTGCCCATGGCTGCCGCCCGACGATCGGGCGACCAAGGCCGCGGTCGCCGCCGATCCCGCAGTAGTGCGGGCTATGGCCCTGTTCCGGATCGGTCGCAAGGGCTGGGCCGAACGCGAGTGGAACGAGGCGCTGTCGCGCTTCGACGATTCGCAGCGCCGGCTGGCGGTGGAAGTCGCGCAGGAGAACGGTTGGTTCGACCGCGCGGTGTTCGCGCTCGGCCGCGCGCCCGAGGAGCGGCGCCTGTACACCCTGCGCTTCCCGTTGCACCACGACGCGACGATCCGCCGCGAGGCCGCGCGCCAGGACCTCGACCCGGCCTGGGTGGCGGCGGAGATACGCGCCGAAAGCGTGTTCGACCCGAACGCGCGCTCGGGCGCCAACGCGCGCGGGCTGATGCAGGTCGTGCCCGCGACCGGCGCGGCCGAGGCGCGGCGCCTGGGCCTGCCGTGGCGCGGTGCCGACTCGCTCTACGATGCCGACACCAACATCGCCCTGGGCACCGCCTACCTGCGCAAGGTGCTGGATCGCTACGGCGGCAAGCCCTACTTCGCCATCGCCGGCTACAACGCCGGGCCGTCGCCGCTGCAGCGCTGGCAGTCCGAACGCCCGGGCATGGACGCCGACTTCTGGATCGAGACGATCAGCTACAAGGAAACCCGCGAATACGTCGCGCGGGTCCTGGCCTTCAGCACGATCTACGACTGGCGCCTGGACGGCAAGGCGGTGCCGTTGACGGACCGCATGCACGGGAGGCGAACGGAGGAGAGGAAGTCGTTCGTGTGTCCGCTGGCCGCGCCGTAGGCGCGAAGGGGAATGAGGGGAATTGGGAATAAGGGGAGTGGATGGTTCCAGGCACGCCGCCGTCCAGGTTCTACCCACTCCCTTCATTCCCTTCATTCCCCTCATTCCCTTCGGACACTTTCCCGCTCGCCCACTAGTACCATCCCCCCATGCCCCCCATCGAAACCTATCTCGTCGGCGGCGCCGTCCGCGACCGCCTGCTCGGCCTGCCGGAAGGCGACCGCGACTGGGTCGTGGTCGGGCAGACGCCCGAGGCGATGCTCGCGCGCGGGTTCCGCGCGGTCGGGCGCGATTTCCCGGTGTTCCTGCATCCGCAGAGCAACGAGGAGTACGCGCTGGCGCGCACCGAGCGCAAATCCGGGCGCGGCCATCGCGGCTTCGTCGTCGACGCCGATCCTTCGGTGACGCTGGAGGAAGACCTCGGCCGCCGCGATTTCACCATCAACGCGATCGCGCAGGCGCCCGACGGCCGGCTGGTCGATCCGTTCGGCGGCAGCCGCGACCTGGAGCAGCGCGTACTGCGCCACGTCGGCCCCGCCTTCGCCGAGGATCCGCTGCGGGTACTGCGCGCGGCCCGCTTCATGGCGCGCTTCGCGCCGCTGGGCTTCCGCGTCGCCGACGAGACCATGGCGCTGATGCGCACGATGGTGGCGTCGGGCGAGTTGTCGGAACTGGTGCCCGAGCGCGTCTGGCAGGAATTGTCGCGCGGCCTGGCCAGCGCGGCGCCCTCGGCCTTCGTCCGCACCTTGCGCGACTGCGGCGCGCTGGCGGCGATCCTGCCCGAGGTCGACGCGCTCTACGGCGTGCCGCAGCGCGCGGAATTCCACCCGGAAGTCGACACCGGCGTGCACGTGGAGATGGTGTGCGACATGGCAGCACGGCTCGCGCCGGGCGATGCGGTGGTCGGCTTCGCCGCGCTGGTGCACGACCTGGGCAAGGCGCGCACGCCGGCGCATGTGTTGCCGAAACACATCGGCCACGAGCACGCCGGCCTGAAGCCGCTTGCCGAACTGTGCGATCGCCTCAAGGTGCCGCAGGCGCACCGCAGGCTGGCTGAAATGGCCTGCCGCGAACACCTCAACGTGCATCGCCTGGACGAGCTGCGCAACGACACCGTGCACGACCTGCTCGCCCGCTGCGACGCGTTCCGCCAGCCTGCGCGCATCGCGCAGCTGGCGCTGGTGTGCGAAGCCGACAAGCGCGGCCGCAAGGGTCACCAGGACGATGCGTACCCGCAGGGCGCCGAGTTGCTGCGCCTGCTCGCGGCAGCGCAGTCGGTGCGCGGCGCCGACGTCGCGCGCGAGGGTCTCGAGGGCCCGAAGTTCGCCGAGGTCCTGAGGAAAGCGCGTGTTGCGGCGATCGGCAGGGCGCGGGAGCCGGGAGCCGGTAGCCGGTAGCCGGAGAGCGGGCGTTCCGGCTACCGATTGCCGGCTACCGGCTACCGGCTACCTTCAGGAGGACATCGCGCAGCGGGGTCCAGGCGACGAGCATGCCTGCCGCGATTCCGACCGCATCGGCGGCGACGTCGCCGGCTTCCATCGCCCGCGTGGTAGTGAAGGCCGCCTGCGCGAACTCGATCGCCACGCCCAGCCCGAGCAGGCCGGCGGCCACCACCGCCAGCGGCAAGCCGCGCACGAACAACTGCACCGCCGAAGCCGCAAGCAGCGCGAACGCCAGCGCATGCTCGACCTTGTCGCTGAGCGGTACGCGCGGCAGATCCTGGCCCGGCACCAGGCACACCACCACGACGGCGGCGATGCCGGTGAACCACAGCGCCAGCCACATCGGCAGCCGCCGCAGCGGTTTCACCCACGGCGTGCCGGTCACAGCCGCCACGACAGGTCACCGCTGAGGAAAGCGGTGCCGAACTCCACGTCGCGGGCGAAGCCCAGCACCTGGAAGCGTTCGCCCATCGCTTCGGGCAGCGTCAGCTGCCTGGCTTCGTTGCGAAGGCGCTGGCGTGCCGCTTCGTCGCGTGCCTTCGCTTCGGCTTCCTCGAGCCGCTGCGGCAAGCCGTTGCCGAGCAGGAAGCTGGCCTGGTTGCAGTAGCCTGCAAACTCGAAGCCGGCGCCGTCGCAGGCCTCCGCCAGCGCGGTGAAATCCACCGACGCGGTCAGGTCCTGCAAGCCGGGATGCGCGTACAGGTCCGCGACCACGTGGTGGCGGCGGAACGCGCGCAGCGTGCCCTCGCTGCGTTGCGGCAGGTAGTACTCGCGACGCGGATAACCGTAGTCGACGAACAGCAGCGCACCGGATTTCATGCCGCCGATCACCGCCTGCAACCAATACGGCAGCTGCGGCAGCAGCTCGGAGCGGTAGCCGTCGACGAACGGCGCCTCGATCTGGCGCTCGACGTGGCGTACCGCCGCGGCCAGCAGCGCGTCGGCGGGCCGGTCTTCGCGGATGAAGCGGCCTTCGCCGTCGAGCGCGACGTGCTCCTCGAACACTTCGCCGTCGCGCAGGGTGAAGCGCGGCGTGGGCAGCGCGTCGACCACTTCATTGGCGAACAGCACGCCGTTCCATTCCTGCTGCGGCGGCCCGTCCAGCCATTCGACCAGGTCCGCGAGCAACGGGTTGAGGCGTTCGTGCAGGCGCTGGCGCTGGCGCTCGCGCAGGTCGGCACTGGGTTCGAGGATGGCGTAGCGCGCGGGCAGCGCGTCGAGCGCGAGCAGGCGCTTGAGCGCCACTTCGGCGAAGGCGCCGCTGCCTCCGCCCAGTTCGAGGAACCCGGCTTCCGGCCCGAGCTGGCGCAGTACCGGCGCCACGGCGTCGGCGGTGCATGCGGCGAACAGCGGGCCCAGTTCCGGTGCGGTGACGAAATCGCCGGCGGCGCCGAACTTGGTGGCGCCGGCGCTGTAGTAGCCCAGCCCCGGCGCGTACAGGCACAGCTCCATGAAGCGCGAGAACGGAATCGCGCCGCCGGCCGCGATGATCTGTTCCTGGATGATCTGCCGCAGGCGTCCGCTGTGGGCCAGCGCGTCCGCGTCGGGTGGGGGCAAAGTCGACATAATGAACAGCATAGCCGTTGCCCGGGAGCCGCCGATGACCGCAGCCGAACCCGAAGCGCCCGCCATCCTGGTCACGGGCGCCGCGCGCCGCATCGGTGCCGCCATTGCACGCCGCCTTCACGCCGACGGCTGCGCGCTGGCCCTGCACTACAACACCTCGGCCGCGGACATGCAGGCGCTGGTCGACGAGCTCGAAGCCGCCCGCCCGCGCAGCGTGCTTGTCCTCCAGGGCGACCTGGCGCGCTTCGACACGCTGCCGGAACTGGTGGCGAAGGCCGTGGGCCGGTTCGGACGCCTCGACGGCCTGGTCAACAACGCCTCGGCCTTCTTCCCCAATCCGGCCGGCGGCGCCACGCCCGCGCAATGGGAGCATCTGTTCGCGATCAATGCGCGCGCGCCCTTCTTCCTGGCCCAGGCCGCGGCGCCGCACCTGGCGGCGAGCGGTGGCGCCATCGTCGACATCGCCGATGTCTATGCCCTGCAGCCGCGCGCGGACCTGTCGGCCTACGCCGCGTCGAAGGCCGCCTTGCTCGGCTCGACCCGTGCGCTGGCGGTGGCACTGGGGCCGCGCGTGCGCGTCAACGCGGTCGCGCCGGGCGCCATCCTGTGGCCCGACGAAGGCATCGATCCGGAACTTCAGCGCGAACTGATGGAGAAGACACCGCTGGGCCGCACCGGCACCCCCGAAGAGATCGCCGGTGTCGTGGCCTGGCTGCTGCGCGACGCCGCCTATGTCACCGGACAGGTCATCCGCGTCGACGGCGGCCGCTCGCTGTAAAAAAGGGGACGGAGGTAATTAAGTGCCTTGGAAGCCCATCGCGCATGGGGCTCACCATGCACTTAATTACCTCCGTCCCCTTTTTTTCTTTTAGAGCTTCCGCTGGAAGGCGTCGCGCAGGATCACGCCGTCGAAGCCGGAGGCGGCATCGCCCTGCACGGCGTAGCGGTACAGCGCCGCCGAGTAGATGCCCGACAGAGCGGCCTGCACCAGCGCCATCAGCATTACCGCCAGCACCGCCAGGGCCGCGACCACCGTCGCCAGCACCACCAGCTTCTGCACCGCCAGGAACACCACGAGCGCGCCGCAGACCAGCACCAGTACGACGTTGGCGATGGTGAACACCAGGCCGATGCCGCCGTTGCCGATGATGTTCTCGCCCCAGGTGGCCTTGAGCAGCGAGGCGCTCTCCTTGACCGCCTCGATCGGGCCGACGTCGCGCGCCACCAGCACCGGCACGGTGAGGTAGGTGGCCACGGTCCAGGCAACGCCGATCAGGCCGATCACGATCCGGCCGACGATGCCGGCGCGCTGCTCCAGCGCGCGCAGCAACATGCCCACGGTCGCGGCGATCGCCGCGTAGCCCAGGATCGTCGTCCACTTGCCGCGGGCGATGCGCAGGCCGTCGGAGACGGTCGGGTCGCCGCCGTCGAGGCGGATCATCGCCGCGCCGACCAGCGCGGTGTTGAAGAAGAAGATGACGAAGTACTGCACCAGGTAGAAACAGAACAGCCACGGGTAGAACATCGCCGGCATGCCGCCGCCCTCGGCCTCGAGGTTGCGGAACATGCCCAGGCCGAACATCGGCAGGATGAAGGTCGCCGCCACGATCACCGTCACCGCGGTCGACACCAGCGGGAACACCAGCAGTTCCTTGTCCGACCGCAGCACCGCCATGCTGGCCTTGGCCAGCGCCCAGCTACGCGAGAACTTGCCCATCGCCAACCCCTCCCCGGGTCATGTTTCGCCGATTATGCCCCGGCGCGGGCGCTCCGGCGCGAGCAGCGCGGCCGCTTCGGCGATATCGCCGCTGCCCGGTTGCTGGTACACGCGCAGGCCGAATTCCGGCAGCACTGCCAGCAGGTGGTCGAAGATGTCCCCGGCGAGGTTCTCGTACGGCGCCCAGCGCACGTCGGCGGAGAAGCAGTAGATCTCCAGCGGGATGCCGTGCGGGGTCGGGTCGCGCTGGCGCACCAGCAGCGTCATGTCCTGGTTCACGCCAGGATGGGAACGCAGGTAGGCGTTGACGTAGGCGCGGAAGGTTCCGAGGTTGGTCGCACGGCGGTTGTTCACCGGGTCCTTGCCGGCGGCCTGCAGCTTGGCGTTGTACGCCGCCAGCTCCTCGCGCTGCTTGTCCAGGTATTCGTCGATCAGCGCGATCCTGCGCAGGGCCTGGCGCTCCTTCTCGTCGAGGAAGCGCACCGACGTCTGGTCCAGCAGCAGCGCGCGCTTGATCCTGCGACCGCCCGATTCGACCATGCCGCGCCAGTTGCGGAAACTTTCGCTGATCAGCAGATGCGTCGGGATCGTGCTGATCGTCTTGTCCCAGTTGCGCACCTTGACGGTGTGCAGGCTGATGTCGATCACGTCGCCATCGGCGTTCTGGCTGGGCATCTCGATCCAGTCGTCGATGCGCAGCATGTCGTTGCTGGCCAGCTGCATGCTGGCCACCAGCGACAGCAGCGTGTCCTTGAACACCAGCATCAGCACGGCGGTCATCGCGCCCAGGCCGGTCAGCAGCACCAGCGGCGAGCGGTTCACCAGCGCGGCCACGACCAGGATCAGCGCGACCACCCAGATGATGATCTTCAGCAGCTGCAGGTAACCCTTGATCGGCCGGTCGCGCGCACGGGCGCCGCGGCCTTCGTACAACTCGTTGAGCGCGTCGAGCAGGTTGCCCAGGCCCAGCGCGACCGTGACCGCGATGTAGGCCAGCGCGACGTTGCGCACCACGATGTCGAAAATTTCGGGCGTGCCGCGCACCCAGCCGATGCCCACCAGCACCACGACCGCCGGCACGACATGCGCGAACCGGTACAGCACGCGGTGCCTGGCGAACACGTCGTCCCAGTGCATCGGCGAGGCTTCGGCCAGGCGCGCGGCGATCCGCAGCAGCACGTGGCGCACGAGCAGGTTGGCCAGGATCGCCGCGAGCAGGAGCCCGGTCGCGCCGACCCAGGGCGAATCCAGCCATTCGGAGGACAACAGGTGTTGCAGACGCTCGGAATTCATGCCGACAGGGTAACCGCCCTCACAGCACGATGTCGGTCCGCTCCGGCGGCGAGGCGAAAGCCGGATGGATCGACCACAGCCTGGCCAGGGTCATGCCGCGGATCGGATCGACGAAGTCGGGCGCGATGTCGGCCAGCGGCTTGAGCACGAAGGCGTGGTGCAATTCCGGGCGCGGCAGCTGGAAATCGCCCGGCCCGTCGAGCACCAGGTCGCCGAAATAGATGATGTCGATGTCCAGCGGGCGGTTGCTGTACGAGGCGTCGCGGCGGTCGCGGCCATGCGCTTCCTCCAGCGCATGCACCCAGTCGTTGAGCGCGAACGGGTGGATGTCGCTGTCGATGGCGACGATGGCGTTGAGGAAGTCGGGCCCCTCGAAACCTACGGCCGCGGTGCGGTACACCGGCGACGCCTCGATTTCGCCGAAGCGCTCGCGCAGCGCCGCCACCGCCATGCGCAGGTTGCGCTCCGGCGACAGGTTGCTGCCCAGGCTGAGGTAGGCGCGGCTGCGCGGGCGCGGCTTGCGGTCGCTGGCGCGGCG
>NZ_JARUVM010000135.1 GCF_029763755.1 Luteimonas sp. 8-5
CATCGACGTCGACGCGCTGCTGCGACTGCATGCGCTGAAGACCGGCGCGCTGCTGCGCGCATCGGTGCGCATGGGCGCGATAGCCGCCGGCGTCGACGTTGGCACGCGCGCGCAGCTCGACCGCTTCGCCGAGGCGCTCGGCCTGGCGTTCCAGGTGCGCGACGACCTGCTCGACATCGAGGGCGACAGCGCCGTCCTGGGCAAGACTGCCGGCAAGGACCTGGCCCAGGACAAGGCAACGTTCCCCGCGCTGCTCGGCATCGAGGCCTCGCGCGCGCGGCTGGACGCGCTGCGCGCGGAGATGGGGGAAGCACTGGCGCCGTTCGGGGAACGCGCGGCGGACCTGGCGACATTGGGGCGGCAGGCGATCGACCGCGATCACTGATCCACGCCTGGGGAGGCGGACATGGGCAAGGGCTTGCACGAGCGGCTGTGGGCACGGGTGGAAGCCACGATGGCCTGGCTGGGCCATACCTTCATCACCCGCTGGGGCGCATTCGAGCGCGGATACCGGCGCCCGTACGCGCGCATGGCGAGGCGCCTGCGCTTCAACTGGTATCCGGTGCTGGCCCTGCTCGCGCTGGCGTGGCTGGCCTGGGACTGGCACCACGACCGCAGCCTGGCATCGGCGGAAAACGCGATCTTCGACCAGGTCATCACCATGCGCCCGTTCGAACCGGAACCTTCCGGCAAGGTCGCGGTGGTGGAGATCGACGACTGCTCCATCGAGTACTACCGGGAGCAAGGCCTGGGCGGCTGGCCGTGGAGCCGGCAGCGCCACGCCGACCTGCTCGACGCGCTGGATCGCGCCGGCGTGCACGCGGCCGGTTACGACGTGCAGTTCATCGAGCCGTCCACCGTCGACCCGATGGGCGACGCGATCCTGGAAGCGATGGCCGAAGGCGGCGCGGGCCGCTTCATCTTCGGGTCGACCCTGCCGCCGCAGTCGTTCGCCGGCACGGACAACCAGCTGCCGATCTCGCAGGCGCCCGGCGCATTCGCGATCGTGCCCGAACCCGAACGCCCGGGGCCGGGCATCGTCCTGTTGTGGCCGTACGGCGAATCGATGGCGCGTTACAGCGCCCTGCTCGACGCCGACCGCGACGACGACGGCCTGATGCGCGACGTCACCCTGCGCCGCGAGTACGGCGACTGGGCCCTGCCTTCGATCTCGCTGGCGCTGGCGGCGCAGGCCAGTGGACGCCCGCCGGCGTCATTCCCGGCATCGGTGCGCATCAACTGGCGCACCGAGCACAAGATGCCCTACGTCAGCGCCGTCGACCTGATCGAAGGTGCGCCCATCTGCGACGTGGCCGGCACGCCGCCGGACCTCGACGGCGCGGTGGTGATGGTCGGCTACACCGCCGCGGGCCTCAACGACGCCAAGCCGACGCCGGTGGACGCGGCGATGCCAGGCGTGCAGGTCCATGCCGAGGCGATCGAAGCGCTGCTGATGGACAGCGGCATTTGGATGCCGCCGCCGATGTTCAAGTACCTGCTGGCCGGCCTGCTGGTGGCGCTCACCGGCTTCGTGTTCTGGCGCGGCGAACCGTCGTGGGACATGGACGCGATCTTCGTCGCGGGCAACCTGTTGCTGGTGGCGCTCGCGTTCATCGGCCTGACCGCGTTCGGCGTGTTCTTCGACATCTTCGCCGCACTCGGCTTCAGCAGCCTGGTGTTCGGCCTGTGTCGCAGCTACGCCGCCACCCAGCGCGGCTACTCGATCGGCAACGACGACTACCGCCCGCAGTTCGATCCCGACACCGACCGCTGGCTGGCGCTGGCGCGGCTGCGCTTCGTACCGGACGAAGGCCTGGACGAGGCCATTCTCGGCCGGCGCATCCGCGAATACCGGCGGCGGCTGCGCGGCTTCGTCTACACCCACAGCAGCGCGGTGGTGATCGAGGGCATCGTCGAATACAAGCACTGGCTCTACGAATCCCTGCTCGACGTCAACGTGCTGATCTGGAGCGGCCAGGACAAGGCCGACGTCGCCGAACGCGCCCAGGCCGAATTGCGCGCACTGCGCGAGCACCTGGCCGGACACGACGACATCCTCCCCGACGACGGCAGCGTGCGCGTGGCCAGCCTGGTCAGCGAGGCCGTCGGCGACGACGAGTCGCTGTCCGATACCCGCGCCCGCGTGTGCAGCGTGCTCGGCCGCCTGCTGGCGACGCCGGCGATCGCCGAACGGCCGTTGTCGGACCATGATGCCTTCGCCGGCGACGAGGAAGACTGATGCGAAGATGAATAGGCCCCCGAAAGGTGGCCTCCCATCGCCCGACACTGCGTTTCCTACACGATGTCCTGACCGCTCCAGGAGCATGAACAATGAAGCCGATCCCGCACGCGTCCCGTCTCCGCCACCTGGTCCTCGTGCCCGCCTGCGCACTGGCGCTGCTGGCCATGCCGGCACTCGCCGAAACGATGGCGGCGCTGGTGCACAAGTCCAAGGTCGAGGTGCACGCCGCCCCGGACTTCAAGTCGCCCTCGGTGGCCACCCTGGAACGCAACGCGGAACTGCAGGTCGCCGGCCAGCAGGGCCTGTGGTTCAAGGTGACGACGGCCGACGGCAAGGAAGGCTTCGTGCGCGTCAACGACGTGCGCATGGCCTATGCGGGCAAGGAAGGCGGCGATGCCAACGTGCGTGCGCTGTTCACCGGCAAGGCCGGCAAGGGCCGGGTGACCGAGACGGCGGGCGTGCGCGGCCTGGACGAAAGCAACCTGCAGTCGGCGAACCTGGACCAGGACCAGCTGGCGAAGCTGGAGGCCAACCGCGCGACGCCGGAAGAGGCGGAGGCCGCCGCGCGCAGCCACGGGTGGGTGGCGATGGAAGTGGCCTACCCGAAGGAGCTTCCGAAGCAGGAGGAAAAGAAGGGGGCTGCGACCCAGAAGGCCAAGCGCACGGGCCTGGGCTTTGCGCGCGGGCTGCTCTCGCTCACCGGGCACGGTTCGGCGCTGGGCGATTCGGCGCTGAACGTCGCCGACAAGGCCGTGGGCAAGTCCGAGGAAGAGATTGCCGCCGAGGAAGCCGCGCTCGGGCCGGAAATCGCCGGCCGCATCCTGGGCGCGGCGCCGCTGTGGGACGACCAGGCGGCCCAGCAGCGGGTGAACCTGATCGGCCGCTGGGTGGCCTCGCACACCACCCGCCCGGACCTGCCGTGGACCTTCGGCGTCATCGATTCGCCGGAGATCAACGCCTTCGCCGCGCCCGGCGGATACGTGCTGATCACCCGCGGCATGTACGAACTGCTGGTCGACGATGCCGAAGTGGCTGCCGTGCTCGGCCACGAGATCAGCCACGTGGTCCAGCGCGACCATTACCACGTGATCCACAAGCAGGGCATCACCCAGGCCGGCACTGAACTGGTCGCCAGCCAGGTCAACGTCGGCGGCGGCCTGGCCGGCGCGTTCGCCAAGGACTACGCGACGAAGTTCGGCGCCAAGGTCATGGTCACCAGCCTCGACCGCGAAGCCGAGTTCCGCTCCGACGAAGCGTCCGAAGTCTACCTGGCGCGCTCGGGCTTCAACCCGCTGGCGCTGTACGCGGTGCTGCAGAAGATGACGGCGTTCGGCACGCAGTCGGCGTCGCTGGCGCAGCTGTACAAGACCCACCCACCGCTGGACGACCGGCTCGACCGGATCGACACCGCCAGCGCGCCGGGGATGAAGGCCTACGCGGAACGCAACTGAGCCGGGCGACCGGCCCCTGCGGTTTCAGAACAGGCGCAGCGTGAACGGATAGCGGTACGGCTGTCCGTTCCACGCGCGCGAAGCGGCGACCAGGCTGCAGACCAGCCACATCAGCGCCACCGCGCAGATCACCAGCGCCAGCACCAGGCCGGCCGGCACGGTCAGGATCGCGCCCAGGCCCAGGGTCAGGACCGTGGCGCCGACCAGCACGAACGCGATGACGGTCGCGATCGCGGCGTACAGGAACATGCTGAAGTTGAAATTGAAGGCTTCGCGCGCGTGCGCCGCCACGAAAGGCGACGCATCGCGCTTGACCAGCCAGACGATTCCCGCGCCGAGCATGCCGGCCACGCCGGCCACCCAGCTCGTGCACAAGGCCAGCAACAGCGCCACCACGTGGGCAACCGCTGCCCACTGGCGTTCGCCCGGCGAAGGAATCGCCGTCGACATTACTTCACCAGCCGCAGGGTGAACGGATAGCGGTAGCGCTCGCCTCCGTTGGCCTTGATGCCGGCGATGATGGTGAACACCAGCCAGGCCAACCCGACCAGGATCATCAGCGGGCCAGTCAGCAGGATGCCGATGCCCAGCGTGAGCAGGGTCAGCACGAACAGCACGAAGAAGATGATGGCCACGGTGATGTTGAAGTTCAGCGCTTCCTTGGCCTGGTCGTCGACGAAGGACATGGTCTCCTTCTTCATCAGCCAGATCACCAGCGGGCCGATGAAGCAACCGATGCTGCCGGCCCAACCCGCGGTGACGATGCCGCCGACCAGCGCGGACAGGTGCGCGAACATCGCCCACTGGCGCTCTTCGGCCGGGATGCCGCTTTCGGCGTCTACGGGCGCCGGATTGATATCGTTCATTGTGTCGCTTCCCTCCCTTTGGGCGCCCCTCCGGCGCCAGCGGCCAATGTCGGTGGACTGGCCCGTGGCGTCAAGGGCCACGCATTCAGCCCGCGGCCCCGGCCACCGTCATCCGGCCGACCAGGATCGGCCCGGTGCGGACATGCGATCTCGGGTCGATTTCGCTGCCTACGGCCTCGATCGCACGGAACATGGACCTCAGGTTGCCGGCGATGGTAATCCCGTCGACCGGGTACGCCAGCGCCCCCTCCTCGACCATGAAGCCGGCGGCGCCGCGCGAATAGTCGCCAGTAACGGCGTTGACGCCCTGCCCCATCAGTTCGGTGACGAGCAGGCCACGGCCCATGCCGCGCAACATGTCGGCGAGGCTGCCGGCGTTGGCGGCCACTTCCAGGTTGTGCACGCCGCCGGCATTGGCGGTGGTCTGCAGGCCGAGCTTGCGTGCCGAATAACTGCCCAGCACGTAGCGCTGCAGCACGCCGTCGCGCACCAGCGGCGCTTCGCGCGTGGCCACGCCGTCGGCGTCGAAGGCGGCCGAATTCAGGCCGCGCGCGAGGAACGGCAGTTCGTCGATGGCGAACCAGTCCGGGAACAGCTGGGTGCCTGCGCTGTCGAGCAGGAAGCTCGCCTTGCGGTACAACGCGCCGCCCGACACTGCGCCGAGCAGGTGGCCGACGAGCGAACGGGCCGCTTCGGCGGAGAACAGCACGGGCATCGCGCCGGTGGCCACCGAACGCGGCTGCAGGCGGGCAACCGTGCGTTCGGCGGCCTTGCGCCCGACCGCAGCCGCGCTTTCCAGGCCGTCCCGTGCGACCGCCGTGGTGTACCAGCCGTCGCGCTGCATGTCGTCGCCCTGGCCGGCGATCAGCGCGCAGCCGATGGTGTGGCGGGTGCCGCGTTCGCGGCCGACGAAGCCATGCGAGTTGGCGTACACGCCCAGTGACGTGCTGCTGCCCACCGAGGCGCCGTCGGAGTTGCTGATGCGTGCGTCGTCGCGCCCTGCCTGCTCGCAGGCCAGCGCCAGTTCGATGGCGCGTGCGGCGTCGATGTCCCAGGGATGCCAGCCGTCGAAGTCCGGGAAGCGGCCATCCGCGCCAGGCCTGGCCATCAGTTCCGCGTCGGCCAGGCCCGCGGCCGGATCCTCCTCGGTGTGCCGCGCGATCGCGCAGGCCTGCTCCACCGTGGCTTCCAGGCTTTCGTCGCGCAGGTCGGCGGTACTGGCGCTGCCCTTGCGCCTGCCGAAATAGACGGTGACGGCGATGCCGCGGTCGCGGGTGGACTCGATCGTTTCCACTTCGCCCATGCGCACGTCCACGCTGAGCCCGTGTTCCTCGCTGCAGCTGACCTCGGCCTGGCTGGCGCCGCGCTGGCGGCAGCGCTCCAGCAGCTGCCCGGCGATGGCCTCGAGCCGGTCGAGGCGGTCGCGGCCGCCATCGGGGGCCGGATGTTGCGGATCGCTCATGGATTATCCTGTGGCTATGAGAGGACGCGACGAAGACACCGGGCAATTCCTGTCGCCCAGCCGCAGCGAACAGCGGCGGGCGGCACTGGACGTGCTGGCGCTGGGCGAACGGCTGGCCGCGTTGACCCCGACGCAGCTGGCGAAGCTGCCGGTGCCCGAAGCGCTGTTGCCGCACATCGCCGAGACCCGGCGCATCACCGCGCACGTCGCGCGCAAGCGCCAGGTCGCGTTCCTGGCCAAGCAGATGCGGCGCGAGGACGATGAGGTGCTCGATGCGATCCGCGACGCGCTCGACGCCGGCGGCGAGGCCGCGCGGCGCGAGACCGCGCTGATGCATCGCGCCGAAGCGTGGCGCGAGCGCCTGCTGGCCGAAGGCGACGAGGCGCTCACCGAATTCCTGGCGGCGCGCCCGGCGTCGGATCGCCAGCGCCTGAGGCAACTGGTGCGTAGCACGCTGGAAGAACGCGCGAGGAATAAGCCGCCGCGGGCGTTCCGGGAGCTGTTCCGGGAGGTGCGCGAGGCGCTTGAAGCAGGGGAATAGGGAATGAAGGGAATAAGGGGAATGGTGGGCGTGACGCTGCCCATTCCCCTCATTCCCTTCATTCCCTTCATTCCCGTGCTCACGACGCCGCCGTCCCGCCCACCACGATCTCGCTGACCAGCAGCGACGGCTGGCCCACGCCCACGGGCACGCTCTGCCCGGCCTTGCCGCACACGCCCACGCCTTCGTCCAGCGCCAGGTCGTTGCCGACCATGCGCACCTTCTGCATGGTTTCCGGGCCGTTGCCGATCAGGGTGGCGCCCTTCACCGGCGCGGTGATCCTGCCGTCTTCGATCAGGTAGGCCTCGGTCGCCGAGAACACGTACTTGCCGCTGGTGATGTCGACCTGGCCGCCGCCGAAATTGACTGCGTACAGGCCGCGCTTCACCGCGCGGATCATTTCCTGCGGATCGTGGGTGCCCGCGCGCATGTAGGTGTTGGTCATGCGCGGCATCGGCAGGTGGGCGAAGGATTCGCGGCGTCCGTTGCCGGTTGGCGCCACGCCCATCAGCCGCGCGTTGAGCGTGTCCTGCATGTAGCCGACGAGCACGCCGTCCTCGATCAGGGTCGTGCAATTGGTCGGCGTGCCTTCGTCGTCGATGTTGAGCGAGCCGCGGCGCCCGTCGAGGGTGCCGTCGTCGACGATGGTCACGCCCGGCGCGGCCACGCGCTGGCCGATGCGGCCGGCATAGGTGGACGTGCCCTTGCGGTTGAAGTCGCCTTCCAGGCCATGGCCGACCGCTTCGTGCAGGAGCACGCCGGGCCAGCCCGGGCCGAGCACCACGGGCATCGCGCCGGCCGGCGCGTCCACCGCTTCGAGGTTCACCAGCGCCTGGCGCAGCGCTTCTCGCGCGAACTTCTCCGGCTTGCCGTCGGCGAACAGCTGGTCGTAGCCGTAACGCCCGCCGCCGCCGGCGAAACCGGATTCGCGGCGCCCGTCCTGTTCGACGATCACCTGCACGTTGATCCGCACCAGCGGGCGCACGTCGGCGGCGAGCACGCCGTCGCTGCGCGCGACCAGCACGGTGTCGACGCCGCCGGTGAGGCTGGCCACGACCTGGCGCACGCGCGGATCGGCGGCGCGCAGCAAGCGGTCCAGCGCACGCAGGGCCTCGACCTTGTCCTCGTTGCCGAGGCCGTCGACCGGGTCCACGGCGGGATACAGGCTCGCCGATGCCAGCGCGCGTCCATCGCCGCGCACGAGTGCGCGCGGCGGCAGTTCGCGTCCGTCGCGGGCGATGGCGCGCGCGGATCTCGCCGCGTCGGCCAGCGCCACCGCATCGATGTCGTCGGAATAGGCGAAGCCGGTCTTCTCTCCGGAAATCGCGCGCACGCCCACGCCCTGCTCGATCGAATGCGCGCCGTCCTTGACGATGCCATCCTCCACCGTCCAGCTTTCGCGGCGCGCGTGCTGGAAATACAGGTCGCCGAAATCGATTCCGGGCCCGAGCAGCGTACCGAACGCGCGGTCCAGCCCGCCCGTGTCGAGCCCGGCGGGCAGCAAAAGGCGGGTTTCGGCAATCTGTAGCGGCAGGGACATGCGTTTTTCCACGGCGGCGACTGGAACAGATGTGCGGGCGATGACGGCCTGGATCAACCCTGTGCGGGATCCGGCGGCGGCGCAGGCTGGGGCGGTTGCGGTTGCACCGGCGGGCCGCGGTCGATGACGTCGACCTTCGGCTCCTTCCACGGGCCGGTGACCTTGTAGGTGCGCGCGGCCATTTCGCCCAGTGGCTTGCGCAACACGACATTGGCGGCGGCACCGATCGCGGCGCCGACCGGCCCGCCGGCGATCGCGCCGACCGCGGTGAGCAGGTTGCCGGTGCGCGGCACCACTTCGATGGTCTGGTCGAAGGCCTGCGCGCGCAGGTCGGCGGTGCCGCGGATGGCGATCTCCGCGGCAGGACCGGCGATCACCAGACCCTGGGTCGACGCCTTCGCGTCGCCGATCCTGACCTCGCCCGCGAGGGTGTCGAACGCGAAGCCCTTGTCGAAGAAGTCGCGGAAATCCAGGGTCAGGCGCCGCGGCAGCTGGGCGATGCTGAGCAGGCCGAGCACGCGCCCGGCACCGGGCTCGATCTCCACCAGCTGGCCATCGCGCACGTCCAGCGACAGCGTGCCGTCCAGGGTCAGCGGCGAGAAGTCCGCCGGGGCGCCGGGCCATGCCGCATCGAGCACCAGCTTGCCTTCGCCCTGGTCGAGCTGGCCGCCGTAACCGAGTCCGGAGAACAGCGCACCGAAATCGTCGCTTTCGGTGCTGGCGTGCAGGCGGGTGCGCGCCGCCTCGCCCTGCCCCAGCCAGTCGCCGGCGATGTCGACGCGCTGGCGCGGCGTTTCGGCATGCAGCTCGGTGATGCGCATGCCGGCCGGCACCGGTCGCGTGCGCAGCCGCGCGGCGCCGAGCACGGCGGCGCCGACCTGCAGTCGGCCGATGTCGAACGACAGCGGCGGCACGCCTGCCGGATCGGTGGCGGCGGGCTTGTCCTCGGGCCTTGCCGACGCCATCGCCTTCGCACCGGCATCGGGCGGCGGCATCGGCCAGCTGACGTGGTCGAAACTGCCGGCGACGGTGGCGCCGGCCGCGTCTGGGATGCGCACGTTGCCGGCGATGGCATCGCCTTGCAGGCGCAACTGCAGCGCCTGGCCTT
>NZ_JARUVM010000136.1 GCF_029763755.1 Luteimonas sp. 8-5
TGGCGGCGGGCTTGTCCTCGGGCCTTGCCGACGCCATCGCCTTCGCACCGGCATCGGGCGGCGGCATCGGCCAGCTGACGTGGTCGAAACTGCCGGCGACGGTGGCGCCGGCCGCGTCTGGGATGCGCACGTTGCCGGCGATGGCATCGCCTTGCAGGCGCAACTGCAGCGCCTGGCCTTCGCGCGCGAGCTGCAAGCGGGTATCGGCGAAGCCGGCACCGAGCAGGTTGAGACGCCCGACCGCGACGTCGATGCGCTGCAAGGGCAAGCCTTCGCCCGATGCTTTCGATTCATCGCTCCCACGCGCGACCGCCACCCAGTCCAGTGCGTCGAGCGCATCGGTGCGGCCGGTCACGACCAGGCCTTCGGCCGGCGGCGGTTCGCCGACGGACGCGCCGCCCAGCACCACGCGCACGCCGGTGGCATCGCCG
>NZ_JARUVM010000137.1 GCF_029763755.1 Luteimonas sp. 8-5
GGCCATGCGGCGGGTCCGAAGCGTTCGAGCCAGGGCGCCCGCGGCGGGCGCCGCGACAGCCGCGCCTGACCGCTTGCCGTAGAGCCGACTGGCCTTAGCGCCGCGTCAGCCAGGCGATCAGCAGCCGCATCACGCCGACGCCCGCCAGCAGGAAGCCGACGGGCACCAGCACCACCATCAACAGGCCCAGGCCGATCGGATTGCCGTCGGCCGGACCGAACAGCGTGTACAGCCCGATCGGCAGGAAACCGGCGGCCATCGTCGCCAGGCCCGCCTTGATGAAGGCACCGCCGCTCCAGCGTTTCACCAGCCGGTGTTCGAAGTCGACCATGCCGTGTGGCTCCTACATTGCCGCCGCGCGTTCCCGCAGCGCGTCGGCGCGCTCGCGCCCGAGGTAACGGTGGATGCCGGCGCGCGCGAGGTACAGCAGCGGGATCAGCGCGATCGCGGCCAGCATCTTGTAGCCGTAGTTGAGCGTGCCCACCGCGAGGAACAGCGAGGTCGGCCAGTGCTGCGGGCCGATCACGAAGGCGATGTAGAGCACGACGAAACTGTCCACCAGTTGCGATACCGCGGTCGAACCGGTGGCGCGCAGCCAGGCGTGGCGTTCGCCGGTGCGGCGGCGGATTCGGTGGAATACGTGCACGTCGATCAGCTGGCCGACCATGAACGCCACCAGCGATCCGCAGATGGTCCACATGCCCTGGCCGAACACCGCTGCAAACGCGGCCTGGTAGTCGGGCACGCCCTGGCCCTCGGCTACGGTCACCCACCACGATGCCGGCGCCAGGTGGATGGCGAGGAAGGCGAACACGAAGCCGTAAACGATCAGGCCCGCGGCCAGCCAGCTGATGAAGCGCACGCCGCGCTTGCCGAAGTACTCGTTGATCGTGTCGGTCATGATGAACACGATCGGCCACAGCAAAGTGCCGGCGGTGAAGTTGAGCGAGCCGCTCTGGCCGAACAGGTTCCACTCCCACGGACGCAGGCCGAGGGTGTCCTCGAGCGCGAAGATCTTGACTCCGATGAATTCGGCCAGCACCGCGTTGACGCAGAAGAACGCCGCCAGGCCGATGAACAGGCGCGTGGCGCGGTCGTCCAGCGGCCCCTTCAAGCGCGCGTCCCGGGCACGGAGAAGGGGATGCTGTCCGGCGAGACCGCGCCGCCGGAGATGATGAAGCTCATCGCCTGGTCGACGGTCCAGTCGGTGGGGGTGATGTTCTCCACCGGCACGATCTCCAGGTAACCCGAGGTCGGGTTGGGCGTGGTCGGCACGTACACCGCGGCGAGCTCGCGCCCGGTACCCTGTTCGCGGATCACGCGGGTGACGAAACCCACCGACTTCATCTTGTCGTGCGGGAAGTCGATCAGGACCACGCGCTGGGTGCCGTCGGGCTGGGTCTGCAGGATGTCGAGCAGCTTGCGCGCGCTGCCGTAGATCAGGCTGGCCAGCGGGATGCGCGCGACCACGGCCTCGAACCAGCGCAGCAGGCGCTGGCCGACGACGCGCCGCGCCAGCCAGCCGGCGAGCAGGATCACCGCCAGGGTCGCCAGCAGCGCCAGTGCGGTCTGCACCCACGGGTCCTGCAGCCAGGCCAGGGTGCGCGGGTCCAGCGCGGAAGCGCGCGCGAGCAGTGGATCGACCAGCGGCCGGCTCAGCCCGGACAGCAGCTTGAACACGAACGCCACCACGACCCAGGTCAGCCAGATCGGCAGCAGGGTCAGCACGCCGGTCAGGAACAGGCGCTGCAGGCGTATCCCGAGGGTGGGACGGGCGGACATGGCGGGGATTGTAGGGGAACCCTAGCCGCCGCGCCGCTCCCGCTTGCGCCGGACGTAGAGCTGCTTGCGCACCGTCGCCACCACCTCGCCGGAGGCATCGCGCACCGGCGCGTCGAACCAGCGCAGGACCTTGTCGCCGCCGGCCGCGGCGGCGCGCAGTTCGTCGAGCGTGGCGTCGTCCAGCCGGAACTCGGCGCCGACCGTGCCGCGCCCTGGCTTCTCGAACTCGATGGTGGCGGCCTTGTCCCAGACGATGTAGTCGTCGCCGATGGTGTTGAGCACCATCAGCATCCAGAACGGGTCGGTCATCGCGAACAGGCTGCCGCCGAAGTGGGTGCCGACGTAGTTGCGGTTCCACGGGCGCATGCGCAGCTCGACCCGCGCGTGGCGGAAGTCGTCCGAGAGCGCCACGACGCGGATGCCCGCGAACAGGAACGGCGGCCAGAGGTTGAGCACGCGCCGGATGGTGCGCGCGGAAACCTTGCGCATGGGATCAGGCCAGCAGCAGGGAGGACATCTTGCGGCGGTAGCGGCCGACCAGGTCCTCGTCGTCGAGGATGCGGAAGGCGTCGATCAATGCCTTCCTGGGCAGGCCGTCGTCGAAGTCGCGGTTGCGCCGCAGCATCTCGATGAACTGCTCCAGCCCGGCCTCGGCATCGCCGCCGACGATCTGCTGTACGCCCAGCAGGTGGCGCGCGCGCAGGTCGTCGGGGTTGGCGTCGATCGCTGCCTGCAGCACCTGTGGCTGCGGCGCGTCGGCGAGCAGGCTGGCGAAGTCGAGCCTTGCGCGGGCCTTCACCGTGCGTTCGTCGGTGGCCAGGTTGGCGGGCAGGGCATCGATGAGTTGCGCGGCTTCGCGCGCGCCGCCGGTGGCGAGCAGGGCGAGCGCCAGGTCGAGCTTGAGTTCGGCCTTATCGGGTTCGGCCTCGATCGCCTTGCGCAGGCGCATCACCTCGGCGTGCGGATCGACCGGCGGCGCGGCAACGTCCTCGATGGATACGTCCGTGGCCTGGCCTTCGATCGCGGGGGTACCCGGTTCGATGCCGTGGTGCTTGAGGAACTCGCGCAGCTGCGCCTCGGGCAGCGCACCGGGGAAGCCGTCGACCAACTGGCCGTCCTTGACCAGCATCACCGTCGGGATCGAACGGATCTGGAACGCGGCGGCCAGCTGCTGTTCGGCCTCGACATCGACCTTGGCCAGTTCGAACGCACCGTGGTATTCGCCGGCCAGCTTTTCCAGCACCGGGCCGAGCTGCTTGCACGGCCCGCACCACTCGGCCCAGAAATCGACCAGCACCGGCACCTGCAGCGAACGCTGGATGACCTCCGCCTCGAAGCGGTCGGTGGTGGCATCGAACACGTGCGGCTTGGCGGGGGAGGCAGGCATGGGCAGTTCCGTGTGGGATTGGTGGCGAGATGGAGGCGACAGGCAGTGAATCCAACCGCCGCGCCGCCTGCGCGGACCAATGTAAAAAATACTTGACATCGGTCGCACCAAATGTAAAGTGAAGCTTACATCAAGTCAGCTACAGGTGACACATGGCACGGATCCAGCCGCGTACCCAACTCATCGCCTCCCTGCTGCTCGCAGGCATCGGCTTGTGGCTGTTCTTCGGCGACGGCATCGAGATCGTCGGCGCATCGATGGGGTTCGTCGGCGTCTGGGTGTTCGTCGCGGCCACCTGGTTCATGGTCGACGCCGTGCACCGAATTCCGAGCAGCGAAGCCGAGCTGGCCATCGCCCCGGGCGAATGGCAGGCCTGGGTCGGCACCGCCTTCCTGGGCGCGGTCGCCGCGGCCATCGTCCTGCGCCTGGATGCGTTCGCCGTCCCTGTGCCGATCCAGCACAACCCAGAGGCGGGCGCCGCCGGGCGCGACGTCGGCACCCTGTTCGTGGCCTGGGTGGTGCTGGCGTACGTGCTCAGGCAGCGCTGGAAGGGCAGCGTGCTCGCCGACGAGCGCGACCAGCGTATCGAACACGTGTCGGCGGCCTGGGGACGCGGCGCCACCATCGCGGCCATTGTCGGCATCGCGCTGATGCTGGGCTTCAGCCCCACCGAACGCCTGCAGCAGTTCAGCTATCCGATGCTGGCGCAGATGCTGGTGGCCGCGCTCGTCCTGGGCGCATGGTTCGACCACGCGGCAGCCGCCGTCCTTTACTGGCGCGACCGGCGCGCGGCGGCCGCATGAGCGGCACGCCGGTCGGCAACGACATCCGCAGGCTGCGCTTCGAGCGCGGCGAGATGACCCAGCAGGCCCTGGCCGATGCCTGCGGCGTGACCCGGCAGACCATCATCGCGCTGGAGGCCGGCAAGTACGCGCCTTCGCTCGAACTCGCATTCCGCATCGCGCACGCGCTGGACGTGCGCATCGAAGACGTTTTCCACTGGAGCAACCCCGGATGAAGTTCCTGAAGTGGTTGTTGATCTGCGCGCTCGTGCTGGCAACTGCGCTGGGCGCATACATGTGGTGGGTGGTGGCCAGCTTCGACACGGAAACCCTGCCGGCCAACCATGGCAAAGTGGCCGTGGAGCTTTATCCAGGCATGCCGGCCGAAGGCGCCGCGCCGCGTCCGTTGCTGGTCGGCCTCGGTGGTGCCGAGGGCGGCAACGCCTGGGCAAGCCCGGCATGGAAGCGGCAGCGCGAGCGTTTCCTCGAACAGGGCTACGCGATGCTCGCGGTGGGTTATTTCGGAGCCCCGGGTACACCGGAAAGGCTCGACCGCATCTCGCTGGACGGCATCCATGCCGCGATCCGCCAGGCCGCCGAAGATCCACGCGTGGACGCCGGTTGCATCGCCGTGATCGGCGGGTCGCGCGGCGCCGAAGCCGCGCTGCTGCTGGCCAGCCATTTCCCCGACATCGACGCGGTGGTGGCCCTGGTGCCCGGCAGCGCGGTCTTCGCCAGCGGCACCCAGGCCATGGTCACTCCCGCGTTCTCGCTGCACGACCAGCCGCTGCCGTTCGTGCCGGTGCCCTGGAGCACCACCGGCGACCTGCTCACCGGCAACCTGCGCGGCGCGTTCGAGACCATGATGCGCGATACCGCGGCGATGGCGCGCGCGGCGATCGCGGTGGAGCGGATCAACGGCCCGATCCTTCTGGTATCGGCCACGCGCGACGAGGCGTGGCCGTCCAGGGAGATGTCCGATGCAATGATGCAGCGCCTGCGCGCGCACGGTTTCGCCCATGTCGCCGAACACATCGTGGTCGAGGGCGGCCACAACGAACCCCTGGACGAATTTCCGCGGATCGAGGCTTTCCTGGACACCCACTTCGCAAGGAGCTGCCGATGAAACGCCTGCCGGCGTACCTGCCGTGGCTGGCCGCGGGGTCCTGCCTGGTCGCGTCGCTGGTCGCGGCCGCTGGCTGGGAGGGCTACAGCCACGCCCGCCATCCGCTGGCGTTGCTGGGCTCGGCCCTGGCGCCCGCGCCCGGGTGGTTCAACGCCTTTGGTTTTGCGCTGCCCGGGCTGGCGCTGGCGGCCGCAGCCCTCTGGCGATGGGCAGGCCTGGGCGCGGCCCGCTGGCCGCTGCGCATCGGCATGCTGCTGGCAGCGATCTCGGCGCTGGCCTTCGCGGCCCAGGGCCTGTTCCCGCTGGACCCGGAGCGGATGGAAGCAGTGGGCAGCCGGCAGCACGCGCTGGCTTGGACCGTGTGGTGGGTGGCGTTCGTCCCCGGCGCGGCGCTGCTGGCCTTCGGCAACCTGCGACCGCGCCTGGTCCACGGCCTGGCCGCGCTGGCGGTACCGCTGGCCATCCTCGCGCTGCCGGCGATCCTGCCGGCGCCGTTGGCGGCGCGGCTGGCGTTCGCGCTGTGGTTCGGCTGGTGGCTGGCGCTCAGCCGTGGCGCACTTTCAGCGCCAGGATCACGACCGCCAGCACGAAGGTGATGAGGTTGGAGACGATCATCGGCCAGGACGACAGGTAGATGCCGTAGCCGAACCAGCAGGCGATGCCGATGGTGAAGATCACGTACATCGACAGCGAAATGCCGCTGGTGTCGCGGCTGCGGATCGTCTTGGCCGCCTGCGGCACGAAGGCCGCGGTGGTCAGTACGGCCGCCATGTAACCCATCCATTCCATGGCCCATTCTAGGGGCGTGGCGGGTTTTTGTGCGCTGCGGTAGGCTGCATGGTCCGCCCAAGCCCGCAAGTGCCGTGTCCACCGATACCCCCAGCCCCGCCTACGATCCCGCCGCCGTCGAGTCGACCGCACAGCAGTACTGGGAGCGGACCCGCGCCTTCGAGGTCGGGGAGGAGCCCGGCAAGCCGACGTTCTATTGCCTGTCGATGCTGCCGTACCCGTCCGGGGCGCTGCACGTGGGCCACGTGCGCAACTACACCATCGGCGACGTGATCAGCCGCTTCCAGCGCATGAACGGTCGCAACGTGCTGCAGCCGATGGGCTGGGACGCGTTCGGCCTGCCGGCCGAGAACGCGGCGATAAAGAACAGCACGGCGCCGGCGAAGTGGACCTACGCCAACATCGAGCACATGCGCGCCCAGCTCAAGACCATGGGTTACGCCATCGACTGGTCGCGCGAGTTCGCCACCTGCCGGCCGGACTACTACGTGCACGAACAGCGCATGTTCGTGCGCCTGATGAAGAAGGGCCTGGCCTACCGCCGCAACGCGGTGGTGAACTGGGACCCGGTCGACCAGACCGTGCTCGCCAACGAGCAGGTGATCGACGGCCGCGGCTGGCGCACCGGCGCGGTGGTGGAGAAGCGGGAGATCCCGCAGTGGGTCCTCAAGATCACCGACTACGCGCAGGAACTGCTGGACGGGCTGGACACGCTCGACGGCTGGCCGGATTCGGTCAAGACCATGCAGCGCAACTGGATCGGCCGCTCCGAAGGCCTGGAGATCCAGTTCCGGGTCGACGGCGAGGAAGCGCCGCTGACCGTGTACACCACGCGCCCGGACACGCTGATGGGCGTGACCTACATCAGCATCGCCGGCGAACATCCGCTTGCGCTCAAGGCCGCGCGCTCCAATCCCGAACTTGCCGCGTTCCTCGAGGACCTGCGCCACGGCGGCGTCTCCGAAGCCGAGCTCGAGACGCAGGAAAAGCGCGGCATGGCCACTGGCCTGTGGGCGATCCACCCGGTCACCGGCGAGGACGTGCCGGTGTACGTCGCCAACTTCGTACTGATGGGCTACGGCACCGGCGCGGTGATGGCGGTGCCCGCCCACGACCAGCGCGACTGGGAATTCGCCAAGGCCTACGGCCTGCCGGTGCGCCCGGTGATCGTGCCCGACGGCGTGCGCGATGCGCTGCGCGAGATCGGCCACGACGTCGCCGTCGACGCCGATCCCTTCCAGGCCGCCCTCGACGGCGGCAAGGTCGATGCCTTCGACACCGCCGCGGCCGTGGCGATGGTGCGCGACTATCTCGATTCCATCCAGCAGCAGGGCGCCTTCACCGGACGCGGCACGCTCGTCAACTCGGGCGAGTACAGCGGCATGGATTTCGACGCCGCGTTCAATGCGCTGGCCGCGCGTTTCGAAGCCGACGGCAACGGCGCGCGCAAGGTCAACTTCCGCCTGCGCGACTGGGGCGTGAGCCGCCAGCGCTACTGGGGCTGCCCGATCCCGGTGATCTACTGCGACAAGTGCGGCGCGGTGCCGGTGCCGGAGGACCAGCTGCCGGTGGTGCTGCCCGAGGATGTCGCGTTCTCCGGGGTCCGCTCGCCGATCAAGGCCGACCCGGAATGGCGCAAGACGCAGTGCCCTCAATGCGGTCGCGCGGCCGAGCGCGAGACCGACACCTTCGACACCTTCATGGAGTCGAGCTGGTACTACGCGCGCTACACCTCGCCGGGCGCGAAGGACATGGTCGACGCGCGCGCCGACCACTGGCTGCCCGTGGACCAGTACATCGGCGGCATCGAGCACGCGATCCTGCACCTGCTGTATTTCCGCTTCTACCACAAGCTCATGCGCGACGAAGGGCTGGTGAAGAGCGACGAGCCCGCCACGCGCCTGCTGACCCAGGGCATGGTGGTCGCCGATACCTATTACCGGGAAACGGAAAACGGAAACCGGGAGTGGATCAATCCCGCGGACGTGGACGTGACCCGCGACGACAAGGGACACGTGACCGGTGCCGTGCTCAAGGCCGACGGCAAGCCGGTGCACGTGGGCGGCATCGAGAAGATGTCCAAGTCGAAGAACAACGGCGTCGATCCGCAGGCGATGGTCGACCGCTACGGCGCCGACACGGTGCGCCTGTTCTCCATGTTCGCCTCCCCGCCGGAACTGTCCCTGGAATGGCACGAGACCGGCGTCGAGGGCATGGCGCGCTTCCTGCGCCGGTTCTGGCGCGAAGTGCAGGAACATGCCGCGCAGCTCGACCATCCCGAGGTCGACGCCGCGCGCCTGGACGCCGCGCAGAAGACCCTGCGCCGGCAACTGCACGAAACGATCCAGAAGGTCGGCGACGACTACGGCCGCCGCCACAGTTTCAACACCGCGATCGCTGCGCTGATGGAACTGCTCAACCACGTGGCCCGCTTCGAGGACATGTCGGAGCAGGGCAGGGCCGTGCGCCACGAAGTGCTGCAGGCGATGGTGCTACTGCTCAATCCGGTGACGCCGCACGTCTGCCATGCCCTGTGGCAGGTGCTGGGCCATCCGGAGACGCTGCTGGAGGACGTGCCGTTCCCGCGCGCCGACCCGGCTGCGCTGCAGCGCGACAGCGTGACCATGGCCGTCCAGGTCAACGGCAAGCTGCGCGGCACGATCGAGGTCGCGCCCGACGCTCCGCGCGAGGCGGTCGAGGCGGCGGCACTGGCCGAGCCCGGGGTGGCCCGCTTCCT
>NZ_JARUVM010000138.1 GCF_029763755.1 Luteimonas sp. 8-5
TGCGCGGCACGATCGAGGTCGCGCCCGACGCTCCGCGCGAGGCGGTCGAGGCGGCGGCACTGGCCGAGCCCGGGGTGGCCCGCTTCCTGGAAGGCCAGACGGTGCGCAAGGTGATCGTGGTGCCGGCCAAGATCGTGAACATCGTCGCGGCCGCCTGACTTAGACTGGTTGCATGATCCGCGCCTCCGTCCTCGTCCTGCTGGTCCTGCTCGCCGGTTGCGGCTTCCACCTGCGCGACGCGCTGCTGTTGCCGCCGGGCCTGGGGCAGGTGCGGGTGCAGGCGTCCGATCCCGATGGCCCGCTGGCGCAGCAGTTGCAGCAGGCGCTGCAGCGCGCCGGCGCTTCCCTCGCCGCGCCTGGCGACGAGGACGCCGCCACCTTGCGCATCATCAGCGAGCGCCTGGGCGACACCTCGATCAGCGTCGACCAGTTCGGTCGCTCGCAGGAGTTCACCCTGCGCTATGCGGTGATCTTCGACCTGCGCCGCGACGACGACACCGACCTGGTGCCGCAGCAGGCGATCGAGCTCAGCCGCGACTACGTGTCGGTGCCGACCAGCTCCGCCGGTACCGAAGGCGAGCGCGAGATCCTGGTGCGCGAGCTGCGCCGGGAGATGGTGTCGTCGATCCTGCGCCGCATCGACGCGGTCTCGCGCCTGTCGCAGCAGGCGCCCGCGGCCACGCCCTGACGGCGCCCGCGCCGCATGGACACCAACCCCGAACAGCTGGCCGCGCGCGTCGCAAGCGGCGACCTCGCGCCCGCCTACCTGATCGCGGGCGCCGAACCGCTGCGCGTGCTCGAGGCCGCCGATGCCGTGCGCGCCGCCGCACGCGCGCAGGGCATCGCCGAGCGC
>NZ_JARUVM010000139.1 GCF_029763755.1 Luteimonas sp. 8-5
CGCGCCGGGCGCAGCCGCGCCACCTGCGCCATTTCCGCCTGGTGCCGCAGGTCGCCTTCGACACCGCCGAGGGCGGCGCGCGCACGCTGCTGAGCCTGGTCTCCACCGATCGCCCGGGCCTGCTCGCCGACGTCACCCGGGTGCTGCGCCAGCAACGCCTGCGCGTGCACGACGCGCGCATCGCCACCTTCGGCGAACGGGCAGAGGACGTGTTCCAGATCACCGACGAGCGCGACCAGCCGCTCGCCGACGAACCACGCCGGCAGGCACTGCGCGACGCGCTGCTCGCCTGCCTTGAAGGAGAACTACGGCAATGAGCACGGAAAAGAAGAAGCCAGCACGCAAGAAGCCGGCCAAGCGCGCGGCCAGGAAGAAGACCGCGCCCAAGGGCCCGGGCGTCGACGAGCTCAAGTTCATGGTCGACAGCGCTTGGGAACGGCGCACCATGCTCACCATCGACGAGATCGACGGATCGACCCGGCCGACGGTCGAACGCGTGATCGAAGGCCTGGAGAAGGGCGAGTTCCGCGTCGCCGAGCCGGACGGCAAGGGTGGCTGGCTGGTCAACGAGTGGTTGAAGAAGGCGGTGCTGCTGTATTTCCGCACCCAGGAGATGGAGCTGGTCGAAGCCGACCCGGCGCCGTTCTGGGACAAGATCCCGGCCCGCTTCGCCGAGTTCGACGAGGCCGCGTTCCGCAAGCTCGGCGCGCGCGTGGTGCCCGGCGCGCTCGTGCGCCGCGGCTCGTTCATCGGCAAGGACGTGGTGCTGATGCCCAGCTTCGTCAACATCGGCGCCTGGGTCGGCGCCGGCACCATGGTCGACACCTGGGCCACGGTCGGCTCCTGCGCCCAGGTCGGCAAGCACTGCCACCTGTCCGGCGGGGCAGGCATCGGCGGCGTGCTCGAGCCGCTGCAGGCCAGCCCGACGATCATCGAGGACCACTGCTTCATCGGCGCGCGCTCGGAAGTGGTCGAAGGCGTCGTCGTCGGCCACCACAGCGTGATCGGCATGGGCGTGTTCCTGGGCCAGTCCACGCGCATCTACAACCGCGCCACCGGCGAGATCACCTACGGCCGCGTGCCGCCGTACAGCGTGGTCGTGTCCGGGCAGCTGCCTTCGAAGGACGGATCGCACTCGCTGTACTGCGCGGTGATCGTCAAGCAGGTCGACGCCAGGACGCGAAGCAAGACGTCCGTCAACGATTTGCTGCGCGGTCTCGCCGAATAAGGGCGGATCGTGACCTTCGGCAGGGGTAGGCAGGGCCACTGCATGCGACAACCTCAGTGATCCATCTTCCGTTCGCATTCCGGGGAGTCGTGCAATGAAGACCACCGTGGTATCGCTGCTGCTGACCTTGCTGATGGCAGCACCCATCGCCTGCGCGCAGGACCTGTCGCGCTACAGCGACGAGGGCCTGCAGAAGGAGCTGGCCTCGATCGCCGACTCCGAAACCGCGGTGCTGGTGCCGATGCGCGACGGCATCGGCCTGTCGACCAACATCTATCGCCCGAAGAACGCGACCGGCGACGTGCCCACGATCCTGTGGAAGACGCCCTACAACGAACACAATCCGCGCGGCGGCACCATCCGCTACGCGATCGAGGCGGTGCGCCGCGGCTACGCCTTCATCGTCCAGAACGAGCGCGGCCGCTACTTCAGCCAGGGCGAGTACGAGATCCTCGGTTATCCGCAGACCGACGGCTACGACACGCTGAGCTGGATCGCCGAGCAGCCCTGGTCCAACGGCAAGGTCGGCACCCTGGGCTGCTCGTCTTCGGCCGAATGGCAGCTCGCGCTGGCGGGCATGAACCACCCGGCGCACGCGGCCATGGTGCCGATGGCGGCCGGCGCCGGCATCGGCAAGGTCGGCCGCTTCTGGGAGCAGGGCAACTTCTACACCGGCGGCGTGCCGCGCACGCTGTTCGCGGTGTGGATGTACGGCGTCGACAACCCCCTGCGCCCCGAGTTGCCGCAGGACCTGGAAGGCCCCATGCGCGCGCGCATTGCCGCGTACAACGACCTGCAGTGGACCAAGCCCAAGGTCGAGTGGAAGAAGCACATCTGGCACCTGCCGTATGCCGAGCTGCTGACCTCGCTGGGCGAACCGCCGGCGACCTTCGAGCAGCTCATCGCCCGCGGCCCCGGCGACAAGGCCTGGACCACCGGCGGCCTGTACCACGATTCCATGGGCTGGGGCGTGCCGGCGCTGTGGTTCAACAGCTGGTACGACGTCTCGATCGGCCCGAACCTGGAGCTGTTCAACCACGCGCGTTCGGTCAACAGCGACCGCGAGGCCAGCGCCAACCAGTTCGTCGTGGTCGGCCCAAACCCGCACTGCCAGTTCGCCCGCCTGGGCAAGGACTACAGGGTCGGCGACCGCGAGATGGGCGATGCCAGCTTCCCGGTCGACGCCCAGGTGTTCGCCTTCTTCGACCGCTGGCTCAAGGGCAGCAAGGCCGCGTTCCCGGCCTCCACGCCGCACGTACGCTACTTCACCATGGGCCTGAACAAGTGGCAGTCCGACGCGCAGTGGCCGCCGAAGGCCGCCAAGCCGGTGCGCATGTACCTGCGTTCGGGTGGCGACGCCAACTCGATGTTCGGCGACGGCGTGCTGTCGTTCGAGGCGCCGAGCGGCGACGAGCCGGCTGACTCCTATCGCTACGATCCGGCCAACCCGGTGCAGACCATCGGCGGCGGTGACTGCTGCAACGGCGGCATCGTGATCCCTGGCGCCTTCGACCAGCGCCCGATCTCCTCGCGCGCCGACGTGCTGGTCTACACCAGCGAGCCCCTGGAGGAGCCGCTGGAAGTGACGGGCTTCGTCGACGCCGTGCTCAACGTGTCCTCGAGCGCGCGCGACACCGACTTCGCGGTCAAGCTCGTCGACGTGGCCCCGGATGGAACCGCCTGGATCATCGGCGACACCATGCTGCGTGCGCGTTACCGCGACAGCTACACCGATCCGGAACTGATGGAACCGGGCAAGGTGTACACGCTGAAGCCGACCCCGATCGCGACCTCGATCCAGTTCAACAAGGGCCACCGCATCCGCGTCGAGGTCACCAGCTCGAACTTCCCGAAGTTCGCGCGCAACCTCAACACCGGCGGACCGAACGAGACCGAGTCCGAGGCGGTGGTGGCCGACAACAGCGTGCATCATTCGGAAGACGCTCCCAGCTACATCGAACTGCCGGTGGTGGCGCGCTGACATGGGCGATGAAGGCATGACGACGCTCTACGGCCTGGCCAACTGCGACACCTGCCGCAAGGCGCGCAAGTGGCTGGACCGATTCGGCGTCGAACATGCCTTCGTCGACTACCGCGACCAGCGCCAGTCGCCGGAAACCCTGCTCGCCTGGCGCGACGCGCTGGGCGGGTGGGACGCCATGGTCAACAAGTCGTCGACCACCTGGCGCAACCTCGCGCCGAACCGCAAGACTCCGGGTTCGGACGCGGAATGGAAGCTGCTGCTGAAGGAATACCCGCAACTCATCCGTCGCCCGGTGGTGGTAACCGGCGACGGCAAGGTGACGCAGGGCTTCAGCGACAACGGGTTCAAGCAGCGGTTCGGCAAATGAGCGAAGTGCTGCAGCTGGCGAAGGAGCTGATCCTGCGCCCCTCGGTGACGCCGGACGACGCCGGTTGCCAGCCGCTCATCGCCGAACGCCTGCGCCGTGCCGGCTTCGCCTGCGAGTCCCTGCGCTTCGGCGAAGTGGACAACCTCTGGGCCACGCACGGCAGCGGCGAGGGCCCGGTGCTGGTCCTGCTCGGCCACACCGACGTGGTGCCGCCTGGCCCGCGCGAAGCCTGGGCCAGCGATCCCTTCGTGCCCGAAGTGCGCGACGGCGTGCTGTACGGACGCGGCGCCGCCGACATGAAGGGCAGCGTGGCGGCGTTCGTCATTGCCCTGGAGCGTTTCGTCGCCGCGCATCCCGACCACCGCGGCACCGTCGCGCTGCTGCTCACCTCGGACGAGGAGGGCGATGCCATCGACGGCGTGCGCAAGGTCGCGTCGGTGTTCCGCGAACGCGGCCAGCGCATCGACTGGTGCATCACCGGCGAACCGTCCTCCACCCGCGTGCTTGGCGACCTGCTGCGTGTCGGCCGCCGCGGTTCGCTCACCGGCACGCTCACGGTGCGAGGCGTGCAGGGCCATGTGGCTTATCCGGAAAAGGCGCGCAATCCGGTGCATGCGGCGTTGCCGGCGCTGGCCGAACTCGCCGCGCGTCGCTGGGCCGACGGCTCCGAAACCTTCCCGCCGACCAGCCTGCAGATCAGCAACATCCACGCCGGCACCGGCGCCAGCAACGTCATCCCCGGCGAACTGCAGGTGCTGTTCAACCTGCGCTACAACCCGCACTGGACCGCGGCCGCGTTGCGTGCCGAATGCGAAGCGATGCTGCAGGCGCACGGCCTGGACTTCGCAATCCACTGGCACGAAAGCGGCGAGCCGTTCTTCACCCCGGAAGGGCCGCTGCGTGCCGCGGCCCGCGAGGTACTCGCCGCGCACGCCGGCGCCGTCCCGGAAGAGAGCACCGGCGGCGGCACCTCCGATGCGCGCTTCATCGCCCCGCTCGGTGCCCACTGCATCGAGGTCGGCCCGGTCAACGCCAGCATCCACCAGGTCGACGAGCA
>NZ_JARUVM010000014.1 GCF_029763755.1 Luteimonas sp. 8-5
CCGCGGCGTCGCGGCGGCGGCGCTTGCCTTCGGCGCGCTCGCTGGCGAAGCGCTGCGCGGCCTCGATGGAACTGGAACGTTCGTCGACCAGCACCACCGGCCGGTCGTAGCGCGCCGACAATTCGCGCGCGAAGGCGTGGGCCACGCGCCGGATCGGCTGGTCGCCACCATCCAGGGTCATGGGGTCGCCGACCACGAAGCCGTCGGGGCGCCATTCGCGCTGCAGTCGGTCGATCGCCGGCCAGTCCGGGCCCTGCGCATGCACGTCCACCACCGCCAGTGCGCGGCCGCCGTGGCCGAAGGCGCTGCCGACGGCAACGCCGATGCGGCGCGCGCCCACGTCGAAGGCGAGCACCGTGCCGTCGCGGCGGATCGTGGCCCCGGGCATGGCGGGCTCAGGCATGGCCGCTGTAGTCGGCGATCCGCGACATGTCCACGCCGATGCGTCCGGCCGCCGCCTGCCAGCGCGCCTCCAGCGGCAAGCCGAACAACAGTTCCGGATCCGCCGGCGCGGTGAGCCAGCTGTTCTCCACGATTTCGTGCTCGAGCTGGCCGGCGCCCCATCCTGCGCAACCCAGGGCCACCGTCGCCGACGCCGGGCCTTCACCGCGAGCCATCGCCTCGAGCACGTCGCGGGAAGTGGTGACGTACAGGCGCTCGGCGATCTCCAGGCTCGAGTCCCAGCCGTGTTCGCCGTCGTGGATGACGAAGCCGCGCTCCGGATGCACCGGGCCGCCTGCGATCACCTGCCGCGCGCACAGCGCCTCGTCGGCGCTCTCGATGCCCATCTGCCGGAACACCTCGCCCAGCGTGTACTCCGAGGCACGGTTGACCACCAGGCCCATGGCGCCTTCGGCGTCGTGCTGGCAGACCAGGGTGACGCTGCGCGAGAAATTCGGGTCGGCCAGGGTCGGCAGGGCGATCAGCACCTGGCTTTCGAGGGAACGGGTCTCGAACGGGTCCATGCAGCCATTCTAGCCTGCGCTACGATGACAGCCCCCTGACCGACCCGGAGCCGCCCATGACCGCCCGCCCATCCCGTGCACGCCACGCCCTGCTCCTGGCCGGACTGGCGGCCCTGGCCCTGGCCGGATGCCAGCGCGACGCGGCGGAACCGGCGTCGCCGGCCGCAGCGGGTACCGCTCCGGACGCGACGGCCGATTATGCCGCCAGGCATGCGGGCGACTACGCAACGGTGCAGCTCAAGGCCGACCTCTCCACCTTCGACGCCGACGGCAAGCGCATGATCGCGCTGCTGGTCCAGGCCAGCCAGGTGATGGACGACATCTTCTGGAAGCAGTCTTGGGACGGCGACCGCGAAGCATTGCTGGCGCGTGCACCGGACGCGGCCACCCGCGAGTTGATCGCCCTGAACTTCGGGCCCTGGGACCGGCTCAACGCCGACACGCCGCTGCTGCCCGACGTCGGCCCGCGCCCGCCGGGCGGCGTATTCTATCCGGCCGACATGACCCGCGCCGAGTTCGAGCAGGCGCCGCTGGCCGACAAGGCGTCCTGGTACACCCTGCTGCGCCGCGACGACGCCGGCAAGCTGGTCACCGTGCCCTACCACGTGGCCTACAAGGCCGAGCTCGAACGCGCCGCGGCGCTGTTGCGCGAAGCCGCCGAAGTCAGCGCCCACCGCGGCTTCGCCAACTACCTCACGATGCGCGCCGACGCCCTGCTCGACGACGACTTCCAGCCCAGCGACATGGCCTGGATGAACATGAAGGACAACCCGGTCGACATCGTGATCGGCCCGATCGAGAGCTACGAGGACCAGCTCTTCGGCTACAAGACCGCGTACGAGGGACTGGTGCTCATCAAGGACCAGGCCTGGAGCGAGCGCCTGGCGCGCTTCGCCGCGTTCCTGCCGGAGCTGCAGCGCGGGCTGCCGGTCGACGCGAAGTACAAGGCCGAAACGCCCGGTTCCAACGCCGACCTCAATGCCTACGAGGTCGTGTACTACGGCGGCAACGCCAACGTCGGCGCCAAGACCATCGCCATCAACCTGCCCAACGACGAGGAAGTGCAGCTGGCCAAGGGGACCCGCCGGCTGCAGCTGGAGAACGTGATGCAGGCCAAGTTCGACACCATCATGGTGCCGATCGCCGGCGAACTGGTCGCGCAGGACCAGCTCGCGCACATCACCTTCGACGCCTTCTTCCAGAACACCATGTTCCATGAAGTCGCGCACGGCCTCGGCATCAAGAACACGCTGGACGGCAAGGGCACCGTGTCCGCGGCGCTGAAGGATTACGCCTCCAGCTTCGAGGAAGGCAAGGCCGACGTACTGGGCCTGTACATGATCAATTCGCTGGCCGCCAAGGGCGAGCTCGACGAGTCGAAGCTGATGGACAACTACGTCACCTTCCTCGCCGGCATCCTGCGCTCGGTGCGCTTCGGCGCCACCGACGCACACGCCCGCGCCAACATGGTCCGCTTCAACTTCTTCGCAGAGCAGGGCGCGTTCGCGCGCGATCCGGACACCGGCCGCTACCGCGTCGACTTCGACAAGTTCCGCGCCGCCACCGATGCACTCAGCCGCAAGCTGCTGACCATCCAGGGCGATGGAGATTACGATGCGGCCAAGCAGCTCACCGACGGCATGGGCCAGGTCGGCCCGGAGCTGGCCGCGGACCTGGAGAAGCTCTCCGCCGCCGGCATCCCGGTCGACGTGACGTTCGAGCAGGGGCTGGACGTGCTGGGGCTGGAGTAAAAAAGTAAAAAGGGGACGGAGGTAATTAATCGCTCCGTCCCCCAGTCGCTGCCGATGACCTCCGGCAGCGATTAATTACCTCCGTCCCCTTTTTATTTCGCTTCGGAGACTTCGACGCCGTCGAGGCCCGCCGACAGCGTCTTCGCGTCGCCGCCCTGCGCGAGCTTGATGCGCAGGCGCACCTCGTTGGCGGAGTCGGCGTAGCGCAACGCGTCCTCGTAGGAGATCTCGCCGGCCTGGAACAGCTCGAACAGGGCCTGGTCGAAGGTCTTCATGCCGAGGTTGACGGATTCCTTCATCACTTCCTTGAGCTTGCCGACCTCGCCGTCGCGGATGTAGTCCTGGACCAGCGGCGTGCCGAGCAGGATCTCCATCGCCACGCGCCGGCCCTTGCCGTCGGGAGTCGGGATCAGCTGCTGCGCGACCACGCCCTTGAGGTTCAGCGACAGGTCCATCAGCAGCTGGCCGCGGCGGTCCTCGGGGAAGAAGTTGATGATGCGGTCCATCGCCTGGTTGGCGTTGTTCGCGTGCAGGGTGCACAGCACCAGGTGGCCGGTTTCGGCGAAGGCGATGGCATGGTCCATGCCCTCGCGGGTGCGGACCTCGCCGATCATGATCACGTCCGGCGCCTGGCGCAGGGTGTTCTTCAGCGCCGCTTCCCAGCTGTCGGTGTCGATGCCGACCTCGCGCTGGGTGATGATGCAGCCCTCGTGCTTGTGCACGAACTCGATCGGGTCCTCGATGGTGATGATGTGGCCGGTCGAGTTCTGGTTGCGGTAGCCGATCATCGCCGCCAGCGACGTCGACTTGCCGGTGCCGGTGGCGCCGACGAAGATGATGATGCCGCGCTTGGTCATCGCCAGGGTCTTGATGATCGGCGGCAGCGCGAGCTCGTCGATGCTCGGGATCTTGGATTCGATCCGGCGCAACACCATGCCCACCTGGTTGCGCTGGTAGAAGCAGGACACGCGGAAGCGGCCGACGCTGGCCACGCCGATGGCGAAATTGCACTCGTGGGTGCGCTCGAACTCCTCGCGCTGCGGCGGACTCATCACGTTGAGGACCAGGTCGCGCGCCTGCTGCGGCGTCAGCGGGCTCTGGGTGATGGGCGCGATCTTGCCGTGCACCTTCATCGACGGCGGCATGCCGGCGGTGATGAACAGGTCCGATGCCTTCTGGTGCGCCATCAGCTTCAGGAACGAAGTGAAGTCGATGCCGCTTCCGGGGGTTGTGCTCATGCCTGTCTGCTCCTGCGGCCGCTCAATCGAACAGCCGCTTGTCCTTCGCGTACTCGCGCGCGTGCGCCTTGGTCACCATCGAGCGCTTCACCAGGTCCTGCAGGTGCTGGTCGAGCGTCATCATGCCCGCCTGCTGTCCGGTCTGGATCGCCGAATACATCTGCGCGACCTTGTCCTCGCGGATCAGGTTGCGGATGGCCGGGGTGCCGACCATGATTTCCCACGCCGCGGTGCGGCCGCCGCCGTTCTTCTTCAGCAGCGCCTGCGAGATCACCGCGCGCAGGCTTTCCGAAAGCATGCTTCGCACCATCGGCTTCTCGCCGGCGGGGAACACGTCGATGATGCGGTCCACGGTCTTGGCCGCCGACGAGGTATGCAGGGTGCCGAATACCAGGTGTCCGGTTTCCGCGGCGGTCAGCGCCAGGCGGATGGTTTCCAGGTCGCGCATTTCGCCGACCAGGATGTAGTCGGGGTCTTCGCGCAGCGCCGAGCGCAGCGCCTCGCCGAAGCCGTGGGTGTCGCGGTGCACCTCGCGCTGGTTGACCAGGCACTTCTGCGAGGTGTGCACGAATTCGATCGGGTCCTCGACCGAGAGGATGTGGCCGTATTCGCTCTTGTTGATGTGGTCGAGCATCGCCGCCAGCGTGGTCGACTTGCCCGAGCCGGTCGGCCCGGTCACCAGGATCAGGCCCTGGGGCTGGTCGATCAGTTCCTTGAAGATCGGCGGGCAGCCCAGGTGCTCCAGGGTGAGCACCTCGGACGGAATGGTGCGGAACACGGCGCCGGCGCCGCGGTTCTGGTTGAAGGCGTTGACGCGGAAGCGGGCCAGGCCGGAGATCTCGAACGAGAAGTCGACCTCGAGGAATTCCTCGTAGTCGCGGCGCTGCTTGTCCGACATGATGTCGTAGACGAGCGCGTGCACCTGCTTGTGGTCCAGTGCCGGGATGTTGATGCGGCGCACGTCGCCATCGACGCGGATCATCGGCGGCAGCCCGGCCGACAGGTGCAGGTCCGAGGCCTTGTTCTTGACCGAGAATGCCAGCAGTTCGGCGATATCCATTGGCTTTGCTTCCCCTGCGCCGCGCTGGATCGCGGCGGATGCGTTGTAGCAGTATATGGCGAAATGCAAAACACCCCGCGCGACAAGTTGCACGCCCTCCTGCAGTCGCTCGATAACGCAGCGAGGCGCTCCGGGCGGCCAGCTCCAAGACTACTCGCCGTGAGCAAGCGGCATCCTGTGACGGCGGTCGCGGAAATGGCCTCCGCCTGGCGCCAGGAGCGCCCCGGCGAGGTCCCCGCCTTCGGCGAGAACTACGTCCAGGAAGCCCGGGCCAAGGCGGAGGCACTCGCCGCGGCCGGAGGCCCCCCGGTCGAATGGCACCTCGTGGGCCACCTCCAGTCCAACAAGGCGGCACTGGCAGCGGACCTGTTCGACTGGGTCCAGAGCGTCGACAGCGTTCGCCTCGCCGCCGCCCTCGGCCGCCACCGCGACGCCGGGCGGTCCCCGATGAACGTGCTGCTGCAGGTGAACATCGATGCCGAGCCCGGCAAGCATGGCTGCGCCCCCGCGGACGTCCCTGCCCTTGCCGCCGCGGTCGCCGCGCAGCCGGCGCTGGCCTTGCGCGGCCTGATGGCGATCCCGGCGCCGCTTCCCGAACCCGAACGCCGTCGCGAAGCCTTCGCCCGCATGCGCGCACTGTTCGACTCGCTGCGCACGCAACACGCCGGTGTCGACACGCTGTCCATGGGCATGAGCGACGATGCGGAGCTGGCGATTGCCGAAGGTGCGACCATGGTCCGCGTCGGCACCGCCCTGTTCGGCCCGCGCAACTAGAAGGTCCCGCCATGCCCCCGAGTCCCGAGTCCCGAGTCCCGAGTCCCGCCGACGCCATCGCCTTCATCGGCGGCGGCAACATGGCCCGCAGCCTGGTCGGCGGCCTCGTCGCACGTGGCACGCCGGGCAGCTCGATCCGCGTCGCCGAACCCGTCGACGCGCTGCGCGAGGCGCTGCAACGCGACTTCGGCGTGGTCGCGACCGCCGACAATGCGCAGGCCGTGGCCGCCGCCGCGACCTGGGTGCTGGCGGTCAAGCCGCAGGTGCTGCGCAACGTGTGCGAAGCGCTTGCCTCGCAGGCGCGCGGACAACGCCCGCTGGTGATATCGATCGCGGCGGGCATCACCGCGATCCAGATCGAACGCTGGCTAGGCGGCGACGTCGCCGTCGTGCGCTGCATGCCCAACACGCCGGCACTGCTCGGCGCGGGCGTGACCGGCCTGTTCGCCAACGACCGCGTGGACGCCGCGGGGCGGCAGGCGGCCGAAACGCTGCTCTCGGCCGCTGGCGCGACGGTCTGGATCGACGACGAAGTGCGCATGGACGCGGTCACCGCCGTGTCCGGCAGCGGCCCGGCCTACGTGTTCCTCCTGGCCGAGGCGATGCAGGCCGCAGCGCTGGCCGAAGGCCTCGAGCCCGAGGCGGCGCGCACCCTGGTGCTGCAGACGGTGCTGGGTGCGGCGCGCATGCTCACCGAGGGCGACGCCGACGCAGCCGAGCTGCGACGCCGGGTGACCTCGCCAAACGGCACGACGCAGGCGGCGATCGAAACCTTCGAAGCCGGCGGCTTCCGCGGCCTGGTCGGCGACGCCATCCACGCCGCCGCCGAGCGCGGCCGCCAGCTCTCAGCCGCCAACGACTGACCAGTCGCGGATGATGCGGGCGATTTCGCGGACGCCGTCGGTGAGCGCGGCGGGGCCTGGCTGCAGGATGATCGGCGACTTCACCTCGTGCAGCTGGCCGTCGCGCACCGCGGGAATCGCGCCCCAGCCCGGGCGCGCGGCGACCTTTTCCGGGCGGAACTTCTTCCCGCACCAGGAGCCGAGGATGATGTCCGGTGCGCGGCGTACGACCTCGCCGGCGTCCTCGAGGATCCTGGCCTTCGCCAGCGGCTCCAGCGCACGCTCCGGGAAGATGTCGTCGCCGCCCGCGATGCGGATCAGTTCGGCGACCCAGCGGATGCCGGTGATCGGCGGCTCGTCCCATTCCTCGAAGTAGACCTTCGGCCGGCGCGGCAGCGTCGCGGATTGCGCGGCGATCCCGTCCAGGCCGCGCTGCAGGTCGTCCGCATGGGCGTTGGCACGCTCCGCGGCGCCCACCAGCGCGCCGAGCCGTCGCACGTAGTCGACGATGCCGTCGACGCTGCGATGGTTGCTGATCCAGACCTCGACACCGCGGCGCACGAGCTCGGCGGCGATGTCGGCCTGGATGTCGGAGAAGCCGACGACGAAATCCGGTTCCAGCTTCAGGATCTCGCCGATCTTCGCGCTGGTGAATGCGCTGACCTTGGGCTTTTCGCGCCGCGCCCGCGGCGGGCGCACGGTGAAGCCACTGATGCCGACGATGCGGTCCTGCTCGCCGAGCGCGTACAGGACTTCGGTCGGCTCCTCGGTGAGGCAGACGATACGGCGCGGCCCGTGCCGCGCGGGCGCGCTCACGGATACAGCATCCGCTTGGACCAGTGCGCGGCGACGTCGCGCTCGTACAACCAGCGCTCGTGCCAGCGGAACTGCGCGGCATACCAGAACTCGATCCAGCGCGGCCGCACGCGGAAGCCGGTCCAGCGCGGCGGACGCGGAATCTCGCGTCCCTCGAAACGCGCTTCGACCTCGGCGATGCGCTGCTCGAAGGTCGCGCGCGCATCCAGCGTTTCCGACTGCAGCGACGCCCAGGCACCGACCTGGCTTCCGCGTGCGCGGCTGGCGAAATAGGCGTCGGCCTCGTCGTCCGGCACGGTGTGCACGCGGCCCTCGATCCGCACCTGCACGCCCTCGCGCACGCGCGGCCAGTGGAACAGCAGCGCCGCGTACGGGTTGTCCTGCAACTCGCGGCCTTTGCGCCCGTCCATGTGGGTGTAGAACACGAAGCCGCGCGGATCGAAGGCCTTGAGCAACACCGTGCGCGCGGCCGGCCGCGCGTCGAGCGTGGCCGTGGCCACCGTCATCGCGGTGCGATCGGGTTCGCCGGCCGCGCCGGCTTCCTCGAACAGGCGCGCGAACTCGGCCAGCGCCTCGGCGTACAGCGGATCGTCGGGAACGTTGTCGTCCATTGGCCTATTGTGGCCCGCTGTGGAAAGGGAGGCGATTGGTGGGCCGTGATGGATTCGAACCATCGACCAGCGGATTAAAAGTCCGATGCTCTACCGACTGAGCTAACGGCCCACGAAGGATCGATTTTACCGGTAACGGGTCGGATCGGCGACGCCGGCGGCGGCGAAGCCCTCGGCGCGCAGCCGGCAGGCATCGCAATGGCCGCAGGCCCGGCCCTGCCCGTCGGCCTGGTAACAGGACACGGTCTGCGCGAAATCCACCCCCAGGCGCAGGCCTTCACGCACGATGTCGGCCTTGGACATGTGCAACAGCGGCGCGTGCACGCGGAAGCCGGCTCCCTCGACTCCGGCGCGGGTAGCGACGTTGGCCAGGCGCTCGAAGGCCTCGATGAACTCGGGCCGGCAGTCCGGGTACCCCGAATAGTCGACCGCGTTCACGCCGCAGAACAGGTCGGCGCTGCCGACGACCTCGGCCCAGCCCAGGGCCAGCGACAGCATGATGGTGTTGCGCGCCGGCACATAGGTCACCGGGATGTCCGCGCCGATCACGTGGCCGTCGCTGTCCTCGGGCACGGCGATGGTGGTGTCCGTGAGCGCCGAGCCGCCGATGCTGCCCAGGTCCACGGCCACGGTCTTGTGCGCAACCGCCCCCAGCATCCGCGCAACGCGGTCGGCGGCATCGAGTTCCGAGGTGTGGCGCTGGCCGTAGCGCACGCTCAGCGCGTGCACGGCGAAACCCTGCTCGCGCGCGATCGCCAGCACCACTGCCGAGTCCATGCCGCCGGACACCAGCACCACCGCGGGATTGGAGACGCTTGCGTCCATGTCCTTCCTCAACGTCCTGGTTCGTCGTTCCACAGCAGCTTGTGCAACTGCAACTGGTAGCGCACCGGCGGGCGGTCGGCCACGATCCAGTCCGCCAGGTCGCTCGCCGGCAACTGGCCGAAGCTGGGCGAGAACAGCACGTCGCACCGTTCATGCAGGCGATGCTCGGCGACGACGCCGCAGGCCCACTCGTAGTCGGCGCGGTCGCAGACCACGAACTTGACCTGGTCGCGCGGCGTCAGCAGCGCGATGTTCGACCACAGGTTGCGCGCCACCTCGCCGGAGCCGGGCGTCTTGATGTCCAGCACCCGCGACACGCGCGGGTCCACGGCACCGATATCGACCGCGCCCGAGGTCTCCAGCGACACGATGTAGCCGGCATCGCAAAGGCGTTGCAGCAGGCCGATACAGCGCTTCTGCGCCAGCGGCTCCCCGCCGGTGACGCAGACGTGGCGCACGCCGTGGCTGGCGACCTGCGCCAGGATCGCATCGATGTCGTGCCACTGTCCGCCGTGGAAGGCGTACGCGGTGTCGCAGTAACCGCAGCGCAGCGGGCAGCCGGTCAGGCGCACGAACACGGTGGGCCAGCCGGCGTCGCGTGCCTCGCCCTGCAGGGACAGGAAGATCTCGGTGATGCGCAGGCGGTTTTCCATCGCCTCAGCGCAGGCTCCCCAGGCGGATCGCGCGCAGGCGGTCCTCGGCGGTGCGGGCCGCGTCGCTGCCCGGATACCGCTGCGGCACCGCGGCCAGGGTGGCCTCGGCTTCGGCAATCTGCTGCATGCCGTACTGGGTCAGGCCGAGCTTGAGCATCGCGCCCGGCGCCTTGTCGTGCGCCGGATAGCGATCCAGCAGGGCCTGGAACTGCTGCAGCGCCAGCGGGTAGTTCTGGGTGGCGTAATAGCTTTCGCCCAGCCAGTAGATCGCGTTGGGCGCCAGCGCGCCATCCGGGAACTGCGCCAGGAAGGCGACGAACTGGCGCGCGGATTCGTCGTAGCGGCCGGCCTTGAGCACGTCGAAGGCGGCACCGTAGGCGATGCGCTCGGCGTCTCCGGCGACGGCAGGTGGCGTGGTGCTTGCGCCTGCATCGGACGCGGGCGCCGCTGGCGGCGGGACCGCAGCTGGCGCTACCGGGGCAGACGCCACGTCCGCCACGATCCCCGTCGGGGCCGGCACCGTGCCGACAGGCGTGCCACCCTCGAGGCGCACCAGCCGTCCGTCCAGGTCCAGGTACTGGTTGCGCGCGTCGGTCTGCGCCTTCTGCTGCTGGTGCTGCAGTTCCTCGAGCTGGGCGCGCAGCGCCTGCACCTCGGCCTTCAGCGCATTGACCTGGTTGAGCAGGTCGACGTTGCCCCGATCGGTCGCCGCGCGCTGCTCCAGCGCCGCCACCCGTTCGGACAGGCTGGCCCGCTGCGCCATCGCGCACGGCGCGGCCACCATCAGCCCGAGGGCCACCACGATTGCAGAAATTCCAGTCTTCATGCGCCTTCCCACCGTTTCCGGAACCCCAAAAGAATAAGGCAGCGGACTCCCCGCTGCCTTACCCCGGACTGTCCGGAGGACCTGGAACCGGGAGGAGCGATCATCGCCCGTTCCCTGTTCCCTGTTCCCCGTTCCCGCTGTTGCTCTTACTTCGCGGTATACACGATCTCGACGCGGCGATTCTTCGCCCAGCAATCCTCGCTCGACTCGGTGCAGGTCGGGCGCTCTTCGCCGTAGCTGATCACGCTGACCTGGCTGCCGGAACCGCCATTGGCCTGCAGGGCGGACGACACGGCGTTGCCGCGGCGCTCGGCCAGGCCCATGTTGTACTCGCGGCTGCCGCGCTCGTCGGCATGGCCTTCGAGGTTCATGCGCGAGGACGGGCGGTCGCTCAGGTACTTGGCGTGGCAGGCCATCGCGGCCTCGAACTCGGGACGCACGGCATCCTGGTCGAAATCGAAGTACACGACGCGGGTGCGCAGGCAGCTGTCGGTGTCCAGGTCCTCGGGGGTGTAGACGCCGGAGACCGGAGCGGGCTCGGTGACCGCGGGCGGGGTCGGCTCGACAGGCGCCGGAGGCGTCTCCTTGACCTTCTTCGAGCAGGCGACCGCCGCCGTGCACAACAGCGCGGTCAGCAGGATGCGGGTGGTGGTGTTCATGGTGATTCCTCGTCGGTTGGAACAGTTGGGATGACAACTACAACGGCTTACAGGTTACTAGGCGGGCGCATTCAGCGGCGCGTCCGGTACGGCCCCCACGCGGGTTCGCGCACGTCCCCATCGGCCAGCACCAGGCGCTGGCGCACCCGGGCATCGGCCGAGACGGCATACAGTACCCCGCGGCCGCCTTCCTTGGCCGCGTACAGCAACATCCCCGCGTTCGGGGCAAAACTCGGCGATTCGTCCAGCGAACCGGGCGAGAGCATGCTCCAGCGCGGCGTGCCCAGACTGCGGTCCAGCAGGGCGATGCGGTAGTTGTTGCCGCTGCCCTGGGTGGTGGCGATCTTCTTGCCGTCGGAGGACACCGTCGGGTCGGCGTTGTAGCTGCCTTCGAAGGTCACCCGGGTGGCGCTGCCGCCGCTGGCCGGCACCTGGTAGATCTGCGGCTTGCCGCCGCGGTCGGAGGTGAAGTACAGGCTGTTGCCGTCGGCGCTCCAGGTCGGCGAGGTGTCGATGCCGAACTGGCGGGTGATCTGGGTCAGCGCCTTGCTGCCCAGGTCCATGACGTAGATCTCGGGGTTGCCCGACTTGGACAGGGTCAGCGCCAGGCGGCGGCCGTCGGGCGAGAAATCCGGGGCGCCGTTGATGCCGCGGAAACTGGCGACCTGCTCGCGCGCGCCGGTGGAGATGTCCTGGATCCAGATGGTGGAGTTGCCGCTTTCGAAGCTGACATAGGCCAGCTTGCGGCCGTCCGGGCTCCACGCCGGCGACAGCAGCGGCTCGCCGGAACGGACCACGGTCTGCGGATTCCAGCCATCGGAGTCGGCGACCATCAGCGCATAGCGGGTCGCGTTGCCGACGCCGGTGGCGGTGACATAGGCCACCCGGGTCCAGAAGGCGCCGCGCACGCCGAGGATCTTTTCGTAGATGGCGTCCGCGACCTGGTGGGCGACGTCGCGCATGGCGTTGGCACGCGCGGTCATCGCGAATCCGAGCAGGCGCTCCTGGCGGGCGACGTCGAACAGTTCGTATTCCACCCGGTAGCTGCCGGCCTCGGCGTCGACGACGCGGCCGACCACGAGGAAATCCTGCTTGAGCAGGCGCCAGGCCGGATAGTCGACGTCGGCGCCGCGCACCGGGCGCTGGACCATGTCGCGCTCGGGAAGGCTGCGGAACTGTCCGGAGCGGTCGAGGTCGGCGCGCACCACGGCGGCGACGTCGGTCTCGGGGGCCGTGGCGGTGCCCTGGTACGGCATGGGCACCACGGCGATCGGCAGCGCGGCGGCGTTGCCGCCGATGATGTCCAGTTCCAGCGGGCGGTCCTGCGCCAGCGCCAGCGCGGGCACGCAAAGGGCGGCCAGGAGCAGGGGCAACAGGCAGGTCAGGCGGCGCAGCAGGTGGCTCATCAGTGGGAATTCCGGCGCAAAGTTCAGAAGTCTTAACAGCTTGGCCGTGAACATCATCTCAAAGATGAATGGACCCTGTCGCGATCAGCGGTCGGCGGCTTCGAAATTGAGCCTCAGGTTGCGGTTGAAGACCGCCTCGAAGCCCGCATACGGCAAGGGCTGGGCCTTGAGCACCGCGGCTTCGACCGATCGCCTGCCCAAGTCGTCGTAGGGGCAGCTTGGATCGACTTTTGCTTCGATGACCGTACCGCCGGGAACCTGCCGGATGACGATCACGCAGCGCTGGCCCAGCGGCACCGACTCCGGCCGCGTCCAGTTGCGCAGGATCGCTTCGGTCAGCGCTGCGGCGTAACGCGAGGCCAGGTCTTGGTCGACCCCTTCGTTGCCAGGGGGAGGCGGCGCAGCGCTGGTGGCCGCGGCTGCCCGCTTGGCGTCCTCGATCTGGCGCAGCCGTTGCTCGGCCAGCTCGGCGGCGCGCTTGGCCCTGGCCTGCTCGGCGCGGATCGCCTCGAGCTTGCGCGCGATCTCGCGCTGCTTGCGCTCGGCTTCCTCCTGGCGCTTGCGCTCGGTGAGGTCGATCTGCTCCTGGCGGCGCTTCTCTTCCTGTTCGCGCGCGGCCTGGCGCGCGGCCTCGGCCTCGCGCTCGACGCGTTCCTGCTCGCGGGTGTCCGGCTCGGGAATGCGCTCCTGCGGTTCCGGCTGCGCTTCCGGGGGCGAGGGCACGGGCTCGGTCACGGGTTCGGGGGGGGCCGGCTCGGGCTCGACCACCGGCTCCGGTTCGGGTTCCGGTGGGATGGCCGGGGCGTCCAGCGCGCGCCGCAATGGCACGGCCAGGGCATCGGGATCGACCAGGTCGGCCTCGATCACCGGGCCCGCCGCGGACACCGGCACGGCGCGGCGCGTCCACCACATCCCGGCGAACATCAACGCGAACAGCACGGCGTGCAGCACGACCGCCGCCATCACCGCCACCCGTGTATCGGCGCGGGTTTCCCTCACCTTGCCGGCGGCTCCGGCGACTTCGTCAGCAGCGTCGCCTTGTCCACGCGGGCCTCGGTGCGCAGGCGCTGCAGCACCCGCAGCACGGCGTCGTAGCGCACGGCACCGTCGCCGGCCACGAACACCACGAGGTCGGAATTGTTGGCGCGGAAGGCGGCCACGCGCGCGATCAGCTCCTCTTCATCCAGCGCCAGCTTGCTGGTGTCGCCCTGCTCGTCGCGCTGGATCAGCGACAGCGCGCCGTCGGCGCCGACCTGGACGACGACCTGCTGTTTCGGCTGTTCCACCGTCGCCGCCGCGACCTGCGGCAGGCTCACGTCCACGCCCAGGTTGAGCAACGGCGCGGTGACCATGAAGATGATCAGCAGCACCAGCATCACGTCGATGTAAGGCACGACGTTGATCTCGGCCTTGAGCTTGCGCTTGCGGATGCGCCGCCCGGTTGAGGTCATCGCCATGGCTCAGGCCTCGTCGGCGTGGGCTTGCCGCTGCAGGATCGAGGCGAATTCCTCGGAGAAGGTGTCGTACCGCACCGACAGGCGCTCGACCCTGGTGGCGTAGCGGTTGTAGGCCCAGACTGCGGGGATCGCCGCGAACAGGCCCATGGCGGTGGCCACCAGCGCCTCGGTGATGCCCGGCGCGACCGTGGCGATGGTGGCTTCCTTGACGCTGGACAGGCCATGGAAGGACACCATGATTCCCCACACCGTGCCGAACAGGCCCACGTACGGCGCGATCGAACCGACGTTGGCGAGGAACTCCAGGTTGCGCTCCAGGCCGTCGAGTTCGCGCGACGCGGCCGCGCGCATCGCACGCTGCGCGCCTTCGAGCTGGATCCGGCTGTCGACGCCGCGGCGCTGGCGGATGCGGTCGAACTCGCGGAAGCCGCCCTCGAAGATGGCCTCGAGCCCGCCGATCTCGCGGTTGCGCTCGGTGGCGCCGGCATAGAGCTTGGACAGCTCGGCGCCCGACCAGAAGCGCTCCTCGAAACGGTCGGCCTCGCGATCGGCGCGGTCGAACACGCGCTTCTTGCGGAAAATGATCACCCAGGAGGCGATCGAGCCGAACACCAGCAGCAACAGCACCAGTTGCACCGGCAGGCTCGCGTGCAGCACCAGGGCCAGCATGTCGATGCCGTTGCCGTCGGTGGCCGCGGCCGTGATGGGTTCGATGGGCTGCTGCATCAGGGGTTTGCCTCCAGGGGCTTGAGTTGTTCGAGCAACGCCGGCGGGATCGGCCGCGGCTTGAAGCCGGCTGCATCCAGCGAGGCGATGCGCACCGTGGCGTCGAGCAGGAGCACGCCGTCGCGGCGGATCTCCTGGACCATCACCAGGCTCGCGCGCCTGCACTCGCGCAGCACGACGCCGACCTCCAGCGCATCGTCCAGCCGTGCCGGCAGGCGGAAGTCGACCTGCATCGCGCGCACCGCGAACACCAGGCCATGCTCGTGTCCGTCGCGCCCGCGCCGCATCGCTTCCTGGCCCTGCCCCAGCGCGCGCATCCACTCACTGCGCGCGCGCTCGAGGACGGCCAGGTACTGCGCGTGGTAGACCACGCCGCCGGCGTCGGTATCTTCCCAGTAAACGCGGACGGGGTGGATGAACACTGGTTAAGGACCGGGAATGAGGGGAGTGAAGGGAATGGGGAATGGAATGAGCAAGGTAGCCTGAAGGTATTTCGACATGGGAGTACCAGGGACTAGAACAACTCCCGAGGCCCCCCATTCCCTATTCCCGATTCCCTATTCCCCTTGGGCCGCAGGCCCAGATGCTGGTACGCCTTCGCCGTCGCCATGCGCCCCCTGGCCGTGCGCACCAGGAAGCCCTGCTGGATCAGGTAGGGCTCGACCACGTCCTCCAGGGTGCCGCGCTCCTCGCTCAGGGCCGCGGCCAGCGACTCGACGCCGACCGGACCGCCATCGAAGGCCTCCACGATCGTGCGCAGCAGGCGCCGGTCGAGCTCGTCGAAACCCTCCGGGTCGACCTGCAGCATCTCCATGGCCGCTGCCGCCACGCCGGCATCGATGTGGCCGCCGGCGCGTACCTGGGCATAGTCGCGCACCCGCCGCAGCAACCGGTTGGCGATGCGCGGGGTGCCGCGCGCGCGCCGGGCAATGGCGCCGGCGCCCTCGGCCTCGCAGGCGATGCCGAGGATCTGCGCCGACCGGCGCACGATCCGGGTGAGCTCTTCCGGCGAGTAGAACTCCAGCCGCTGGACGATGCCGAAGCGGTCGCGCAGCGGCGCCGTCAGAAGTCCGGCGCGGGTCGTCGCGCCGACCAGGGTGAAGGGTGGCAGGTCGAGCTTGATCGAGCGCGCCGCAGGGCCCTCGCCGATCATGATGTCGATCTGGAAATCCTCCATCGCCGGGTACAGCACCTCCTCGACCACCGGCGAGAGGCGATGGATCTCGTCGATGAACAATACGTCGTGCGGCTGCAGGTTGGTCAGCAGCGCGGCGAGGTCGCCGGCCTTCTCGATCACCGGCCCCGAGGTCACCCGCAGCCCGACCCCGAGCTCGTTGGCGATGACATGGCTCAGGGTGGTCTTGCCCAGGCCCGGCGGGCCGAAGATAAGCACGTGGTCCATCGCGTCGCCGCGCTTGCGGGCGGCTTCGATATAGATCCCGAGCTGCTCCCTCACCGCGTTCTGGCCGAGGTATTCGTCCAGGCGCCGCGGCCGGATCGAGGCCTCGACGGCGTCGTCCTCGCGGGTGGCGTCGGCGGCGATGAGGCGTTCTTCGGTCATGGCTTGATTATGCGGGGAATGAAGGGAATGAGGGGAATGAGGGGAATGGGCAGAACAGGAGCGCTTCCGGTCGTACTGCTCCTGCCATTCCCATCATTCCCCTCATTCCCCTCACTCCCGGCTCTTCTCAGATCTCCACCTGCGACCCGAGCTCCACCAGCCGGTTGCCGGGGATGTGGAAGAACCCGGTGGCCGGCGCGGCGTTGCGGTGCATGACCGCGAACAGCTTGTCGCGCCAGACCGGCATGCCGCCGCGGCGGCTGGCCACCACGTTCTCCCGGCTGGCGAAATAGGTCGTGTCCATCGGGTCGAAATGGATCCCTCCCTCGTCGCAGGAGCGCATCAGCGCCAGCGGCACGTCCGGAGTCTCCATGAAGCCGAAGCGGATCGTCACCCGGTGGAACTCGTCGCCGATCGGATCGATCTGCAGGCGGCTGCCCTTCGGCGCGTACGGCACGTTGAGGGTCTTCACCGTCAGGAACACGTTGCGCTCGTGCAGCACCTTGTTGTGCTTGAGGTTGTGCAGCAGCGCCTGCGGCACCATGCCCTGCTGCGCGATCAGGAACACGGCCGTCCCGGGCACCCGCACCGGCGGCGCCAGCATCAGGCCCGGCAGGAAGGTGTCGAGCTGGATGCCGCCCTTGCGGATCTGCTGGTACAGCAGTTCCCGGCCACGGCGCCAGGTACGCATCAGGGTGAACAGGACGATGCCCAGCACCACCGGGAACCAGCCGCCGTCCAGGATCTTGGCCGCGTTGGCCACGAGGAAGCCGATGTCGGCGACGACGAACAGCACGCACAGGCCGAACACCCAGTTGCGCGCGCGCGGCCATAGCTCGCCTGCGACGATGGCCAGCAGCAGGGTGTCGATGAGCATGGTTGCCGACACCGAGATGCCGTAGGCGGTGGCCAGGGCGGTCGAGGTCTGGAACGACAGCACCAGGCCGATCACCAGCACCATCAGCGTCCAGTTGACCGCCGGGATGTAGATCTGGCCGATGGTTTCGCGCGAGGTGTGCTTGACCGCCATGCGCGGGATGTAGCCCAGCTGCATGGCCTGTCGCGAAATCGAGAACGCGCCGGTGATCACCGCCTGCGAGGCGATCACGGTTGCGCACGTCGCCAGGAAGATCATCGGCCAGCGCGCCCAGGCCGGCACGCCGACGTAGAACGGGTTGACGATCGCGGTCGGGTCCTCGAGCACCAGCGCGCCCTGCCCCAGGTAGTTGAGCATCAGCGCCGGCAGGACGAAGAAGTACCAGCCGCGCCGGATCGGTTCGGCGCCGAAATGGCCCATGTCGGTGTACAGCGCCTCGCCGCCGGTCACCGCCAGGACCACGGCGCCGAGGATGAAGATCCCGCCGAAGTGGTGTTCGGCGAAGAAGCGCATCGCCCACCACGGGTTGATCGCCTTGAGCACTTCCGGCGCGTGCAGGATGTTGACCACGCCCAGCACGGCCAGCGCCAGGAACCAGGTGATCATCACCGGGCCGAACACCAGCCCGACCTTCTCGGTGCCGTAGCGCTGGGCCAGGAACAATGCCAGCAGGACCATGACCACGACCGGCACCACCCAGTGGTGCAACTGTGGCGCGACCACTTCCAGGCCCTCGACCGCCGACAGTACCGAGATCGCCGGGGTGATCACGCCGTCGCCGAAGAACAGCGAGGCGCCGAAGATGCCGAGGATGCCGACCAGGTAGACGGAGCGCGAACCGGGCTTGAGCCTGCGCTGGGCCAGCGACATCAGCGCCATGATGCCGCCCTCGCCTTCGTTGTCGGCGCGCATGATCACGGTCACGTACTTCACCGTGACCACCATCGTCAGCGCCCAGAACACCAGCGACAGGATGCCCAGCACGGTGTCGTGGTTGGCGACCAGGCCGTAGTGCGGGCCGAACGCCTGCTTCAGCGTATACAGCGGGCTGGTGCCGATGTCGCCGAAGACGACGCCGATGGCGCCGACCACCAGGGCGGCGGCCCCGGTTTGGTTGCGTGGGTGCTTGGAAGTCGACATGGACTCGGGCGTCAGCGGAGCGCGGACTGTAGCGCCTTGCGGATGATGGCGGCGGCTTCGTCGCCAGGGGCTGCGGCATCGCGTGCCATGCGCGCGGCCTCGGCGGGCTTGTAGCCCAGCTGCTGCAGGGCCACGGTCGCCTCGGACTGGGGATCGCCCGCGCCGGCGTTGCCGGCCAGCGGTCCGCCGCCGGCACCGAGGACACCCCAGTCAGAGCTGGCCGCACGATCGCGCAACTCCACGACCATGCGCTCGGCAGTCTTCTTGCCGATGCCCGGGATGCGGGTGAGCGCGGTGATGTCGCCGGCCTGCAGCAGCCGCGCGAACTCGTCGACGCTGGCTCCTGACAGGACCGCCAGCGCGATCTTCGCGCCGATGCCGGAGACCTTCTGCACGTCGCGGAACAGCCGGCGCTCGCCCTCGCGCAGGAAACCGTACAGCGCGACGCTGTCTTCCTTCTGCGCGTAGTGGGTGAACAACGAGACCTCGCGACCGACCTCGGGCAGGTCGTAGAAGGTGCTCATCGGCGCCTCGAGCTCGTAGCCGACGCCATTGACGTCCACCACCAGCCAGGGCGGCTGCTTGTGCGCAAGGATTCCCCTCAGCCTGCCGATCATCCGCCGCGCCTCCGCAACAGTTGCGTACTGACGCCGGTACGCCCGGCGGTGGCGCTCATGTGCGCGTGGGTCAACGCCACCGCCAGCGCATCGGCGGCGTCGGCCTGCAGCCTGGCGTCGGCCATGTTCAACAGCAGGCGCACCATGTGCTGCACCTGTGCCTTGTCCGCGGCGCCGCGTCCCACCAGCGACTGCTTGATCAGCCGCGGCGCGTACTCGCTGACCGGCAGCTTGCGCCGCACCACCGTGGCCAGCGCGGCGCCGCGCGCGTGCCCCAGCTTCAACGCCGAGGTCGCGGACTTGTCCATGAACACCGTCTCGATCGCGATCTGCTGCGGCTGCCATTCGTCGAGCAGGCTTTCCAGCCCGTCGCACAGCAGGCCCAGGCGCGACGGGAAATCGTCGGCGCCGAGCAGCACCAGTGCCTGCGCATGCACGTAGCGGCAGCGCCCCGTGGCATCCACGTCGATCACGCCGATTCCGGTGCGCTGGGAGCCTGGATCGATGCCGAGGATGCGGATCACGGTCCCAGTCTACGTCCAGGCGTCGGCGGGCAGGTCGGCGTTGGAATGCACGGCCTGCACGTCGTCCATGTCCTCGAGCCAGCGCAGCAGCTTGACCACCTGCTGGGCGGTCTCGCCTTCGGCCTTCGTGTCGTTGTCGGCGCGCATGGTGATCTCGGCGATGCCCGGCTCCAGTCCGGCGGCCTGCATTGCCGCCTTGACCTCGGCGAACGCGTCGGGCGAGGTGATCACGTCGATCGCGCCGTCTTCCGGATACACGACCACGTCGTCGGCGCCGGCCTCGATCGCGGCTTCGGTGATCTTCTCTTCGTCCGCCCCGGCCGCGTACGACAGCACGCCGACCTTGTGGAACATGAAGGCCACCGAGCCCTCGGTACCGAGGTTGCCGCCGAACTTGCCGAAGGCATGGCGCACGTCGGCCACGGTGCGCACGCGGTTGTCGGTGAGGCAGTCCACGATCACGGCGATGCCGCCGGGCGCATAGCCCTCGTAGCGGATTTCCTCATAGTCCACGCCCTCGAGTTCGCCGGTCGCCTTCTTGATCGCGCGCTCGATGACGTCCTTGGACATGTTGGACGACAGCGCCTTGTCGATCGCGCTGCGCAGGCGCGGGTTGCCGGCAGGATCGCCGCCACCGCTGCGGGCGGCAACCGAGATCTCGCGGATGATCTTGGTGAAAATCTTGCCGCGACGCGCATCCTCGGCGTTCTTGCGGCCTTCGATCGACGGTCCTCTACCCATGGAACGTGGTGCCTGGTGCTGGAAAGGCCGGGATTCTAGCGCGTCCCGGCACCCGGCGCCCCGGCCTGGAACCGCCCGTCGCGCAGGAATGCCACGGCGTGGTCGGCGACAGCGCGCGAGAACAGCAGGCCGCTGTGGCTGGCATCGACCAGCGCATGGTCGGCCAGACCCTCGAGCCTGGTCTCGGCCACTGCCACCGTGCCGTCGTGCTCGCCGTCGAAGCCGGCGAACAGCGCACCCAGGCCGACGCGCACGCGGCCGGCGATCGCCCCGACTTCGGCCCGGCCCTGCCAGCACGGGAATCCGGTCTGCAGCAGCGGCGCATTGCGCCCGAGCAATCCCGCGGCTCCGGGCCAACGTGCCATGCCTGCCGCCGCACGGCTCCCGGCGAGCGGCGAGCCGATGCACACCACCCGCGACACCGGCAGCGCCGGCGCCAAGCAAAGCGCCTGCAAGGCGACGAGACCGCCGAGGCTGTGGGCGACGATGGCTGTTTCGCCGCCATCGCCCAACACATCGACCAGCCGCCCGATGGTCCGTTCGGGGCCGTCGACCACGCTGTGGTAGCTGAAGATTTCGGGGTCCCAGCCTTGCGCACGCAGTTGTGCGGCAAGCCAGTACATGGACACGCCGTGCATCCACAGGCCGTGCAGCAGGACCAGCCGGCGGCTGCCGGCCCGTGTCATTCCGGGTCGCGCCGGTACATGAATTCGATGTCGCGATGGCGGCCGACCGGGAACTCGTATTCGGCGACCTTGCCGAATCCGTGGCGCGCATAGAAGCGCTGCGCGCCGAAGTTCTCGGACCACACGCTGATCCATATCCGGTGCCGGCCCTCGCGTTGCAGCCAGTCGATGGCGGTGTCGAACAGCTTGCCGCCCCAGCCGCCGTTCTGGATTTCCGGCAGCAGGTAGAGGCGCTTGAGCTCGCCGTCCCCGGGTGCGACATCCGCATGCGGCAGGCCGCACGGTCCGGCGACCGCGAAACCCACAACTCGCGCGCCCGCGCCCTCGCCAGCCTCTTCCAGCAGCCACAAGCCGTAGCGCGGGTCGTCCAGCAGTGCCGCATACGACGCGACCGAATGGCTTTCGTCGAGGAAGGCCGCCAGGTCTTCCGGCGCGTACAGGTGACCGAACGTGTGAATGAACGTCTCGCGCCCGATCGCCGACAGCACCGCCGCGTCGGGCGATGCCGCACGCCGGATCGCCAGCGCCCCGCTCATTCCTTAGTCCGCACCGCCACGTGGACCTCGGCCAGCTGCTTGTCCGGAATCGGCGACGGTGCGTCGGTCATCAGGCACTGCGCGGTCGTGGTCTTGGGGAAGGCGATGACGTCGCGGATCGACTCGGTGCCGGCCATCAGCGCGGCGATGCGGTCGATGCCGAAGGCGATGCCGCCGTGCGGCGGCGCGCCGTACTTCAGCGCGTCGAGCAGGAAGCCGAACTTGGCCTGCGCCTCGTCGGCGCCGATGCCGAGCAGGTCGAACACCGCACTCTGCATCGACGAGCGGTGGATGCGGATCGAGCCGCCGCCGATCTCGTTGCCGTTGAGCACCATGTCGTAGCCGCGGCTGACCGCGGTCGCGGCGTTGGCGCGCAGGTCGGCCTCGTCGTCCACCGCCGGCGCGGTGAACGGGTGGTGCAACGCGACGTAGCGCTGCTCCTCGTCGTCCCATTCGAACATCGGGAAGTCGGTGACCCACAGCGGCTTCCAGCCCGCTTCGACCAGGCCGAAGTCCTTGCCGGCCTTCAGGCGCACGGCGCCCATGAAGTCGCAGACCGCCTTGTACGGGCCCGCGCCGAAGAACACCATGTCGCCGTTGCCCGCGCCCACCGCCTGCAACAGCGCGGCGAAACCGGCCTCGTCGAAGAACTTGGCGATCGGCGAGTTGACCGCGCCCGCCTCGTCGATCTTCGCGTACGCCAGGCCCTTGGAACCGTACTTCGCAGCGTGCGCGGCGTACTCGTCGATCTGCTTGCGCGACAGCGAGGCGCCGCCGGGAATGCGCAGCGCGGCGACGCGGCCGCCGTCGGCGCCGGCCCAGTCGGCGAACACCTTGAACTGGCTGTCCCTGACCAGGTCGGCCACGTCCACCAGCTCCAGCGCGATGCGCAGGTCCGGCTTGTCGGAACCGTAACGGCGCATGGCTTCGGCATAGGTCATGCGCGGGAAGGCGCCCAGGTCGACGTCCATCACTTCGGCGAACACGTCGCGCACCATCTGCTCGGTGGTGTCCTGCACGATCTTCTCGTCGACCCAGGCGAACTCCATGTCCAGCTGGGTGAACTCGAGCTGGCGGTCGGCGCGCAAGGCTTCGTCGCGGAAGCAGCGCGCGATCTGGTAATAGCGATCGAAGCCGGCCACCATCAGGATCTGCTTGAACAGCTGCGGCGACTGCGGCAGCGCGTAGAACTCGCCCGGATGCATGCGCGCCGGGACCAGGAAGTCGCGCGCGCCTTCCGGCGTGGCCTTGGTCAGGATCGGCGTCTCGATGTCCTGGAAACCGCGCGCATCCAGCCAGCGGCGCAGCGCCTGCACCAGGCGGATGCGGGTGCGCATCTTGCGCTGCATCTCCGGGGTGCGCAGGTCCAGGTAACGGTACTTGAGGCGGATGTCCTCGCCGGCGTTCTCATGGGCGTGGAACGGCAGCGGCTCGGCCTTGTTCAGCACCTCGATGGCCGTGGCCACCACTTCCACCTGGCCGGTGCGGATCTTCGCGTTCACGCTCTCGCGCCGGCGCACGGTGCCGGTGACGCGCAGGCAGTCCTCATAGCCCACCTGGGCCGCGGTCGCGACGACGGCGGCATTGCCGGCGGCATCGGACGGCTCGGCCACGATCTGGACGATGCCCTCGTGATCGCGCAGGTCGATGAAGCACAGGCCACCCAGGTCGCGGGCGACGTCGGCCCAGCCGCAAAGGGTGACGGTCTGCCCGACCAGGGACTCGTCGATCAGGCCGCAGAAATGGGTACGCATGGACGATGGGGCCGCAGGGAACAGCCGATCATTCTACCGGCTTGGCCTTGGCCTCCGCGGGCTTGGCGTCCGCGGGCTTGGCCTCGGGCTTCGATTCGGTGGCCGGCTTGGCGGCATCCCCGGCCAGGTTGCGCTTCCTGTCGCCGTCCTTCTTGAAGTCGGTCTCGTACCAGCCGCCGCCGGCCAGGCGGAAGCTGGGCGCGGTGAGCTGGCGCCGGACCGCCGCGGCGCCGCAGGACGGGCAGGCCTCGGGGTCCGGGTCGGAAAGCTTCTGCAGGCGGTCGAACGCGTGCCCGCAAGCGTCGCAGGTGAAGGCATAGATCGGCATGCCGCTATTCTGGGGACTGCGCAGGCACAATCAAGCCGTCCCCGTACAGACCACCTCCCAGGAGCCGTCATGTCCGATCGCCATTCCATCTCCACCCTCGCCGCCCTGCTGATCGCCCTGGGCGTGCTGGGTGCCGGCTGGTTCGCCTCGCGCGGCCTGGTCGCGATCAAGACCCAGGACCGCTACGTCACGGTCAAGGGCTCGGCCGAGCGCATCGTCGACGCCGACCTGGTGGTATGGCCGCTGCCGCATACCGTCGGCGGCAACGACCTGGCCGGCGTGCAGCGCCAGCTCGACGCGAATACCGCCGCCATCCGCGACTTCTTCCTCAACGCCGGCTTCAAGGAGGACGAGATCGTGGTCTCGCCGCCGCGCCTGGAGGACCGCTGGGCCTGGGCCTACGGCGACAACCGCCCGCCCGAACGCTACCGCTACGGCAACACCGTGAGCCTGCGCACCTCCGACGTGCCCAAGGCGCTGGCCGCGCTGCGCCGCAGCGGCGAACTGGTAGGCCGCGGCGTGATGATCGCCGAGGGCAGCCAGCCGGAGTTCGACTACACCAAGCTCAACGACATCAAGCCGGCGCTGATCGCCGAGGCCACCGCCAACGCGCGCGAATCGGCCGCGCAGTTCGCCGAGGATTCCGGCTCGCGCCTGGGCGGCATCCGCAGCGCCAACCAGGGCGTGGTCACCATCAACGACCGCGACCAGGGCAGCCCGCAGGTCAAGAAAGTCCGGGTGGTGACGACGGTGGAGTATTTCCTGAGGGACTGACGTCCTCGGGGTGCCGCCATGGCTTGCCCGCGTCGAGCGGGTCGATGTCGAACGGCTGGCGCAAGACCAGCGACGGCAGCATCGTGTTGAGCGTGGTGTACAGCACCAGGCCGCCGAACAGCGCGCCGGGGATCGCGAAGCGGCTGTGCAGCACTTCGGCGATCACCAGGGTGAACACCAGGGTCGGGGCCAGCGCCACCGACACGTTCATCGCGCTCTTGTGGTCCTCCTTGAACAGGATCCGGCGTTGCAGCCAGATTACCGCCACGCGCAGCGGCAGCACCACGGCGGTAATGCCCAGGCCGAGCACCAGGGCATCCCAGCTCAGCGCGTCGCGCGAGATTTCCGTGCCGGCGTGGAAGAAGTAGAACGGCACGAAGAAGGTCGCGAACAGCCGCAGGGCATGGATATTCTCGAACGAGGCCAGCTTCGGCATGCGCTCCTGCAACAGGCGCGCGGCCAGCCCGGCAATGAAGGCGCCCACCAGGTAGTACACGCCGAGGTTGAAGGTGACGTAGGCGGCGACCATGCCGACCATCACCAGCAGCGAGAACTCCGAGCCCGGCGCGTGCGGCACGACCCAGCGCCCCAGGGCCATGAACAGCAACGGCAGGCCGACCAGCAACGCGATCATCGCGCCACTGGCAGCGGCGAAGTGCAGGGAGTCGTCCGCCTGCAGCGCGACGAACAGCACTGCCAGCGCCAGCAGTTCGCCGGCGATCGCCTTGCTCGTGACCCAGAAGCGCTCCTCCTCGTCCAGGCCGAGGCGTTCGAGCGTATCGAGGATGAAGCCGGTCGACGGCGTCAGCAGGGCAAGCGCGATCAGCGCCGAGGCCTGCCAGCCCAACTCCAGGTAACGCCACGCCAGCCAGCCGACCAGCAGCATCGAGGCGATCCGGATGGCCAGGTGGGTGAGCAGCCGCCCGAGCCCGCGGCGCAACGCCTGGATCTCGACCTCGAGGCCGGCGAACAGGAACAACGAGGAGATGCCCAGCGTCGACAGCAGCACCACCACGGGGTCGTGGGTGCGATCGCCCCAGGCCAGCATGGCGGCGATGCCCAGCGCCAGCGCGGTGATGGGTGCCGGGATCTTCATCCGCTGCAGCACGCGCGGCACCACCAGCAGGGAGAAGATCAGCAGCAGGTAGACCAGCTGCTGGCTCATGCGGCGTCGTACAGCCCGAGCAGCGCGGCTTCGGCCTGTTCCAGCCGCTCGCGCAGCTTCGCCTGCTCGCGCGCGAGTTCGGCGGCGCGGGCGCCGTCGCCGGCATAGAGCACGGGATCGGCGAGCTGCGCATCGACAACGGCGAGCTGCGATTCCAGCGTCGCGACCTCGGCTTCGGCCTTGGCCAGCTTGTGCGGATTGACCTTCGCGGCGGGCCTGGGCGCGGGCGCCGGCGGGGCGGCGGGTGCCTTGCTCGCCTTCTCGCCCTTGGCCGCCTCGCTGCCCGGGCGCGAACGCAGCCACGCAGCGTATTCGTCGAGGTCGCCGTCGAAGGCCTCGACCTTGCCGCCGGCCACGCGCACGAACTTGTCGCAGACCAGGCCGATCAGGTGGCGGTCATGCGACACCATCACGATCGCGCCGTCGAAGTCGCTCAGCGCCTCGGCCAGCGCCTCGCGCATGTCCAGGTCGAGGTGGTTGGTCGGTTCGTCCAGCAGCAGCACGTTGGGCTGGCGCCAAGCGATCAGGGCCAGCGCCAGGCGCGCCTTCTCGCCGCCGGAGAAGCTGTCGATCGATTCGAACGCGCGGTCGCCGGCGAAGTTCCACTTGCCGAGGAAATCGCGGAAAGCCTGGTTGCTGCCGTCGGGCGACAGCTCGCGCAGGTGCTCGATCGGCGAATGCCCGGCCAGCAGCGACTCGACCGTGTGCTGGGCGAAGTAGCCGATGCGCATGTCCGGATGCGCGTTGCGCACGCCCGCCAGCGGCGGCAGTTCGCCGACCAGGGTCTTGACCAGGGTGGACTTGCCCGCGCCGTTGGGGCCGAGCAGGCCGATGCGGTCGCCGGCTTCCAGGCCGAATTCGACGTCGTGGAGGATGACCGGCGGGTAGCCGCAATCGGCGTGGTCCAGGCGGACGAGGCTGTTGGGCATACGCGCCGGCTGCGGGAACTCGATCCGGAACGAACGCTCGGCGCGCACCGCTTCGGTGCCGGCGAGCTTGGCCAGCCGCTTCATCCGCGACTGTGCCTGCTTCGCCTTGCTGGCCTTGGCCTTGAAGCGGTCGATGAAGCTCTGCAGGTGCGCGCGCTCGGCCTGTTCCTTCTCGTGCGCGATCTGCTGCTGCCGCAACTGCTCGGCGCGCTGGCGTTCGAACGCAGTGTAGTCGCCGGTGTACAGCTTCGCCCTGCCCTCGTGCAAGTGCAGGGTGTGGGTGGCGATGTTGTCGAGGAATTCGCGGTCGTGGGAGATCACCAGCAACGTGCCGGGGTACTTCAGCAGCCACTGCTCCAGCCACAGCACCGCATCGAGGTCGAGGTGGTTGGTCGGCTCATCGAGCAGCAGCAGGTCGCTGGGCGTCATCAGCGCGCGGGCAACGTTGAGGCGCACGCGCCAGCCGCCGGAAAAGTCGGAGACCGGCTTGCCGTGCGTCTCGGCCGGGAAGCCCAGGCCGTGCAGGAGCTTGCCGGCACGCGCGCTGGCGTCGTAGCCGCCCAGCTCCTCGAGCCGGTGGTGGGCCTCGGCGACGGCCTCCCAGTCCTCGCTGGCGAAGGCGTTGGCCTCGGCCTGGATGGCGGCATGCACTGCCCTGTCGCCGGACAGCACGAAATCCAGCGCGCTGTCGGGCAGCGACGGCGTCTCCTGCGCCACCCAGGCGATGCGCGCCTTGCCGGGCAGGTCCAGGTCGCCCTTGTCCGCTTCGATCTCGCCCATCAGCGCCGCGAACAGCGACGACTTGCCGGTGCCGTTGCGGCCGACCACGCCGACGCGCCAGCCGGCGTGCAGGGCCAGGTCGACCTCGGACAGGAGCAGGCGTTCGCCGCGCCGCAGGGCGAAATTGCGGAAGGAAATCATCCCGGCATTGTAACGGCCGTGCGATGATTGGGCGCCATTACCCGGAGCCTGGATGCCGCACCACGACTCGCTGATCGCCATGCTGGTCTACGGCTTCGTGCTCGCCTTCGTCCTGGGCGCGGTGGCCAATCGCCTGCGGCTTTCGCCGCTGGTCGGGTACCTGCTGGCGGGCGTCGTGGCCGGGCCGTTCACCCCGGGCTTCGTCGGCGACGCCGAGCTCGCGCCGCAACTGGCCGAGATCGGCGTGATCCTGCTGATGTTCGGCGTCGGCCTGCACTTCTCGCTGCGCGACCTGATGTCGGTGCGTTCGATCGCGATTCCGGGCGCGGTGGCCCAGATCGCCGTCGCCACCCTGCTCGGCTGGGGCATGGCCGAACTGATGGGCTGGTCGCACGTGGCCGGCCTGGTGTTCGGCTTCTCGCTGGCCACCGCGAGCACCGTGGTGCTGTTGCGGGCGATGGAGGAGCGGCGGCTGCTGGAGACGCGCCGCGGCAAGATCGCGGTCGGCTGGCTGATCGTCGAGGACCTGGCCTGCGTGGTCGCGCTGGTGATGATCCCGGCGCTGGCCGGGGCGATGGGCAGCGGCGACGCGGACGCCGGCGCGATCCTGAAGGCGCTGGCGCTGACCTTCGGCAAGGTCGCCGCCTTCGTCGCGTTCATGCTCATCGTCGGGCGCAAGGCCATCCCCTGGATGCTCGAGCGCGTGGCCGGCACCGGTTCGCGCGAGCTGTTCACCCTGGCGGTGCTGGCGATCGCGATGGGCGTGGCGTTCGGTTCGGCGGCGATGTTCGGCGTGTCGTTCGCGCTGGGCGCGTTCTTCGCCGGCATGCTGCTCAACGAATCCGAATTCAGCCACCAGGCGGCGCAGGACTCGCTGCCGATGCGCGACGCGTTCGCGGTGCTGTTCTTCGTCTCGGTCGGCATGCTGTTCGACCCGCACATCGTCCTCGAGCGGCCGTTCATGGTGCTGGCCACCACCCTGATCATCGTAGTCGGCAAATCGGCCGCGGCCTACCTGATCGTGCGCGCCTTCGGCCACCCGCGTTCGACCGCGCTGACCATCTCCACCAGCCTGGCGCAGATCGGCGAGTTCGCCTTCATCATCGCCGGCCTCGGCCTCAGCCTGGGCATCCTCCCCAAGGACGGGCACAGCCTGGTGCTGGCCGGCGCGCTGATTTCGATCATGCTCAACCCGATCCTGTTCATCGCCCTGGATCGCTGGCAGGTGCGGGAGCAGGCACGCGAGGACGCGATCGCCGCGGCCAACGCCGAACCCGAGCCGGAGGTGGTGCCGGTCGACATCGCCGACCACGCGATCGTGGTCGGCTACGGGCGCGTCGGCGGCCAGCTCGCGCACCTGCTGCACGAGCGCGGCGTGCCGGTGGTGGTGATCGAGGACGACGCCGACCTGGTCGAACAGGCGCGCGCCTACGGCCTGCCCGCCGTGCGCGGCAACGTCGCCAACAAGCGGGTGATGCTGGAGGCCGCGCCCGAACGCGCCAAGCTGGCGGTGTTCGCGATCCCGCAGGCGCTGGAAGCCGGCGAGACCATCGAGCGGCTGAAGGCGATCAACCCGGCGATCACCGTGCTGGCGCGCGCGCACAGCGAACTGCAGGTGCGGCACCTGCTCGAGCACGGCGCCGATGCCGCGGTCCTGGCCGAACGCGAACTGGCCTACTCGCTGGCCGAGATGGTCATGGCGACGCCGCCCTACCGGCCGGCGCGCCGGACCTGAGCGATACAACGCCGGCGGTCAGTCGGCCTGCAGTTCGCGCGCGCGCTCCAGGTGCGCCGCGACCTGCTCGCGGGTCGACTGCAGGTGCTGGCGCACTGCAGCGTCGCGCGCGGCGGGAATCAGCCGGCTGTCGAGCATGGCCAGTGCATCCTGGTGACCGTTGACCATCGCGTCGATGTAGGCGTCCTCGTATTCGTCGCCCTGCAAGGCGCCCAGGCGGTCGAGTTCTGCCTGTCCCTTGGCCTTGAGGTCGGCGACCGCGGCCGGCTCGGCGGCATCGGCCATCATCAATGCGCGCGTGGCGGCCAGGTTCTGCGAATGCGCGGATTCCATCATGTTCGCGTAGTCGAGCTCGGCGCCGTCGACGTTCTTCGACTTCGCCTGCTGCGCCGCTGCGATCTCGTGTTCATCCACGGCCGCGAGCAGGCCGAGCGCCTCCTGCTGGCCGGTATCCGCCGAGGGCATGTCGGTGTCGGGCACGTTGGCGTTGGCGTCGGCGGCGGCGGTGTCCGCGGGCGGCGGCGTCGACATCGCGTCGGCGGCGGCGGGGGCGCGATCGCGGTTGCAGCCCGCCAGAGCCATCGCCAGCGTTGCGGCCAGGCAGATCATTCCTGTCTTCATGTGGCGTCCTCCATGTGTGGAAGACAGGAATCTGCCGCGGAGACGATGATGCCCGCGTGACTCGCGCCGCATTCAGCCGAACACCATGCGCCCGCCTTCCGCATCGACGTGCACGGTGTCGCCGTTGCCGAACTCGCCGGCCAGGATCTTCTGCGCCAGCGGATTCTCGATCTGCGCCTGGATCGCGCGCTTGAGCGGGCGCGCGCCGTAGACCGGATCGAAGCCGGCGTTGCCGAGCAGCGCGTACGCCGCATCCGACAGCTCGAGCGCGATGCCGCGCTCGGCCAGCCGCTTCTCCAGCCCGCGCAGCTGGATCTTCGCGATCTCGCGGATCTGCGCCTTGTCCAGCGGGTGGAACACCACGATGTCGTCGAGGCGGTTGATGAACTCCGGGCGGAAATGCGCCTGGACCACGCCCATCACCGCCGACTTCATCTGCAGGTAGGCCTCCGGCGAGTCGTCGCCGGCAAGTTCCTGGATCTGGTGCGAGCCCAGGTTCGAGGTCATCACGATCACGGTGTTGCGGAAATCGACCGTGCGGCCCTGGCCGTCGGTGAGGCGTCCATCGTCGAGCACCTGGAGCAGGATGTTGAACACGTCCGGGTGCGCCTTCTCGACCTCGTCGAGCAGGATCACGCTGTACGGGCGGCGACGGACCGCTTCGGTCAGGTAACCGCCCTCCTCGTAGCCGACGTAGCCCGGCGGCGCGCCGATCAGGCGCGCGACCGAGTGCTTCTCCATGAATTCGCTCATGTCGATGCGCACCATCGCGTCGCTGCTGTCGAACAGGAATTCGGCCAGCGCCTTGGTCAGTTCGGTCTTGCCCACGCCGGTCGGGCCGAGGAACAGGAACGAGCCCGAGGGGCGGTTGGGATCCGACAGCCCGGCACGCGACCGCCGCACTGCATCGGACACGACCTTGATCGCCTCGTCCTGGCCGACGACGCGGGCGTGGAGCTGCTCTTCCATCTTCAGCAGCTTGTCGCGCTCGCCCTCGAGCATCTTCGATACCGGGATGCCGGTCCAGCGCGCGACGACCTGGGCGATTTCCTCGGCGGTGACCCGGTCCTGCAGCAGGGTGAAGCCGCGGTTCTCGGCCTCCTGCGCGGCGGCGAGCTGCTTTTCCAGCTCCGGGATGCGCCCGTACTGGATCTCGCTCATGCGCGCATAGTCCTGGCGCCGCTGCGCGGCTTCCAGGTCGAGCCGCGCCTGTTCCAGCTGCTCCTTGACCCTGGTCGCGCCCTGCAGCGTCGCCTTCTCGGCCTTCCACACTTCCTCCAGGTCGTTGTACTCGCGCTCGAGGACGGCGATCTCCGCCTCCAGGTCCGCCAGGCGCTTCTTCGACTCGGCGTCCTTCTCCTTTTTCAACGCCTCGCGCTGGATCTTGAGCTGGATCAGTCGGCGCTCCTTGCGATCCATCTCTTCGGGCTTGGAGTCGATCTCCATGCGGATGCGCGAGGCCGCCTCGTCCATCAGGTCGATGGCCTTGTCGGGCAACTGGCGATCGGCGATGTAACGATTGGACAGCGTGGCCGCGGCGACGATCGCCGGGTCGGTGATCTCGACGCCGTGGTGCACGGCGTACTTTTCCTTCAGGCCGCGCAGGATCGCGATGGTGTCCTCCACCGTCGGTTCGCCCACGAACACCTTCTGGAAGCGGCGTTCCAGCGCCGCGTCCTTCTCCACGTACTTGCGGTACTCGTCGAGTGTGGTCGCGCCGATGCAATGCAGCTCGCCGCGCGCGAGGGCGGGCTTGAGCATGTTGCCGGCGTCCATGGCGCCCTCGGCCTTGCCGGCGCCGACCATGGTGTGCAGTTCGTCGATGAACAGGATGATCTGGCCTTCGTTCTTGGCCAGGTCGTTGAGCACCGCCTTCAGCCGCTCCTCGAACTCGCCCCGGAACTTGGCGCCGGCGATCAGCGCGCCCATGTCCAGCGACAGCACGCGCTTGCCCTTCAGGCCTTCGGGCACTTCGTTGTTGACGATGCGCTGGGCCAGGCCTTCCACGATCGCGGTCTTGCCGACGCCCGGCTCGCCGATCAGTACCGGATTGTTCTTGGTCCGGCGCTGCAGCACCTGGATGGTGCGGCGGATCTCCTCGTCGCGGCCGACCACGGGATCGAGCTTGCCGGATTCGGCGCGCTCGGTGAGGTCGATGGTGTACTTCTCCAGCGCCTGGCGCGCCTCCTCGGCGTTCTCGTCCTGCACCTTCTCGCCGCCGCGCATTGCGTCGATGGCGGCTTCGAGCTTCTGCTTGGTGGCGCCGGCGGCCTTGAGCGCGCGCCCGGCCTCGCCACCGTCGTCGACCGCGGCCAGCAGGAACAGTTCGCTGGCGATGAAGGCATCGCCCCGCTGCTGCGCGAGCTTGTCGGTGACGTTGAGCAGGCGGCCCAGGTCGTTGCCGACCGAAAGGCTGCCTTCCTGCCCCGTCACCCTGGGCAGCTTGTCCAGGGCCTCGCCGAGGCGCTCGCGCAGCAGCGGCACGTTGACGCCGGCCTGGGCCAGCAGCGGCCGGGTGCCGCCGCCCTGCTGGTCGAGCAGCGCCACCAGCAGGTGCGCCGGCTCGATCAGGTTGTGGTCGCGGCCGACGGCCAGCGACTGCGCATCGGCCAATGCCTGCTGGAACCGGGATGTGAGCTTGTCCATTCGCATGCGGCGGATATGCGGTCCCCGGGTGTCTTTTCAAGGTGAAACCGGCGATGACGCGCGCTTTGACACAATGGCCCGATGGCACCACGCGAACCGAAACGCGCGCGACCGCCCGCGCCCGCCGACGACTGGGCCCTGTTCCTCGATGTCGATGGCTGCCTGCTCGACCTCGCGCCCCATCCCGACCAGGTCAGCGTTCCGGCACGGCTGCGGGCCACGCTGGACGGCCTGGCGCAGCGCCTGGACGGCGCGCTGGCACTGGTCAGTGGCCGTTCGCTGGCCGCGCTCGACGCCCTGTTCGACCCCCTGCGCCTGCCGGCTGCGGGCCTGCACGGTCTGGAATGGCGCGCGGGAACCGTGTCGCAGGCGGCCCCGGCATCGCCACCGGTCCTGGCCGCGATCCACGCCGAAGCCAGGGCCATCGCAGCCGAATATCCGGGCGCGGTGGTCGAGGACAAGGGGCCAGCGCTGGGCCTGCACTGGCGCGCCGCGCCGGCCGCCATGGAGGTGTTGCGCGGCTTCGCCGAGGCGGCGCTGCCGCGCCTGCCGGGATTCCGCCTGCAGCACGGCCACAGCGTGGTCGAGCTGCGCCCCGCCGGCGGCGACAAGGGCGCTGCGATCGCGGCGCTGATGCGCGAAGCGCCCTTCCGCGGCCGCGTGCCGGTGTTCGCCGGCGACGACATCACCGACGAGAGCGGCTTCGCCGTGGTCAACGCGAAGGACGGCATCAGCATCCTGGTCGGCGCGCGCGAACCCAGCGCGGCGCACTTCGGCCTTTCCGGCCCGAAGGCGGTACGGCGCTGGCTCGAAGAAGGACAGTCAGGCATGGGGAGACAAGCATGAGTAACCTCGACCTGGGCATGGTCGGCAACGGCAGCTTCGGTGCGCTGATCGACATGCGCGGATGCGTGGTCTGGAGCTGCCTGCCCGCCTTCGACGGCGATCCGGCGTTCTGCGCCCTGCTGCAGCCGAAGATCGATGGCGGCGACTGGTCGGTGGAACTGGAGGATTTCAGCCACTCCGAACAACACTATCTTGAAAACACCGCGATCCTGCGCACGCTGCTGCACGACAGGCACGGCGGCACCGTCGAACAGATCGACTTCGCGCCGCGCTGGCGCCAGCACGGACGCTTCTACCGCCCGGTGATGCTGATGCGGCGCGTACGGCCGCTGACCGGCAGCCCGCGCGTGCGCGTGCGTTTGCGGCCGCTGGCCGACTGGGGCGCGCGCGTGCCCGAACACACCTGGGGCAGCAACCACATGCGCTTCCTGCTGTCGGGCATGACCCTGCGCCTGACCACGAATGCGCCATTGCGCCTGCTGCGCGACGAACTGCCGTTCGTGCTCGACCGCGAGCTGTGCTTCGTCCTCGGCCCCGACGAGACCCTGACCCGGGCGGTGTCCGAATTCGTCGACGATGCCCAGCGCCAGACCTCGGACTACTGGTTCGAATGGGTGCGCTACCTGTCGCTGCCGCTGGAATGGCAGGACGCGGTGATCCGCAGCGCGATCACGCTCAAGCTGAGCCAGTACGAGGATACCGGCGGCATCGTGGCGGCGCTGACCACGTCGATCCCCGAAGCGCCGAACACCCCGCGCAACTGGGACTACCGCTACTGCTGGCTGCGCGATGCGGCGCTGGTGGTACGCGCGCTCAACCGCCTCGGCGCGACCCGCAGCATGGAGGGCTACATCCGCTACATCTTCAACCTCGCCGCCGGCGAGCAGCCGCAGCTGCAACCGGTCTACGGCATCGATTTCCAGACCGAACTGGCCGAGGACGAAGTGCCCAGCCTGGCCGGGTACCGCGGCATGGGCCCGGTGCGGCGCGGCAACCTGGCGTGGGTGCAGAAGCAGAACGACGTCTATGGCAGCGTGGTGCTGGCCTCGGCGCAGCTGTTCTTCGACCAGCGCCTGCGCCAGCGCGGCGACCTGGCGATGTTCGAGCGCCTGCAGCCGCTGGGCGAACAGGCGGTCGCCCTGCACGACAGGCCCGACGCCGGGCTGTGGGAATTCCGCGGCCACACCCACGTGCACACCTATTCGGCGGTGATGTGCTGGGCGGCCTGCGACCGGCTGGCGAAGATCGCCACGCGCCTGGGCCTGGACGATCGCAGCGCGCACTGGCGCAAGTGCGCCGACACCATCCGCGAGCGCGTGTTCGCCTCCTCCTGGAACGAGGAGCGGGGCTATTTCGCCGATGCCTACGGCGGCGAACGCCTCGACGCTTCGCTGCTGCTGCTGGCCGACCTGGGGTTCATCGAAGCGCGCGATCCGCGTTTCATCGCCACCGTCGAGGCCATCGGCCGCGAACTCAAGCGCGGCGACAGCCTGTTCCGCTACATCGCGCCCGACGACTTCGGCACGCCCGAAACCAGCTTCATCATCTGCACCTTCTGGTACATCGACGCGCTGGCCGCCATCGGCCGCAAGGACGAGGCGCGGGCGATGTTCAACGAGATCCTGTCGCGCCGGAACCACCTGGGCCTGCTGTCCGAGGATCTCGCGTTCGACAGCGGCGAGCTGTGGGGCAACTTCCCGCAGACCTATTCGCACGTGGGCCTGATCATCGCCGCCATGGCCCTGAGCAGGCCGTGGCAGGACGCCGTATGAGGGACGCCGCATGAGAAACGCCAAGGGAAGGCTGGTCATCGTTTCCAACCGTGTCGCGCTGCCGGGCGAGTCGCGCGCCGGCGGCCTGGCCGTGGCGCTGCAGGCCGCGCTCGAGGACCAGGGCGGCCTGTGGTTCGGCTGGAGCGGGAAGATCGATCCGCAACGCTCCGGACGCCTGCAAAAGCAGCGGGCGGGGGACATCGACTACGCCACCATCGACCTGTCGCGGCGCGACCACGCCGACTACTACAACGGTTTCGCCAACCGTTCGCTGTGGCCGCTGCTGCACTTCCGCATGGACCTGGTGGACTACAGCCGCGAGACCTACGCCGCCTACCGCCGGGTCAACGCGCTGTTCGCGCAGAAGCTGGCGCCGATGCTGCGCGACGACGACATCGTGTGGGTCCACGACTACCACCTGATTCCGCTGGCTTCGGTCCTGCGCGAACACGACGTGCGGGCAAAGCTGGGCTTCTTCCTGCACGTGCCGATGCCGTCCTCGGACCTGCTGGCGGCCCTGCCGCAGCACGAGCGGCTGTTCGAGGGCCTGTCGTCGTACGACCTGGTGGGCTTCCAGACCGAGCGCGACCTCGAGCGCTTCCAGGACTACGTACGCCTGTACGGGCGGGGCCGGGTCATTTCCCCCGGCGTGCTGGAAACCGCCGGCGGCCGCCGCCTGCGCGCCGGCGCCTTCCCCATCAGCATCGACACGCCGCACATCGTCGAGCAGGCCCGGCAGGCCGTCTCCAAGCCCAGCGTGCGCAACCTGCGCGAAAGCCTGTCCGGCCGCGCCTTGGCGATCGGGGTCGACAGGCTGGACTATTCCAAGGGCATCCCCGAGCGCTTCCGCGCCTTCGAGCGTTTCCTCAAGCGCCACCCGCAGCAGCACGGCAAGCTGACGTTCCTGCAGATCGCCCCGGTCTCGCGCGGCGATGTCGCCGAGTACCGCGAATTGCGCCGCGAGCTCGAGCAGCTGGCCGGGCACGTCAACGGCGCGCACGCGCGGCCGGACTGGACGCCGATGCGCTACGTCAACAGCAACTACGCCCACCCGACCCTGACCGGCTTCTACCGCCTGGCCCGGGTCGGCCTGGTCACGCCGTTGCGCGACGGCATGAACCTGGTGGCCAAGGAGTACGTGGCCTCGCAGGATCCTGACGATCCCGGCGTGCTGGTGCTGTCGACTTTCGCCGGCGCGGCGCGCGAACTCGATGGCGCACTGCTGGTCAATCCCTACGACCTGGACGGCGTAGCCGATGCCATCGCCAAGGCCGCGCGCATGCGCCCGGGCGAGCGCCGCGAACGCTGGCAATCGATGATGGAGCGCCTGCGCAGCCACGACATCACGCGCTGGCGCAAGGACTACCTGGCTGCGCTGGCCTCGGCCTGAAGCCAGGCCAGCGTCGCCATCCTCTCCGTTGCCCTGTCGCGCCGGTACGAATGGAACCTCGACGGATCGGAAATCGTGCACAGACCGCCGCCGTGGATCGCTTCGGCTCGCATGCCGGCAGCAAGCATGCGACGTCGCGCCAGCGCGTACAGGTCCACGCGCCAATGGCCGGGTTTCGTCGGCTCGAACGCCGCGGCGGCGCCGGCATCGCGGGCGACGAAGGCATCGCGCACTTCGGCGCCGATCTCGTAGGCGCCGGGACCCGCGGCCGGCCCCATCCAGGCCACGATGTCCTCCGGCGTCGTGCGCATTGCCGCGATGGTGGCTTCCAGCACGCCGGCGCTCAGGCCGCGCCATCCGGCATGGGCAGCGGCGACTTCGCTGCCGTCGCGCGCGGCGAACACCACCGGCAGGCAATCGGCGGTCCGGATCGCGAGCACTTTCCCCGGCGTGCGCGTGATGGACGCGTCCGCCTCGGGTCGCTCATCCGTGCCCGGCTCCACCACCACCGCGGTGCCATGCACCTGTTGCAGCCATGCGGGCGCCGATGGCAGTTCGAGTGTCCCGACGTCGCCTTCGCCTTCGCGCAACGTGACCAGCGCATGCACGCCCGGCGGCGCCAGCCAGTCGGCATGCAGCACGCGGGCGCGCAGCCGTTCGCTCATCGCCGTCCGCCCGCCTCACGGGCCGACGTGTCCTCGCGCAGCGCGCGCAGCAAATCCTGCATGTCGGCCGGTACCGGCGCCACCACCCGCACCGGTTCGCCGCTGGCCGGATGCGCGAACTCCAGGGTTTCAGCGTGCAGCGCCTGGCGCTTGAATCCGCGCAGCGCGGCGACGAGTTCGTCCGAGGCCCCGCGCGGCAGGCGCAGCGGGCCGCCGTACAGCGGGTCGCCGACGATCGGGTGCCGAAGGTGCGCCATGTGCACGCGGATCTGGTGGGTGCGCCCGGTCTCCAGCCGGCATTCGAGCAGGGTATGCGCGTGGAAGCGCTCGCGCAGGCGGTAGTGGGTTACCGCATCCTTGCCGTCCTCGCGCACGGCCATGCGGATGCGGTCGCGCGGATGGCGGTCGATCGCCGCGTCGGCGGTGCCGCCGGACACCAGAGCGCCGACCACCACCGCCAGGTACTGCCTGTGCACTTCGCGCGCCGACAGCTGCGCGACCAGCGCGGTGTGCGCCTGCAGCGTGCGCGCGACCACCATCACACCGGAGGTGTCCTTGTCCAGGCGGTGGACGATGCCGGCCCGCGGCAACGCCGCCAGGCGCGGATCGCGATGGAGCAAGCCGTTGACCAGCGTGCCGGTCGGATTGCCCGCACCGGGATGGACCACCAGGCCGGCCGGCTTGTCCAGCACGAACACCTCGCTGTCTTCGTACAGCACGTCGAGCGGAATGTCCTCGGGCTCGGCCCGGGTCTGCTCCTCGGCTTCGGCCACCAGGGATACCGCCTCGCCGCCCCGGACCAGGTCGCGCGGACGGGCCGGCGCGCCGTCGAGCAGGGCGTCGCCGGACTTGATCCAGGCCGCCAGCCGCGAGCGCGAGTATTCAGGGAACAGCTCGGCCAGCACCGCGTCGAAGCGGCGCCCGGCCGCAGCCTCGGGGACACGGGCCTCGCGCGGGGCGGACGGCTCGTCATTGCGAACTTCGGGCATTCCTCGTGGTCCTTGCATGGCGGCACCGCGATAGCGCCGCTGCTATTATCCGACCTTCGTGCCCCCGGCGCCTCGATCCCACCCAGATGACCCCACGCTCCTCCCGTCCCCTCCTCGTCCTGCTGGTCCTGGCAGTGCTCGCCACCTCGGGCTGCGCCCGGTTCAAGGGCATGTTCAAGGACACGGACGCCAACGAGGGCGTGCCGGTGGCGCAGCTCTACGAGAAGGGCCACGAGGAAATGGTCGAAGGCAGCTGGACGCAGGCGATCACGGTGTACAAGCGGCTCGTCGCGCAGTACCCGTACGGCCCCTACACCGAGCAGGCGCTGATCGAAACCGCCTACGCCCAGTTCAAGTCGGGCCGCAACGAGGAAGCGATCTCCAGCATCGACCGTTTCATCCGCACCTACCCGACCCACCGCAACATCGCCTACCTCTATTACCTGCGCGGGCTGGTCAACAGCAACCGCGACGCGGTGCTCCTGCAGCGGGTGTGGAAGCTCGACGCCAGCCGCCGCGACCTGTCCACGCCGATGCAGGCGTACAACGATTTCAAGATCGTGACCGAGCGCTATCCCAACAGCCGCTACGCCGCCGACGCGGGCCAGCGGATGATCGAGCTGCGCAACATGTTCGCGCGCCATGAACTCGATGTCGCGCTGTACTACATGCGCCGCGGCGCCTGGGTGGCGGCGGCATCCCGCGCCGCCTACATGCTGGAAACCTATCCGCAGTCCATCCACCAGGACGACGCGGTCGCGATCCTCGCCGAGTCCTACACCCAGCTGGGCAACACCCAGCTGGCTGCCGATGCCCGCCGGGTGCTCGAGGCCAACGACCCGCAGCACCCGTGGCTGAGCGGCAACTGGCCCGACTTCCCCTGGAAGCTGCGCCGCGTCAATCCGTTCGCGGGCGAGAAGTCGCTGCTCACCCACTAAAAAAAGGGGACGGAGGTAATTAAGTCGTCGCGTGGGCCCATCGCTGGCGTGGACATTGCTGACGACTTAATTACCTCCGCCCCCTTTTTTACTTGTACCCGTTGGTGATCGGGTAGCGGCGCTCGCGTCCGAACGCCCGCCGCGAGACCTTGGGCCCGGGCGCCGCCTGGTGGCGCTTCCATTCGCTGGTCCGCACCAGGCGCAGGACGCGCTCCACCGTCGCCGCGTCGAATCCGGCGGCGACGATCTCCTCGCCCGATTGTTCCTGGTCGACGTGGCGCAGCAGGATCGCGTCGAGCACGTCGTAGGGCGGCAGCGAGTCCTGGTCCAGCTGGTTCGCGCGCAGCTCCGCCGACGGCGGCCGCGCGATCACCGCCGACGGGATCACCTCGCCGCCCCCGGCAGCGCTGCCACCAACCGTATTGCGCCAGCGCGCGACCGCGAACACCTCCGTCTTGTACAGGTCCTTGAGCGGCGCGTAGCCGCCGCACATGTCGCCGTAGATGGTGGCGTAGCCGACCGCGTACTCGCTCTTGTTGCCGGTGGTGAGCAGCAGCCCGCCGAACTTGTTCGACATGGCCATCAGCAGCGCGCCACGCGTGCGCGACTGCAGGTTCTCCTCGGTGGTGTCGACCGCCTGGCCTTCGAACACGTCGGCCAGGGCATCCAGGTAGCCCTGGAACGGCTCCTCGATCGGCAACGTCAGCAGGCGCACGCCCAGCGATCGGCACTGCACGTCGGCCAGGTCGTTGGACAGGCCGGCGGTGTAGCGCGACGGCATGCGCACCGCGGTGACGTTCTCCGCGCCCAGCGCATCGACCGCGATCGCCAGCACCACGGCCGAGTCGATGCCGCCCGACAGACCGAGCCAGGCCTTCGTGAAGCCGTTCTTGCGGCAGTAGTCGCGGGTGCCGCGCACGATCGCGCGCCACGCCAGCGCATCGCGGCTCTCGTCGCCGTCGACCAGCCACTGCACCGGGCTGAACCGCCGCGTCGAAGCGTCGAAATCGGCGACCAGCCACTCGTCGGTGAACGCGGCCGCGGCCGGATGCACGATGCCATCGCCGTCGGCCAGCACCGAGGCACCATCGAACACCAGCGCATCCTGTCCGCCGACCAGGTTCAGGTAGGCCAGGGCCACGCCGCCGCCGACCTGGTTCTCGGAACTGCGCTGCGCCAGCAGCGCGTCGCGGCGCGCGTGCTTGTCGTGCTCGAACGGCGAGGCGTTGGGCACCAGCACCAGTTGCGCGCCGGCGGCGCAGGTATCGGCCAGCGGTTCGGGGAACCACAGGTCCTCGCAGATCACCACGCCCACGCGCACGCCGCCGACCTCGAACACGCAGGGCTCGACATCGGGATCCACGTCGAAATAGCGGCGCTCGTCGAAGACCGCGTAATTGGGAAGTTCGCGCTTGCGGCAGGTGCGTTCGATGCGGCCGCCGCGGACCACGCTGGCCGCGTTGTAGACGATCGACCCGGCCGCCTGTGGCCAGCCCACCACCGCGACGACGCCGTCGCCGATGGCGGCCGCGATGCGGTTCATCGCCGCCTCGCAATCGGACAGGAACGACGGCCGCAGCAACAGGTCCTCGGGCGGATAGCCGCACAGGGCCAGCTCCGGGAACAGGACCACGCCAGCGCCGAACTCGTCGCGCGCCTCGCGGGTCATGGCGATGATGCGGTCGGCGTTGCCGGCGACGTCGCCGACCGGGAAATCGAACTGGGCCAGGGCGATGCGGAGGGTCATGGGGGAAGTCTACCCGGCCAGCAGCTACCATCGCGCCATGAAGACCGCCCCGAACCTGGTACTCGTCGGCCCCATGGGGGCGGGCAAGACCGTCGTCGGCAGCCGCCTTGCCGGGCGTCTCGGGCTCGCGTTCATCGACCTGGACGCCACCATCGCCGATGCGGCCGGCAAGAGCGTTCCGGAGCTGTTCGCGACACGGGGCGAAGCAGCGTTCCGCGAACTCGAGCGCTCGGCGCTGGCCGGCGCCCTGGCCAACCGTGACCAGCTCATCGCCACGGGCGGCGGTGCGGTCCTCGATGCGGGCAGCCGCGAGCTGATGCGACGCCACGGATTCGTCGCCTGGCTGCAGGTCGACGTCGAAGGACAGTTGCGGCGCCTCGCCGATACGGACGACCGTCCCCTGCTGCAGGTCGCCGATCGTGGGGAACGCATGCGTCGACTGGCCGCCCTCCGCGACCCGTTGTACGCGGAAGTTGCGGACCTCACGCTGGAAACCGGCGACGATCCACCCGGCCAGGTCGTGGCGACCCTGGAACGGCTGTTGCCGCTGCACTGGAAACACGGGGAGACCGCGGCATGACTCCGATCCACCGCATCGATGTCGGCGGCGACATGCCCTATCGCATCCATGTCGGTCCGGGCCTGCTCGACGACGGCGCCGCCCTCGTCGCGCACGTGCGTGGCCGCCACGTCCTGCTGGCCAGCGACGGCAACGTCGCGCCGCTGTACGCCGCGCGGGTCATCGAAGCGCTTGCGGCGCACTCGCCCGTACGGGTGCATACGAGCAACATCGCGCCCGGCGAGGCATCGAAGACCATTGACGCCTTCGCCGCGCTCATGCACGCGCTTGCCGACTTCGGCGCCACCCGCGACGCCTGCGTGTTCGCGCTCGGCGGCGGCGTCGTGGGCGACCTCGCGGGCTTCGCCGCCGCCTGCTGGATGCGCGGCATCGACTGCGTGCAGCTGCCCACCACGTTGCTGGCAATGGTCGATTCCTCGGTCGGCGGCAAGACCGCGGTGGACCTGCCGCAGGGCAAGAACCTGGTCGGCGCCTTCCATCCGCCGCGCGCGGTGTTCGCCGACACCACCACCCTGCGGACCCTGCCCGACCGCGAGTTGCGCGCCGGCATGGCCGAAGTCGTGAAGTACGGCGCGATCATGGACGCGGCGTTCCTGGACTGGCTCGATGCCAACGCCACCGCGCTGCTCGAACGCGACGACGACGCACTGGCCGCGGCCATCGCCCGCAGCTGCGCGCACAAGGCCGCGATCGTGGCCCGCGACCCGCGTGAACAAGGCGAGCGGGCGCTGCTCAACTTCGGCCACACTTTCGCCCACGCCATCGAGGCCGAACAGGGCTATGCCGGTGGCGGAGGCGGCCTCAACCATGGCGAAGCGGTCGCCGTCGGCATGGTCCTGGCGGCCAGGCTCTCGACCGCGCTCGGCCTGGCGGATGCCGGGCATGCAATGCGCCTGGCCTCGCTGCTGCAGGCTTTCGGCCTCGACACCACCTTGCCCTCCGGCCTGGACCCGGGCGCCCTGCTGGCACGCATGCGCCTGGACAAGAAAGCGGCAGCCGGCGGCTTGCGTTTCATCCTCTGGGATGGTCCGGGCAGCGCGCGGATCGTCCCTGAAGTCCCCGAATCGGCGGTACTGGACGTCCTACAATAGGCGCCCCATGCGCCTGCTCCTGCAACAACGACCCGACGGCCGCGAAGCGCCCCGCTTCGTCCAGCTCATGCTCGAGCGCGACCTGCTCGGCGGCTGGACGCTGGTGCGCGAAAGCGGCCAGTCCGGCGGCAGGAGCACGGTGCGCCGCGAGCAGTTCCTCGAACAGGCCGCCGCCATGGCCGCGTTCGAACGTGCCCGCGACCTGCAACTGAAGAAAGGATTCCAGTTGATGTTCGCCCAGGGCGTCGATGCCCCCAAGTGATGGAGTCCGGATTGACCACCCCCCTGAAGAACGATCGCTTCCTGCGTGCCCTGCGCCGCGAACCCGTCGACCGCACGCCGGTCTGGCTGATGCGCCAGGCCGGACGCTACCTGCCGGAGTATCGCGCCACCCGCGCCCGGGCCGGCAGCTTCCTGGGCCTGGCCAAGAACCCGGAGCTGGCCTGCGAGGTGACGCTGCAGCCGCTGCGCCGCTTCCCGCTGGACGCGGCGATCCTGTTCTCCGACATCCTCACCATTCCCGACGCGATGGGCTTGGGCCTGTACTTCGCCGACGGCGAAGGCCCGAAGTTCGAGCGCCCGGTGCGCGACGCGGCCGCGATCGCGAGGCTCGGCGTCCCCGACATGGAAACCGAGCTGCGCTACGTGATGGACGCGGTGCGCACCATCCGCCGCGAGCTCGATGGCATGCCCGATGAACGTCGGGTCCCGCTGATCGGTTTCTCCGGCAGCCCGTGGACGCTGGCCTGCTACATGGTCGAGGGCGGCGGCAGCAAGGAGTACGGGCGGATCAAGGCGATGGCCCTGAACGACCCGAAGGCGCTGCATGCGCTGCTGTCGGTCAATACCGACGCTGTGATCGCCTACCTGTCGGCGCAGCGAGCGGCCGGCGCGCAGGCGCTGCAGGTGTTCGACACCTGGGGCGGCGTGCTGTCGCCGGCGATGTACCGCGAGTTCTCGCTGCCCTACCTCACCCGAATCGCGCGCGAACTGCAGCGCGGCGAAGGTGCGGAGCGCACGCCGCTGATCCTGTTCGGCAAGGGCAATGCGCCCTACCTGGAGGACCTGGCCGCCAGCGGCTGCGAGGGACTGGGCGTCGACTGGACCGTCACGCTCGAGGAAGCCGCCCGCCGCACCGCCGGCAAGGTCGCGCTGCAGGGCAACCTCGACCCCGCGACGCTGTACGGTTCACCGCAGGCGATCCGCGCGCAGGTGCGTAGCGTGCTGGACAGCCATGCTGCCGGCAACGGCGGCTCGCGCGAGGGCCACGTGTTCAACCTCGGCCACGGCATGTCGCCGGACATGGATCCGGAACACGTCGCCGAACTTGTCGAAGCCGTCCACACGGAAAGCGCGCGATGACGGGGCTGCTCAGGGTGCGACGTTGCCGTGCCCCATCGGGCAGCCGCCGATAGCGGTCCGGAAGCCCTGGACGACATTGCCGACGGCGATCACGTTGCCGCGGGCACTGCTGGTGCTGCAAACGATACCTAACTCGCCCTTGGAGACGACGACGTTGTCGCGCAGCACCAGGTCGAACGAGGTCGCGTCTACCCAGATGCCCCTGACGCCCCAGCTGTCGCCGACGTCCGGCAATCCTTCGATGCGGTTGCGGGCAACGGTGCCTCGACCGGCTACGAGAATGCCGATCGAAAGCGGCGGCCATGCGTTGGTCCGAATACCGCTGACGACATTGTCGAGCACGTCGATCGAACCGTCCGCCGAAATCGCCTGCGGCGTCGTCTGGGGCACATCCGGCGCGTAGAGATCGAGCACCCGGTTTCGGCGAATGGTCGAACGCTCGGCCGTCATGTTGATGCCGGAGGTAATGCTTCCCGACACTGTGTTGTCTTCCACCAGGTGGCCGCTCCCTCCGTACAGCCCGATACCGATCAGGTACCCACGGATGACGCAGTTCCGCACCGTGATGTTGTCGCCTTCATAGTCGCCCCCGGGACCGGAATAACGGATCGCAGTACCGTAGCCGCCCGCGAGATTCGCGGTACCGTCGATCAGATGGCCCCTGCAGTCGATGGTGACATCGTCGGTGGCCACCGTGACTGCGGTCCACTCATCGGCCGTGGTGCGGATGTCATTGGCAAGGCACCATGTTCCCGGCTGGTCCGCCACTGCCGGTGCCGCGTCGATGTACGCAGTGCAACCGTCGGTACCGTCCGCCTGCGCCGGAAGCGCCAGCACGGCCAGGAGAGCGACCGCAACCACCCGTGAGATGCCGTTCATCGCTGTATCGCTCCCGCGTTCTTACGGATAAATCCGATTATTGATTGCAGACCCGCAGTTGTCCGGGACCGGCGCCACGCCGATTCCGACATTGTCGATCACGTGGTTGGCGGAACTACCGACATAGTAGTTGCAGTCGAGGCTTCGGCCAGGCTCCGTGGAGATGATGACGTTGTCGCGGACGACGACATCCGCGGCACTGTTGAGCTTGATCCCCGAGCCAACCCGTGGCGGTTCGACGCCGCTTTGCGCCAGGACGATCCGGTTGCCCTTGACGGTGCCGCTCGTCGAGGACTGCATCACGATTCCCTCTGCCGCATCACTGTGCTTGTAGTTGACGAAACCGCGGATCACATTGTCGAGGACGTCGCCGCTGCCCCATACGGCGATCCCCTGGCCGCCTGTTTCGATGATGCGATTCCCCCGGACGACAGCGCGATTGCCAAATATCGCGATGCCGGTGATCAGGATATCCGTGGCAAGCAAGCCCTCGACGCGATGGCCGTTGCCCTCGAGGGAGACGCCCTCGGTGTAGCCGCGGAGCCGGCAATTCCTGACCACGGTGCGATCGTGCTGGCCGTCGCCACCCATCGACAAGACAGCGGACCGGCCCGGGTATTGCGTCCCGGTGCCGTCCATCAGGTGTCCCCGGCAGTCGATGGTCACGTCATCTGCACGGACCCATACGCCCCAGATGCTGTCCTTGTCGGCAGGATCGCTGGCCAGGTCCGACGCCAGGCACCAGGTGCCAGGCGACGAGACCTCGATCGGCAACGCGGTGATGTAGTGGTCGCAGCCATCTCCACCGTCGGCCGCCAAGGCCGGCATTGCGGCACCGGCCAACAGGACGATGGCCGCCAGCAGCCGGAACACCGCCCTCATGGGCTCGGCGCCAGGTAGCTGTTGTCGCCCGCGTCCCGGCATCCGACGCTGGGGGTCGCAAAGCCCCCCACCGCATTGCCTTGCACCAGGCCTTTGGAATCCGCGCAGCGCAAGCCGATGCCCGGCCCCGCATGGGGGCCCGCAACGTCGTTCTCGCGCACGACGACCCAGCCCGGGGACGCGTTGTATATCCCGTAGGCCGAACCAGAGCCGCCCGGAACAATTTCGCGGACCCGGTTGCCGGAGATCACCCCTCCATCGTTCAAAGAGGTATCGATGCCGAAGGCGCTGCCATTGCCTTCGCCGCCGCCGACGACGCCTGCGACCGTGTTGTCGATGATGTCCACCGATCCCTTGGTCATGATGCCCAGGGCCAGCGGCGAGAACGTGGCACCACCCGTGTCCGATACTTCGTTGCGCTGCACGATGGAATGGTCCCCGGCGGCGTAGATTCCGACGAAGTGGTTGCCGACGACGCGATTGTCTTCGATGACGTTGCCTCGCCCGCCATCGCCGATGGCGATGACGCCGTACTGGAAGCCGGTGATGTAGCAATTCTTCACCGTCACGCCGCGCCGCGCCGACAGGTGCACGCCATGGCTGGTCACGTGGCCGCCGCCATTGCCGATGATCTTGTGCTGCGTGCAGTCCACCGTGGCGTCATCGGCCTCGACCAGGATGGCCGAGCCCAGGTTCCCCATGTAGCTGATGTCGTTGGCCAGGCACCAGGTTCCGGGCTGGTCGATCTTCGCCGGTGCGCGTTCGATGTAGCCTGTGCAGTCGGGAGCCGGTTCGGCCGCCTGCGCAGGCGCAGCCAGTGCCAGCGCCCACAGGACGACTGGAGCGAATGTCCGTAGCATCTGTGATCTTCCGTTGTTCCCCGCGTTCACTATACCGCCGAGGCCATCCAAAATGCGAGCATCCCGTGTCCGTTGCTGGTCAACCGGATTTTTCCTTTCGTTCGCCTTCGCAATTCCGGCATTCGCGCAGCAGGCGCCCGCGAACGGTTACTTCGACAACACCGGCCGCCAGGACGTCCTGTCCGGCGGCGTGCGCATGATCCCGATCACCACGCCGCAGGGCGAGTTCCGGGTGTGGACCAAGCGCGTCGGCAACAACCCGACGATCAAGGTGCTGTTGCTGCACGGCGGCCCCGGCGCCACCCACGAATATTTCGAGGGCTTCGACAGCTTCCTGCCCGGCGCCGGCGTGGAGTACTACTACTACGACCAGCTCGGCTCGGCCTACAGCGACCAGCCCGACGACATGACGCCGTTCCTGTCCATCGAGCATTACGTCGAGGAAGTCGAGCAGGTCCGCCAGGCGTTGGGCCTGGACAACGGCAACTTCTACCTGCTGGGCAACTCCTGGGGCGGCCTGCTGGCGATCGAGTACGCGCTCAAGTACCAGCAGCACCTCAAGGGCCTGGTGGTCTCGAACATGGTCTCCAGCATCCCGGCCTACAACCGCTATGCCGAGGAAGTGCTGATGAAGGAGATGGATCCGGCCGACCTGGCCGAGATCAAGCGCCTGGAAGCGGCGAAGCAGTACACCGATCCCAGCTACGAAAAGCTGCTGCAGCCCCACTACGAGCGCCACATCCTGCGCATGCCGTCGGAACAGTGGCCCGAGCCGGTGGTGCGCAGCTTCGCCCACATCAATCCCGAGGTGTACGTGCCGATGCAGGGCCCGAGCGAACTCGGCGCCAGCGGCATCCTGGTCGACTGGGACCGCACCGACGACCTCTCCCGCATCACCGTGCCGACACTGGTGATCGGCGCGCAGTACGACACGATGGACCCGGCGTTCAAGCGCATGATGGCCGACCGCCTGCCCAACGGCCGCTACCTGCATTGCCCCAACGGCAGCCACCTGGCGATGTACGACGACCAGGCGGTCTACATGGAAGGCCTGATCGACTTCCTGCGCGACGTCGATGCCGGCCGCGCCATCAAGCCGGAGGCAACGGCAACGCCACGGTGAACCGGGTGCCGCGGCCGGGCGCGCTGTGCACGTCGATGCGCCCGCCCATCGCCGCGGCCAGTTCCGTGCAGATGGCCAAGCCGAGTCCGCTGCCTCCGTGGCGGGCCGTGGTACGGGCTCCGTCTCCCTGTTCGTAGCGGCCGAAGACGCGCGCGCGCTGCACCCGGCGCAATCCGGGTCCGGTGTCGTGCACCGCCAGGCACAGCACCCCGGGCGTGGTCGGCTGGACGTACACGCGCAGGCCGACTTCACCGCGCTCGGTGAACTTGATCGCATTGCCGAGCAGGTTGAACAGCACCTGCCGGATCCGCAGCGCATCGCCGAGCACGCGCCCGGGTACGCCGTCCTCGACCGACTCCACGAAGCGCAAGCCGCGCCGCCGTGCCAATGGCGCCTGCAGCGCGCAAACACCGGCCACCAGGGCGCGCACCTCGAACGGCCGGGGATCCAGCGGCAGGCGACCCGCCTCCAGCCGGGCGATGTCGAGCGCATCGTCGAGCAGCCGCAACAGGTGGGCGCCGGCCTGGCGGATCGCCTCGGCGCGACGCCGCTGGCACGGATCCAGCGGCCCGTCGAGCAGCAGTTCGCTCATGCCCATCACGCCGGTGATCGGCGTGCGCACCTCGTGGCCGAGGTCGGCGAGGAACTGGCTGCGGTCCATGGAGGCCCGCTCGACCTCGCGGCGGCGCTCGCGCTCGCGCCATGCGGTTACGGCCCAGTACGCGCACATCGGCACCAGCAATCCCGGCAGCATCCATGCGATCGGCGACATGCCGGCATCACGCCATGCAACGCTGTGTCCCGCAAGCGGTGCTACCGTGAACGCGCACGCGACGCCGCGGCCGCCTAGAATCCCCGCATGCCCTTGCGCACGCACAAATGGAAGCGCCTGCTGCCCGCGGTCCTCGCCGGATTGCTGTGGCCGGCGGCTGCCCTGGCGCAGGCGCAGGGCTACCGCCTGGACCCGGTGCATACGCGGGTCGCCTTCACCGTCGACCACGCGGGTTTTTCCGCCGCGCTCGGCACGGTCTCCGGAAGCACCGGTGCCATCGCCTTCGATCCCGCCGACTGGCGCGCCACCCGCGTCGACATCCAGGTGCCACTGCAGAAGCTGGATCTCGGCGACGACGCCTGGAACCAGGCGGCCAGGCGCATGCTCGACGCGCAGCGGTTCCCGGTGGCGCGTTTCGTCTCCGACTCGGTGGAACCGGTCGATGCCACCCACGCCGCCGTATGCGGCACGCTGACCCTGCACGGCACCGCTCGTCCGCTGTGCCTGCAAGCCACTTTCAACCAGCTCAAGCGCCAGCCGCTGCCGCCGTTCCGGCGCACGCTCGGCGTTTCCGCCACCACGGTGCTGTTCCGGACCGAATTCGGCATCGACGACTGGCTGTCGATGGTCGGCGACGTCGTCGAGTTGCGGATCGAGGTCGAGGCGCACCGTGACGACGACATGCTGGACCGTTTTCCGACTCCGAAGGGCGCCCAATGAGCGCAGGCATCCAACTGAAGAACTCGCGCGACCGCTGGGGCGCGGTCAGCCAGGCGCTGCACTGGCTGATCCTGGCCTTGGTGTTGTGGATGGCTTGGCTCGGGCTGACCATGACCGACCTGCCCAATACGCCGCGCAAGGTCGAGACATACTCGCTGCACAAATCGCTCGGCCTGCTGGTGCTGGCGTTGATGCTGTTGCGCGGCGCGTGGCGCCTGTACGCGGGCGCCCCCGAACCCGAGCCGGGCACGCCTGCATGGCAACACCGCATCGCCACGGCCACCCATGGCGCGCTGTACCTGCTGTTGCTGGCCATTCCGGTCAGCGGCTGGGTGATCAATTCCGCCTCCGGTTTTCCGTTGCGCTGGTTCGGCCTGTTCCGCGTGCCGCAGATCTCCGCGCGCAGCGAAGCGCTCGAGGAACTGGCCGAGACCTGGCACGAATGGATGTTCTGGGCACTGGTCGTGCTGGTGCTGGCGCACGCCGCGGCCGCGGTCTGGCACCACCTGTTCCAGCAGGACGCCACCCTGGTGCGGATGCTGCCAGGCCGGCGTCGCCCGCCGGTCGATCCGTCCGCCCCTTCCCCATGAGGTCCCCCATGAACGATCGCACCATCGCTTCCCTGTCCGCACTGGCGCTTGCCCTGGCCGCCGCGCCCGCCCTGGCCGCCGACTACGTGCAGGCGCCGGGCTCGACGCTGGCTTTCGGCGGCATGTACCAGGGCGAAGCCTTCTCAGGCCGCCTGCCCGGCTTCGACACCAGGCTCAGCTTCGATCCGGCCGACCCGGCATCGGCGCGGCTGGACGTGACCATCCCGATGGCCGGCGCCACCACGGCCAATCCCGACTACGACAGCGAGATGCGCGGCGAAGCCTTCCTCTCGGTGGTGGCGTTCCCGCAGGCGCGCTACACCGCCAGCGGATTCCGCAAGCTCGACGACGGCAGCTATGCCGCCGACGGGATGCTGTCGCTGCACGGCGTGGAAAAGCCGGTCACGCTTACTTTCACCTGGACACCCGGCCCGAAGCCGCTGCTGGCCGGCAGGGCCACGGTGCGGCGCCTGGATTTCGGCGTCGGCGCCGGGGACTGGGCCGATACGGACCTGATTCCCAACGAGATCGCCGTGAGCACCCGGGTGTTTTTCGCACCGGTAGCCGGGAATCGGTAGCCGGGAGCCGGAAAGCAACCGCGCCCTCCGGCTACCGGTTACCCGCTACCGGCTCCCCACCCATGAACGCCCGCAATTCCTCGACGCCGAACGGCCAATCCAGCTCCCGGCCGCCGACGCAGTCGCGCCACACCGGCACCCTCGTCCCGTACTGCTTTTCCAGCTGCGCGTCGCCATCGACGAACACGCTGTCGAAATCAGGGACGCCGGCGTCGGCCAGGACCTCCAGGGCCAGGTCGCACAAGTGGCAGTCGTCGCGCTGGAACAGCAGGAATTCCGGGCTGGGCATCGGCCTAGAATAGCCGCATGGCCGTCAGCACCTTCGACCTGTTCAAGATCGGCATCGGGCCGAGCTCCTCGCATACCGTGGGGCCGATGCGCGCGGCCGCCCGCTTCGTGGAGAAGTGGCTGGTGGAGGCCGGCGAGCTGGAACGCACCGCCCGCATCCGCGCCGAGGTCTACGGGTCCCTCGCGCTGACCGGCCGCGGCCACGGCACCGACAAGGCGGTGCTGATGGGGCTGGAAGGCCATTGGCCCAACGAGATCGACCCGGACGTGATTCCGCCCGCGCTCGAACGCATCCGCGGCCAGCGCCGGATCCGGCTCTCCGGGCGCCACGAGGTCGCGTTCGACGAGAAGACCGACCTGCTCATGCACAAGCGGCAGAAGCTGCCGTTCCATACCAACGGCATGCGCTTCACCGCGCTGGACACCGCCGGCGCGGTGATCGCCACCCGCGATTACTACTCGGTCGGCGGCGGTTTCGTCGTCAACCAGGACGAGGCGGCCGAGGATCGCATCGTCGCCGACACCACCGTACTGCCGCATCCATTTTCCAATGGTGCCGAACTGCTGGCGCAATGCGCCGCCAACGGCCTGACCATCGCCCAGGTGATGTTCGAGAACGAACAGGCGTGGCGCAGCCCGGAACAGGTCCGCGAGGGCCTGCGCGAGATCTGGGTGGCCATGCGGTCGTGCGTGCAGCGCGGCATCGGTGCCAGCGGCACGCTGCCCGGTGGCCTGCACGTGAGCAGGCGCGCGCCCCTGTTGCATGCCGAACTGTCCGCGCGCCCCGACGATGCCGATCCGCTGACCACGCTGGACTGGGTCAACCTGTTCGCGCTCGCGGTCAACGAGGAGAACGCCGCCGGCGGACGCGTGGTGACCGCGCCCACGAACGGCGCGGCGGGCATCATCCCCGCGGTCGGCCACTACTACGAGAAGTTCGTGCCTGGTGCGAGCGAACAGGGCATCTTCGACTACCTCCTGACCGCAGCCGCGATCGGCATCCTGTACAAGGAAAACGCCTCGATCAGCGGCGCCGAGGTCGGCTGCCAGGGCGAGGTGGGCGTGGCCTGCTCGATGGCCGCCGGGGGCCTGGCCGCGGCGATGGGCGCCACCATGTCGCAGGTCGAGAACGCGGCCGAGATCGGCATGGAACACAATCTCGGCCTCACCTGCGACCCGATCGGGGGACTGGTGCAGATCCCGTGCATCGAGCGCAACGCGATGGGCTCGGTCAAGGCCATCAATGCTTCGCGCATGGCCCTGCGCGGCGACGGCAAGCACAAGGTCAGCCTGGACAAGGTCATCAAGACCATGCGCGATACCGGCCGCGACATGCAGGACAAGTACAAGGAAACCTCGCGCGGGGGCCTCGCGGTCAACGTCATCGAGTGCTGAACGCGCTAGGATGGCTCCGGGGATGGGGGTCCCCGTCCATGCAAAAGTCGCCAGACCAGAGCTGGATGGAGCATACGGGCAGCCGGGTCCGTGGCCTGCTGGCGGGCGCGGGGTTTGCCGTGGCCTACGCAGTGGCCAGCCTCTATGGCGACCATTTCACCGGCCCCTCCGACGTGGCGCTGTACTGGCCCGCATCCGGGCTGGCATTCGCCGTGGTGGTCATCGGCGGCGTGCGCTGGGTGTGGTGGGTTCCCGTCGCGTTCGCGATCCAGGCGCTGTGGTCGCCCAATACTCCCCTGTTCCAGGCGATGAGTGCCGCCAGCAATGTCCTCGCCCTGTCGGCGGGCGGCTGGCTGGCCCGGCGCGAAACCCCGCTTCGGCCCGGAACCGTGGGCTACGCGGTATGGATGATGATTGCCGGGCTGGTCGCGGCGGCCGTCGGCGGCGGACTGGGCGGCTATGTCCTCTGGTCCAACGGGATGGCGCCCGGTGGCCTGTTCGGCGCGCAGGTGCTTTGGGCTTTGGGCGACTTCCTCGGCATTGCCAGCGTGGCGCCGGCGCTGATGATCGGCGCGGCACGCTGGCAGAGCGGGCACCTGCGTGGCGGGCGCCCGCAGCTGATCGGCGAGCGCACGCTGTGGAACCTGGCGCTGCTCGCCAGTTTCCTGGTGATGGCCTGGGGCATGCGCGCCAGCACCCAGTTTGCCCTCGGCCTGACCGCGCTGCCGCTGGCGGTGATGATGTGGAGCGCGGTGAGCTTCACCCCGCTGCGCACTTCGGTCTCGGCACTGCTGACGGTAGCCGTCGTCGCCGCGCTCGCCTCGCAGGCCGTGTCGGGATTCCCGCAGCCGCAGAGCGTGCTGGAGACCGCGATCCTGATCGGCTACCTGTGCCTGCTGGCGATGCTGCCGCAGGGGCTCGCCCTTTCGATCGACGAGCACCGCTGGCTCAACCGCCGGCTCGAGCGCCGCGCCACCACGGATGCCCTCAGCGGCCTGCCAAACCGCGCCGCATTCGAACTGGCTGCGCAGGCGGCGCTGGAAGATCCCGGCAACCAGCCGATGGCGCTGGCGTACCTGGACCTGGACAACCTCAAGCTGGTCAACGACACCGCCGGGCACCGCGCCGGCGATGCGGTGATCGTCGCAGTCGCCGCGGCACTGGCGTCGGCCGTCGAGAAAGGCGACCTGCTCGCGCACCTGGGCGCCGACGAGTTCATGGTACTGATGAGAAACGCCCCGCCGCCCGTTGCGCGGGAACGGGCACGCGACCTGCTGCATGCGGTCGAGGTCGCGCGCGGCCACTATCGCGGCGGTGAGTTCACCGCCACCGCCAGCATCGGCCTGGTACCGGTGCAGCCCGGCCAGACGGAATTCGCCGAGTTGCTGTCGCAGGCCGACGCCGCCTGCTTCGCGGCAAAGGAAACCGGTGGCGACCGGGTCCGTGTCGCCTCGCTGGGTGGCAACGAGCTTGCCGACCCGTCCTCGGGCATGCGCTGGACGGTGCGCATCCGCGATGCCCTGCGCCACGACCGCTTCATGCTGTACGCGCAGTCGATCGTGCCGCTGGCCGCCGCCCAGGATGCCGACGACGGCGCGCGCTTCGAGCTGCTCCTGCGCATGCGCGATGTCCAGGGCGGGCCGCCGCACGGCCCTGACAGCTTCATCGGCGCGGCCGAGCGCTTCCGCATGGCGGTGCGGATCGACCGTGAGGTCGTGCGCAAGACCATCGCCCACCTCGAGGCGCAACCGGGCATCGCCGACCGCATCTCGCTGTGCACCATGAACCTGTCGGCCGGTGCACTGCTGGACGAAGGATTCGTCGATTTCGTCGCCGGCTATGTCCAGGACAGCGGATTCCCCACCAGCAAGCTGTGCTTCGAGATCACCGAGACCAGCGCCATGCGCGACCCCACGCGGGCGCAGCGCGCGATCGACGACATGCGCGCGTTGGGCATGCGCTTCGCCCTGGACGACTTCGGCACCGGCTTCTGCAGCTTCGGCCACCTGCGCTCGCTGGACGTCGACTTCATCAAGATCGACGGCAGCTTCGTCCAGGACATGTGCAGCTCGGCCATGTCGTTCGAGGTGGTGTCGTCGATCAACCGCATCGCCCACCTGCTGCGCAAGCGCACCATCGCCGAGCATGCCGAATCGTCGCGGGTACGCGCGGCGCTGGAGTCGCTGGGCGTGGATTACGCGCAGGGCTACGCCATCGATCTCCCGCGGCCGCTGGACGAGTACCTCGGTGCGCTGGTGCGCAATCCGGCGATGGCCGCCGCCGGCTCGTAGGAACGCGCCATGCGCGCGATCTCCATCACGTCGTCCAGCAGGGCCGCCGCGGTCACGCCGGCACCGGCCCCGGGCCCCTGCACCAGCAGCGGCTGCTCGAGGTAGCGGTCGGAGCGGATCACGATGCGGTTGTCGCTGCCGGCACCGGCTAGCGGATCGTCCCTGTCCAGGGCCTCGACCCCGACCCGCGCATGGATGCCGTCTCCGTCGCGTTGCAGGCGGGCCACATGCCGCAGGACGCGGCCTTCGGCGGATGCGCGCGCATGCAGGCGCTGCACGTCGTCGACCTGCAACGGCTCCACCTGCACCGCGTCGGCCTCCAGGGCGATTCCCGCGGTACGCGCCAGGATCAGAAGCTTGCGGCACACGTCCTCGCCGCTCAGGTCGATGCGCGGATCGGGTTCGGTGTAGCCGAGCACGCGTGCCTGTTCCACCAGTTCCTCGAACGGGCCGCTGCCGTCGTAGCGCGAAAGCAGCCAGGCCAGGGATCCCGAGAGCACGCCGGCAACCCCATGGATGCGGTCGCCGCCGTCCTGCAATGCGCGAATCGTGCGCAACACCGGCAAGCCGGCGCCGACCGTGGCGCTGTCGCCGTAGCGGCAACCGCCGGCCGTGGCCGCGGCGCGGATCGCATGCCAGCGCGACAGCGACGCCCCCTGCCCCAGCTTGCAGGCGGTGACCACGTGGATGCCCGCAGCCAGCCAGGCGGCATGCTGCGCTGCGATGGCGTCGCTGGCAGTGGCGTCGACCACTATCCTCGCGCCACGCGTGCCGAGTGCGTGCAGCGCGGCTTCGGCGTGGCCATTGCCGTCATTGGCCATGCATGCCTGGTGCGCGCCGGGCAGGAGCCGGAGCGATCGCGTGTTCGCCACTGCGACCAGGTGCAGGGCCGATGCATGCTCGTGCGGTCCATGCGACTGCAGGTGCCCCAGCCGCGCCAGCACGGCGCTGCCGACGGTGCCCGTACCCAGCAGGGCGATCCGCACGCCCGCACTCATCGCGCGCTGCTCGCGGCGATGCTGCGCGAAGCGCGCTCCAGCCCGGCGGCGATGTCGGCGACCAGGTCCTCGGCGTGCTCGATGCCGACCGACAGCCGCAGCAGGCCATCGCCGATCCCGGCCTTGGCCCGCACCTCGGGCGTCATCGCCGCGTGGGTCATCGTGGCCGGATGCGCGACCAGGCTTTCCACGCCACCCAGCGACTCGGCCAGGGTGAAACACTCCAGCCCGTCGAGGAAAGCGCACACCGCCTCCACGCCACCCTCGAGCTCGACGCCGAGCATGGCGCCGAAGCCGCGCTGCTGCCGCGCGGCGATGGCATGGCCCGGGTGCGTGGACAGGCCGGGATAGTGCAAGGCGCGTACCGTGGGATGTCCATCGAGCAGGCCGAGCACGGCCAGGGTGTTCTCCTGGTGCACGCGCAGCCGCGCGTCCAGCGTGCGCAGGCCGCGCAGTGCCAGGAAACTGTCGAACGGCGCGCCGGTGATGCCCAGCGCATTGGCCCACCACGCCAGCTTCTCGTGCACGGCCGCCTCGCGCGCGATCACCGCGCCGCCGACTACGTCGCTGTGGCCGTTGATGTACTTGGTGGTGGAATGCACTACCAGGTCGGCGCCGAACGCGATGGGGTGCTGCAGTGCCGGCGAGAGGAAGGTGTTGTCGACCACCGCCAGCGCACCGGCGCGGTGCGCGGCATCGATCACGAAGCGCAGGTCGGTGATGCGCAGCAGCGGATTGGACGGTGTCTCGATCCACACCAGCGCCGGAGGTTCGCGCAGGGCCTCGGCCAGTGCGCGCGGATCGGTGAGGTCGGCGACCACCAGTTCGAAATGGCCCTTGCGCGCCAGCGCGTCGAACAGGCGCCAGCTCCCGCCGTAGCCGTCGTGCGGCACCACGATGCGGTCTCCGGGTTGCAGCAGCGCGTTGAGCACCAGGTTCACCGCGGCCATGCCGCTGGCGGTGACCACCGCCCCGGCGCCGCCCTCGAGCGACGCCAGCGCGTCGGCAAGCAGGTCGCGGGTGGGATTGCCGCTGCGGGTGTAGTCGTAGCGTCGCTTGCAATCGAAACCGGCGAAGCTGAAGTTGCTCGACAGCACCAGCGGCGGCGTCACCGCGCCGAAGGCTTCGTCGCGATCGATGCCCGCGCGCACCGCCAGGGTCTGCGCGCGCGGGCCGCCCTGGATCGCGGCGCTCATGCCAGCGCCTCGCGCAGCACGTTGTCGATCGCCGCGGTTTCCTTGAGGAACGCGTCGTGTCCATACAGCGAGCGCAGCACCCGCAGTTGCGGGCGGCGCTGGCCGTTGGCCGCCACCAGGCGCTCGAACAGGGCGTAGGCGTCGTCCACCGGCACCAGCCGGTCCTCGGCCACCGCGACGACCGTCACCGGCACGCGGATCGACTCGGGTTCCAGCGCCTGCAGGTCGATGGACTCGGACAGGCGCAGGAAAGCGGTCGGCGGCGTGCGCGCGATGTAGGCGGCCGCGCAGTGGTCGAGGTAGTCCTCGGCATCGGTGCGCACGCGCCCGCCCACGACCTGGGCGCCTCCGAAGCGCGCGTCGAATTCCTGCGGCGTGCGATAGCCCAGGATCGCCAGCTGCCGCGCCAGGGCCAGGCCGTCGCGCTCGTCGCACTGCAAGGCCCCTAGGGCGACCGCGCGACGCTGCAGCGCGCGACAGGCGCTGGCATAGGGATGGGCGCGATGGGTGCCGCTGATCGCGACCAGGCGACGCAGCCGCGGCGCATGCAGGGCCGCGAACTGCAGCCCGACCATCGCGCCGTAGGAACAGCCGACGAAGGCATCGAGCGTCTCGATGCCCAGCGCGTCGAGCACCGCCACGATCGCGTCGGCCTGGTCGGCCGGGTCGATCGGTACATCGAGCAGCCCGTCGCTGCCCAGCCAGTCGATCGCCAGGATGCGGCGGCGCGCGGGATCCAGCGTCCGGCCCGCATCGCACTGCGCGTCCCACCAGCCGGGCTGCGGGAACGTTTCGGTGGCCACGACATGGCGATCTGCGGAGATGCCGCCTGCGACCAGGACGACCGGAAGCCCGGGCTCGCCTGCCAGTTCGTAGCGCAGCTGCACCTGGCGGCGGCCGGCATGGCGGAGGTCCAGCGTGCAGGCGAGCGCGCCGCGGCGCGCGTCGCCGACGGAGTCGGGGGCGGAGGTGATGAAGGGTTCGCAACCGGCTGCGATGGCGAGGCTCATGGCGGTTCCTGTCGTGGAAGGGCCATCGAGTCGCGCGGGGCAGTGCCGGAAGTTGCAGCCACCGCCCCGGGGGGAGACCGGGCGGATCGCAACCATCTTCCGGTGGACCGACAGGTCCCCGCAGGATTTGGCACCGCGAAGGAACCCGCCACATGGCCTGGCCATGGCTGGCGTGCTCCATCAGGTTGCCCCGGCGTCGTCGGGCCTGTCCCTCGGCCGGTCTCGATGGATGGAACTAGCCTGCCAGCGCTTCCCGGCATTGTCAATCGCTTTATGCGCATGAAGCGATAGATTTTGGGGGGAAGCGGCGGGAGCCGTGAATCGGCATAATTCGCGCATGCCGATCCGACCCCTAGCCGGCGCCTGCGCCGCCCTGCTGCTGGCTGCGTGCGCCAGCACGCCTGCCCCTTCGCCCCAGGCGACCGCCGCCGTTGCCGCCGAGGCCGCCGCCGAACAGGCGCCCACCGCGCTGCCATCCCCGCATGCCCCGCTGGAAATCGCCGAAGCGTGGATTTCCGAGCCGATGCCCAGCGAGGAACTCGACTCGCTCGCCACCTGGACCAGCGAGAACGGCGACACCTGGCTGATCGCCAGCGCCAAGTCGACCCACCGCCTGGTCGTGCACGACGCCGCGACCGGGGCGCTGTTGCGCACCGTCGGCGGCAGGGGCCAGGGCCCGGGACAGTTCCTGCGACCCAACGGCCTGGCCGTGTTCGCCGACCGCCTGTACGTGGTCGAACGCGACAACCACCGCGTCCAGGTGCTGTCGCTGCCCGGCTTCGAGCCGGTGGGCACCTTCGGCGAGGACGTCCTGCGCAGCCCCTACGGCATCTGGCTCAACGAGACCGAGCCCGGCGAACTGCAGGCCTACGTCACCGACAGTTTCATGTACGGCGCGCGCTACGACGTGGTGCCGCCCTACGAGGAACTGGACCAGCGCGTGCGCCGCTTCCGCGTGCAGACCGACCAGGACGGCCGCCTGCGCGTGCACTACACCGGCGCATTCGGCGACACCGCCCCGGCAACCGCGCTGCGCATGGTCGAGTCGCTGGCCGGCGACCCCGCGGGCAACCGCCTGATGATCGCCGACGAGTCGCGCTCGGACGACGACGGCCACCGCGGGTCCACGCTGCGCGAGTACACCCTCGACGGCGAACCGACCGGCCGCAGCATGCCGCAGGGCAGCTTCGCCGCCGAAGCCGAAGGCGTGGTGCTGTGGAACTGCCCGGACGGCGGCGGCTACTGGATCGCGGTGGACCAGCTTGCGCCGCTGACCATCTTCCACCTGTTCGACCGGCTCACGCTGGAGCCGCGCGGCAGCTTCCAGGGCAGGACGACGGCGTTCACCGACGGCGTCGCGCTCGATGCCACCGCCAGCGCGCGCTTCCCGGGCGGCGCCGTGTATGCCGTGAGCAACGACATTTCCGTGACCGCCTTCGACCTGCGCGACGTGGTGGCCGGACTCGGCCTCTCCAGCGACTGCGTGCAGTAATGGCAGGCATTCCCAGCGAAGCGGCCCTGCGCCGCACGTTCGCCATCATCTCGCATCCTGACGCGGGCAAGACCACGCTCACCGAGAAGCTGCTGCTGTTCGGCGGCGCGATCCAGCTCGCCGGCTCGGTCAAGTCGCGCAAGACCACCCGCAGCGCGACTTCCGACTGGATGGCGCTGGAGAAGGAACGCGGCATCTCGGTGACGTCCTCGGTGATGCAGTTCCCCTATGCCGGGCGCATCGTCAACCTGCTCGACACCCCCGGCCACGCCGACTTCGGCGAGGACACCTACCGCGTGCTCACCGCGGTGGACAGCGCCCTGATGGTGATCGACGTGGCCAAGGGCGTCGAGGAACGCACGATCAAGCTGATGGAGGTGTGCCGGCTGCGCGACACGCCGATCATGACCTTCATCAACAAGCTCGACCGAGAGGGGCGCGAGCCGATCGAGCTGCTGGACGAAGTGGAATCGGTGCTCGGCATCCAGTGCGCGCCGGTCACCTGGCCCATCGGTATGGGCAAGCGGCTCAAGGGCGTGGTCCACCTGGTCAGCGGCGAGGTGCACCTGTACGAACAGGGCCGCAACTTCACCCGCCAGGACTCGACCATCTTCCCGACGATCGACGACCCGCGGCTGGAGGAGCGCATCGGCGCGCAGATGCTGTCCGAGCTGCGCGACGAACTGGAGCTGGTGCAGGGCGCCTCGCACCCGTTCGACCTCGACGCCTACCTGCGCGGCGAACAGACGCCGGTGTTCTTCGGCTCGGCGGTGAACAATTTCGGCGTGCAGCCGCTGCTCGACTTCTTCGTCGAACACGCCCCGGCGCCGCGCCCGCGCGAGACGACCACGCGCGAAGTCGCGCCGACGGAGCCGAAGCTGACCGGTTTCGTGTTCAAGATCCAGGCCAACATGGACCCGCAGCACCGCGACCGGGTGGCGTTCATGCGCGTGTGCTCGGGCGAGTTCAGGGCCGGCATGAAGGCGTTCCACGTGCGCACCGGCAAGGAAGTGAAGCTGGCCAATGCGCTGACCTTCATGGCCAGCGACCGCGAGATCGCCGAGAGCGCGTTCGCCGGCGACGTGATCGGCATCCACAACCACGGCACGATCTCGATCGGCGACAGCTTCACCGAGGGCGAGGCGCTGTCGTTCACCGGCATTCCCAACTTCGCGCCGGAGCTGTTCCGCCGCGCGCGGCTGCGCGATCCGCTCAAGCTCAAGCAGTTGCAAAAAGGCCTGGCGCAGCTCAGCGAGGAAGGCGCGACCCAGTTCTTCCGCCCGCTGATGTCCAACGACCTGATCCTGGGCGCGGTGGGCACGCTGCAGTTCGACGTCGCTGCGTACCGCCTCAAGGACGAGTACGGCGTGGAGGCGGTGTTCGAGCCCGTGCAGGTGGCCACCGCCCGCTGGATCCGTTGCGACGACGCGAAGAAGCTCGAGGAATTCCGCGAGAAGAACGCGCAGCACCTGGGCATCGATGCCGCCGGGGAACTGGTCTACCTCGCGCCGACCCGGGTCAACCTGCAGCTGGCCCAGGAGCGAGCGCCCGCGGTGCAGTTCCTGGCCACCCGCGAGACCGCGCACGCGGCCACCACGGACGGCTGACCTGCGCTTCACGGCGCCTGGCGGATGCTGCCGCCATGCCTGCGCCCCAGCGAACCAACATTGCCGGCACCGTGCGCCGGCACCCCTGGCTCACCGCGCTGGCGGTGTTGCTGCTCGCGCTTGCCGTGCTGGTCGCCCTGTGGGACTGGAACTGGCTCAAGGGACCCATCGAACGCCAGGTACAGGCGCGCACCGGACGCAGCCTGGACATCGGCGGCAACCTCGACGTCGACCTCGGCCGCGTCACCCGCATCAGCGCCGAGCGCGTGCGCTTCGGCAACGCGGACTGGTCCGATGAGAAGGACATGGCCAGCACCGACCGGATCGAGTTCGGCGTGCGCGTGTGGCCGCTGCTGCAGCGCAAGCTCATCGTGCCCGACATCCACCTGGCCAAGCCGGAGCTGCGCCTGGAGAAGACGGCGAAGCAAGGCAACAACTGGAGCTTCCTTTCCGGCGACGACGAAGGCGACAGCGGCTGGAAGGTGCAGTTCCGTCGCCTCTGGGTCGACGACGGCCGCCTGGTGTTCCTCGACCCGGCCGCGAAGACCGACATCGACGTCGCCGTCGACAGCCTCGCCCAGGCCAAGGACCAGACCGCGCCGCCGATCGCGGTGAAGGGCGACGGCCACTGGAAGGGAAATCCGTTCACCCTGCGCGGCACGGCCGAATCGCCGCTCGACCTGCAGGATCCGCAAAGCCCGTACCGCATCGACGCCCACGCGCAAGCCGGCGCCACCCGCGCGCATGCACGCGGCACCCTGCTCGACCCGCTGCGCCTCACCGATTTCGACCTCAAGCTGGCGCTGTCGGGCAAGGACCTCGACGACCTGTATCCCCTGCTGGGCGTGGCGTTGCCGCCGTCGCCGCCGTACGAACTCGACGGCAGGCTGACACGCGACATTGAAGGCAAACAGACCACCTGGCACTACGACGACTTCACCGGCAGGGTGGGCGACAGCGACCTGGGCGGCGACGCCAGCGTCACCACGGGCGGCGCCCGCCCCTACCTGCGGGCCAACCTGGTCTCGCGCAAGCTCGACTTCGACGACCTCGCCGGCTTCGTCGGCGGTGCGCCGGACACCGGCGACGGCGAAAGCACCAATCCCGAGCTCGCGGCGCTGGCGGCGCAGCGCGAAGCCAGCGGCAAGCTGCTGCCGGACACGCCCTACAACCTGGAGAAACTGCGCGCCATGGATGCCGACGTGCGCTGGAAGGCGCACCGGATCGAAGCGCCGAAGCTGCCGCTGGACGACATGGACGCGCACCTGCTGCTCGAAGCCGGGTTGCTGCGCCTGGATCCGCTCAACTTCGGCGTGGCCGGCGGCGACATCCGCTCGAACATACGCATGGACGCGCGCGAATCGCCGATCCGCACCCGCGCGGACATCGACGCGCGCAACCTCGACATCGGCCCGATGCTGCCCGACGTGGAGCTGGCGCAGGATGCCATCGGCAAGCTCGGCGGCGACATCGTCCTTGCCGGCACGGGCAACTCGGTGGCGGCGATGCTCGGTAGCAGCGACGGTACGGCGGTGGTCGGCATGGGCCGGGGCCAGGTCAGCAACCTGGTGATGGAGCTGGCTGGCCTGGATATCGCCGAAGCGCTGAAGTTCCTCATCCAGGGCGACCGCAAGATCCCGATCCGTTGCGCGTTCGGCGACTTCGAGGTGCAGGACGGGCTGATGACCGCCAAGGCCCTCGCCTTCGACACCACCGACACCATGATCGTCGGCGAAGGCACCATCAGCCTGAAGGACGAAACCCTGGACCTCCGGCTGCGCCCGCGCCCGAAGGACCGCAGCCTGCTGGTGCTGCGCTCGCCGCTGATCGTCGAGGGCACGTTCAAGGACCCGAGCTTCCACCCGGACATGGCGCGCGTCGGCCTGCGCAGTGCGATCGCCCTGGTGCTCGGCAACATCGCGCCGCCGGCGGCGCTGCTGGCCACGCTCGAACTGGGCCCGGGCGAAGACATCGAATGCGGCGGCAAGTACGCGAAGTAACAAAAAGGGGACGGAGGTAATTAAGCGCGCGCGCTTAATTACCTCCGTCCCCTTTTTGTCAGCCGACGATGTAGCGCTGCAGCTGGTCCAGTTCCAGTTGCTGGTCCTCGATCACCGCCTTGACCAGGTCGCCGATGGAGACCACGCCGAGCACGCTGTCGCCTTCGACCACCGGCAGGTGGCGGATGCGCCGGTCGGTGACCAGCTGCATGCAGCGGTCGGTGGTTTCGTCCAGGCCGACCGCGACGACCTCGGCGGTCATGATCTCGCGCACCGGGGTGTCGCGCGAGGAGCGCCCCTGGAGCACGATCTTGCGCGCGTAGTCGCGCTCGGACACGATGCCGGCGAGCTTGCCGGCCTGCATCACCAGCAGCGCGCCGATGCGCTTTTCCGCCATCAGCCGGATCGCGTCGATGACCGGGTCGTCCGGCCCGATCGCGAAGACTTCAGGCGCCTTGGCCTCCAGCAACTGCCGTACCGTGCGCATCGCCATCTCCTTCGCCAGGGGACTGGGGCGAGCATACCCCCGGCTGCCATGCCCGGACCAGATACAGCGGCCGCTGCTTGGATTCCATGTACAGCCGGCCCAGGTATTCGCCGATCAGCCCCAGCGCCACCAGCTGCACGCCGCCCAGCAACAGGATCACCGCCATCATCGTCGGCCAGCCGGCGACCGGATCGCCCCAGGCCAGCGCCTTGACCACGATCCAGGCCGCATACAGGAAAGCCAGCAACGCCGTCGCCACGCCAAGGTAGGTGGCCAGCCGTAGCGGCGCCGTGGAGAAACTGGTGATGCCTTCGAGGGCGAAGTTCCAGAGCCGCCACAGGTTGAACTTGCTGCGTCCGGCCAGGCGCGGATCGCGCTGGTAGGCAATGGCGACCTGCTCGAAACCGATCCAGCCGAACAGGCCTTTCATGAAGCGATGGCGCTCGCGCAACTGCCGCAGCGCTGCCAGGGCGCGCGGCGAAAGCAGGCGGAAGTCGCCGGTATCGCGCGGAATGGGCGTGTGCGACAGGCGCCCGATCACCCGGTAGAACATGTGCGCGGTGCCGCGCTTGAGCGCGCTTTCGCCTGCCCGCCCGGTCCGCGTGCCGTGGACGTCGTCGTGGCCTTCCCGCCATCGTGCGACGAACTGCGGGATCAGCTCCGGCGGATCCTGCCCGTCGGCGTCGAGGATCATCGCCGCGCCGTCATCGACCAGGTCGAGGCCTGCGGTAAGCGCCGCCTCCTTGCCGAAGTTGCGCGACAGGCGCAGCAGCGATACGCGCGGATCGGTCGCGGCGATGCCGCGCATCACCTCCCAGGTCGCGTCGCGGCTGCCGTCGTCGACGTACAGCACGCGCCCGTCGATGCCGTCGCCGGCCAGGTCGTCGAGTACCGCCGCGATGCGCGGGTGCAGCAACGGCAGCGATTGCGCCTCGTTGAAGGCGGCGACGACGACGGTCAGGCGGGCGGGGCGATCCATGGATAGATTCTACCGGTCGAGATAGCCCGGACCGCCGAGCTGGCGCATCTGCCGCTCGATGTTGCGGGTGCGCCGCTGGACGTACGGACCGGGGTTGCGGGCGTTGTAGCGCCGGGGGCTGGGGAGCACCGCGGCCAGGCGCGCGCTCTGCGTCACCGTCAGGGCATCGGCGTCGCGGCCGAAGAAGGTACGCGCAGCGGCCTGGACCCCGTACACGCCGTCCCCGAACTCGGCGATGTTCGCGTACACCTCCAGGATCCGCTCCTTCGGCCACAACGCCTCGATCAGCAGCGCGTACCAGGCCTCGATGCCCTTGCGCACCCAGCTGCGGCCGCTCCACAGGAACAGGTTCTTGGCCACCTGCTGGGTAATGGTGCTGCCACCGCGCACCTTGCGCCCGCGCGCATTGTTGCGCCGCGCCTGCTCGATCGCGTCGATGTCGAAGCCGTGGTGCTCCGGGAACCGCTGGTCCTCGGCGGCCACCAGGGCCAGCGGCACGTGCGGCGCCATCGCGTCCAGGTCGCGCCAGTCGTAGGCGGTGCGATAGGCCCAGTCGCCTGCGCCCCATGCTTCGAACTGGCGGGCGGCCATGAAGGCCGAGAACGGCGGGTCCACGAAGCGCAACACCGCGACCTGGAACACGGTGAAGGCGATGCACAGCAACGGTACCAGCCACAACAGGCGCCGCCAGCGTTTGCGCGGCCGGGAGAAGATCCTGCGTCTGTGCGCTTGCGTCATCGCCCTGCGGTCCCCATCTGTAAGGGTTGCACCACCACCATTATCGGTATTCCCGCCATGCCCGCCACGCCACGCGACCGCGACACCCTCACCCGCTTCCTGCTGCCCGCCGCGGGCGTCCGCGGGGTGCGCGTGCACCTGGACGACACTTGGGCGCAGGTCCGCGAGCGCGGCAGCGACCTGCCGGAGGCGGTCGTCGAACTGCTGGGCGAGGCCAGCGCCGCCGCGGCGTTGTTCACCGGCCATGCCAAGGTGGACGGGCGGCTGTCCGTGCAGCTGCGCGGCAACGGCCCGCTGCGCACCCTGTTCGCCGAATGCACCGCGGCCGGCACCGTACGTGGCATTGCCCAAGCCGAGGGCGATGCACCGCTGCCGCGCGATCTGCGCGCCCTGGGGCGGGACGCGCTGCTGGCGATCACCATCGAGAACCCGTCGGTGGGTCCCGATCGCGAGCCCGTCCGCTACCAGGGGCTGGTGGCGCTGGAGTCCGAGTCCCTGGCGGGCGCGTTCGAGGACTATTTCCGCCAGTCCGAGCAGTTGCCGACCCGGCTGCTGCTCGCCGCCGACGCCTCCGCCGCCGCCGGCCTGATGCTGCAGAAGCTGCCCGGCGATGCCGGCGACGACGATGGCTGGAATCGCGCCGGCGCCCTGTTCGAGACCCTGTCGCCGGCCGAGTTGCTGGCCTGGCCCGCCGGGACCCTGCTCCAGCGCCTCTTCCACGAGGACGGCGTCGAACTCCTGGGCGAGCGCCCGTTGCGCTTCGGCTGCTCCTGCTCGCGCGAGCGGGTGGAGGCCATGCTGCAGTCGCTGGGGCGCGAGGAGGCGGACGCCGCCGTGGCCGCCGCCGGCGGCACCGCCCAGGTTCGCTGCGAGTTCTGCGGGCAGCGGTACGCGTTCAGCCCGGCCGAAATAGAGACCCTGTTCACGGATTTGCCGGTCGCAACCGGAGAGGGCCCTGCCGGGCTCCAATGAAAGGGCCGAAACGGGCCGGCGTTCACGTTCCGTTGATTGTTAAAGAAACATAAATCCGGTAGATTGAAATCCAATCCCGGCGGGAACTCGCCCGCGGGGCGGGGGTCACAACCGGCATGACCGCTCACTTGCCACGATTGCTGCTCGCTGCGCTGCTCGTCCTGGGTTGCGCCGTGCCCGCAGTGGCGCAGCAGCGCCAGGACAGCACCTGGTTGCCGGTGTGGAACAACGCCAGCGGCAAGCTCGAAGCCTACCTCGTGCTGGAGCCCGCCCAGGCCCCGCAGGTCGACAACCGCTGGCGCTTCGGCAACAACTCGCTCGACGCCACCTACGGGCTCGAAGCCGGCGACTCGCTGGCCCTGCTGTGCAGCGGCAATGCAGGCAAGGCCCGCGCCCTGGGCAGCCTGCCCAACAATTGCCTGCTGGCCGCGCTCGGCGACCGCATCGGCGGTAACCGCACCAGCGCCTCTGCCGCTTTCGCCAACCGCAGCGGACGCGTCGGCGTCACCGCCGGCAGCGGCCAGGACAGCATTTCGCCGTGGCGGACGCCCGGCCTGCGCAGCCAGGTCGAGGTCAACGACCTCACCGTGTTCGCGCAGAAGAACATCCTCGATGAGGGCTTCGTCTCGATCGCGGGCACCGTCGCCAAGGCGCGCCTGGTGCCGGCCTCCGAGGCCGCGCCTGCCCTCGCCCGTCGCTGGAGCAGCAAGTCCCTGACCGTCGGCGGCGGCTACGGCGCGTTCGGTGCCAGCATCGTCGGCCACGTGGTCGATACCCCGGGCCAGCCGGCCTTCGGCGGACTGGGCCTGGGCCTGACCTGGCGCACCCCGTGGAGCGGCCAGCTCACCGTCGGCGCGGACAACGTCGTGACCCGCGGAAAGAATCCGTTCCTGCCCGGCGACGAGGCCGACGGCGACGGCGGCACCGTGCCCTACGTCCGGTACGAGCAGGACCTCTAGCCCATTGCAGGCCGGCGCCATCGGGCGCCTATACTGCCTGCGTAGGATTGCGCGGGGCAGTCGCGCCCCGCGATGGAGGCATGATGTTGCGATTGGCGATACTCCTCGCACTTGCCGGCGCCGGAACGGCGCAGGCGGGAGCCCTCCAGCTCGATCCCGGCCCCCTTGCGCCCACGCAGGCCCGGCAACCGGCATTCCTGACCGCCGAGGCCCAGGCCGCGGCCGCGATGACCCTGCCGCCGGAGTTGCGCGCCGTCGTCGTGGAGCTCGGATTCGACCGTGGCGTGGCGACCCTGGACCGGGTCCGCAGGCTTTACGAATACATGGTCTCGGAACAGGGGCTGGGCTTGCGCTATCGCGAGCAACCCACCCATGGCCTGGCTGAAAGCTACGCCACGCGCGAGGTCAACTGCCTCTCGTTCACGATGATGTTCATCGCGCTGGCGCGGGCCTCGGGCATCGACGCCTATGCCCAGGCCTCCAACGACGCCCTGGCCATGCGCGTGCTCGAGGACACCGTCTATCGCGCGCATCACGTCAAGGCCGGCGTCGACATCGACGGCGTGCAGTACACGGTGGACGTGGGTTGGCGGGCGGTGGTCGCCGAGGAAAAGCCCCGGCGCATCAGCGACGTCGAGCTCGTGGCCCTGCTGCACAACAACAACGCCGTCGAGCGCCTGCTGGCCGGCGACCTGTCCTCGGCCATGACCGAAACCGGGCGGATGCTGGCCCTGGACTCGGACAATGCCACCATCTGGAGCAATGCCGGTGTCGTCAACTGGCGCTCCGGCCGTTACCAGCCCGCCGAGCAGGCCTACCTCAAGGCCCTGCAGATCCAGGACGACCACCTGGGCGCCCTCAGCAACCTGGTGGCGCTGTACCGGACCACCGGCGAGGAACGCCTGGCCGCGCAATACGGCAAGCGGCTGAAGAAGGCCCAGGCGATGGACCCGTTCTCGCAGTTCCTGCTGGCCGAACAGCTCGTCCGGCAGGGCGCCTACGGCGAGGCGCTGGGACACTACCGCCGCGCGATCAGGCTGCTGCCCAACCAGGCGACCTTCCACCGCGGGATGGCCGAAGCCTACCGCCAGAAGGGCGACCTGCAGGCGGCGCAACGCGCGCTCCAGCGCGCCGAGTCCATCGAGCTGCGGAAGTATTCCCAGCGCGGCATCCAGGACGCCGACGCCAACTCCTGAGTTTTTTTAAAAAACCTTCGGCCAAAAAGAATGCCGGCGCTTTCGCGCCGGCATCCTTTTTTACAGCAGTGAAGCTTTGGATCAGAACGAGTAGCGCACGCCCAGGTAGGCACGACGCGGCTCGACCCAATCGGTGGCTTCGCCGAAGGCATACACACCGTCGCCATCGAACAGGTCCTGCTCGGTGGTGGCCGACTGCTTGTCCAGGATGTTGAACACGTCCAGGAAGAACTCAAGCTTGCCGACGGGCAGTTCGTAGTTGTACTTCGCACGAACGTCCAGGGTGTAGTACGCCGGGGCCGTCTCGGAACCGATCATGCCCGAGGCGATCCACGAGTCGACCACGCCGCCCCACTCGTACGGGTCGTCCATCAGCGGCAGGTGGCGCGAAGCGATCAGCTGGGTACGGCTGTAGGAAACGCCGCTGTTCCAGTTGAACACACCGCTCAGCTCCAGGCCCCAGTCGAAGAAGTACGAACCGAACGCCTTGAACTGGTGCTCGATGTTACCCGGCTGGTTGCCGTAGGCGTTCGGGGCGCGCGGGTCGAGGGCAAGCCAGTCGCCCTGGAAGTCCGCGTTGCTGTCCGAGTTGGTGTTGCCCTTGGCGGCGTTGTGGGTGTACGACAGCATGCCCTGCCAGTTGTTGCTCTTCTGCTTCTGCAGGGTGACTTCGAAGCCCTTGTAGTTACGCTTGCCGCCAGCCAGCGTGGCGATCACGTAGTTCGAGTTGGGCTTGCCGTCATAGCCGAAGTACGAGTACGGCAGGTACAGGTCCGAGTTCTCGTCGGCGTAACCGTTGGAGGTGTCGCCGTCCGGATCGGCGTACAGCGCCAGATCGTAGTCTTCCAGGATGTCACGGGTCTGGCGCTCGGTGTAGGTCACCGAGAGGCTCAGGTCCGTGCCGAACGTGGTGGCGTAACCGATCAGGAACTCATCCGTGTACGGCGTCTTGGTCGACGGCGCGAACAGGGCGTCCGGGGTCTTCGGGCCGCCGCGGGTGCGGTAGGTCAGCCAGCGGTCGCCGATGAACACCTGCTCGTCCAGGACCGAACCGGTCAGGTTGCCGGCGAAGTCGGTCATGTTGTTGCGGATCGGGTCGTAGTAACGGCCCGCGAAACCCCAGATCTTGCTACGACCGTCGCCGTTCAGGTCATACACCACGCTCAGGCGCGGGGCGATGTCCCAGTCGAAGGTGTAGACCTTCTCGCCGGTCGAGGCGTAGTGCGACCACTGCTCGGTACGGAAACCGGCGTTGATCGTCCACTGGTTCATCGTCCAGGTGTCCTGGAGGTAGAACGCCTTGCCCTTCGAGGTCACGTCGTACGGAGCGACGACCGACTGCAGCAGGCGGTAACCGTTCACCTGGCCGTTCGGGTTACCGGCGGTGCTGGTGAACTGGTACGCGTTGACTTCGTCCTGGGACACGGCACCGTCGTTGTTGGTGTCGAGCACGCCCAGGTAGAACGCCTTGTCGGCGCTGGCGTTGATCGCGTCGATGATGCGCGTCTGGTCGCCGTTGGCGATCGTACGCGAACCGGTCCAGCCGCCACCGATGTACTGCTCGAAGGTCACGCCCGCGTCTTCGGCCGCGATCGAGCGGTAGTAGCCGCCGCCGCTGTACTGCAGGTCTTCCTTGTAGGTGTTCTCGGACGAGGTGTAGCCGGCCTTGAACGTGTGCGAGCCGAAGGAGGTGTCCAGCCAGTACTCGAGGGTCAGGCCGAACTCGTCGCGGTTCGCCCAGGTCTCGAGGTTGGTGCCCACGCCACCCAGCTGCAGGTCGGCGTTGGTCGGGTTGCCACCGAAGTAGGCAACGTCGTTGCGCACCGCGGCCTCGGCAGCGATCGTGGTGATCTCGGCCTCGTGACGGAAGCCGTACGCGCTCAGGCGCAGGTTGTCCCAGTCGTGGGTGTACTCGATCTTGTAGTTGTCGCCACCCTGCTTGCGCGCGGAATCGCGGTTGTTCAGCGTGCTCGACGAGGTCGAACCGCTACGCTCGTACGGGTCGTTGAAGAACAGCGCGGTCAGGCGGTCGTTGTCCGTGATCTGCCAGGTGGTCTTGAAGAACGCGTAGTCCTGGTCGGTGTCGACCGTACGCATCAGCTGGTCGTTCAGCGGGTTAACGACGTCGTCGCTACGGTTCTTGATCTGGTACGAACCGAAGAACCACAGCTTTTCCTTGATGATCGGACCACCCAGGGTCAGCGCGGCGTCGTAGGTCGAGAAGCCGGCGGACTCGCCGTGCTTGTCGTCGGCCACCAGGCTGTCGTTCTGCAGGTAGTAGTTGATCGAGCCGTGGAACTCGTCGCTACCGGACTTGGTGACGACCTTGGAGATCAGGCCCGAACCACCTTCGTATTCGGCCGGGACGCCGCCGGTGAGAACCTGCTGCTCCTGGATGATCTCGGAGTTGAAGTTCGCGCCGAAGGTACCCGAGTTCGGGTCGGTGACGTTGACGCCGTCCAGGTAGTAGACGTTGTCGGTCGACTGGCCGCTGGTGCCGCCGATGTCGGAGTAGTTGACGCCCGACTTGGACGACGGGTTGCCGGTGGCGCTGGGCTTCACGCCCGGGACCAGCTGCAGGTAGCTCTGGTAGTTACGCGCGGTCGGCAGCGACTCCACCATGTCGAGGGTCAGCGTGGTGCCGACGGTCGCCGAGGTGGTGTCCACGGCGGCCAGCGACGCACCCGTGACGATCACGGTGTCCAGGCTGGCAACGCCGAGGGCGTAACCGACGCTGAGGTTCTTGCCGCTGACGACGGCGACGTTGGTGGCCGAGAAGTTGTCGTAGCCCGGGGCGTCGACGACCACGGTGTAGTTGGTCGACGGGTCGAGGCCCTGCAGGCGGACGCTACCGTCGGCCTCGGTCACGCCGGAGCGGGTAACCAGGCTGTCCGGGGAGCTCACCGTCACGGTGGCGCCGGCAAGCGGAGCGCCGTCGGTGCCGGTGATGGTGACGCGAAGGCCGCCGGTCTCGGCCGCGAGGGCTGCACCGACGAAGCACATGCCCAGCGCGACAGTAAGCGCACTACGCTTCAGGCCTTTTACAAGGTGATTAGAAGCCATTTTTTTATAACCCCCTAGGGATCAGTGACCAAAAAGGATGTACATGTACGTCCGGCTCGAAGCGGCCCGACCGTCCGACTATAAGTCAGTCAACAATTCTTTAACAAGCCCCCTCCGACTGTTTAACAAATGACCCGTCAGTCGCAGGAAAAGCCGAGATTGATCTGATGTTGCAACGCACCATCAGCCTTCCAGGGCGGAGGCGAGGGGCTGTAACCAGGGCCTGTATGGCATCCACTTCGCGACCTCGGCGCGTGCAACGCGTTGGCGCACCTGCACCGCGCTCGCCGTGGCGACCGCACGGCCGCGGTTGCGGCGGGAATCGGCCATCGACGGGATGTATTCGATGCCGCAGAAGGCAGCCACGCGGCGCATCTCCACTTCCGGCTCCGCCGCCAGGCCGGCGTAGGCCACATCGAGGATCCTGCCGGGGAAAGCGGCGTGCCAGTGCGCCATCAACCGGCGGTACAGCAGGAAATAGTCTCCCAGCTCCTGCTGGTCGTAGGAATGGGGATTGGCGTCGGAGAACAGTTCGCGCAGGTTGGAGAAGCAGGTTTCCATCGGATCCCGGACCATGTGCAGGATCCTCGCCTGCGGCAATGCGCGGCAGATGAAACCGATGTTGAGGAAATTCGAAGGAAGCTTGTCGACGAAGAACGGTTCGTCGCCAAGCCGCCAGGCAACGCTTTCCATGTAGTGCCGGCCCACTGCCGCCAGGTCCATCCCCTCCGCCCGCCCGACGATGGTCGTGTCGACGACGCCCCGGCAATGATGGTCGGCGGCAAAACGCACCGCGCTGGTGAAGTCGTAGAGTTCGCCTGCACCGTGCACCAGGGGGCTTGCGTCCAGCAACTGTTCGAGCAGGGTCGTACCGGACCGGTGCATGCCGACGATGAAAATGGGTGTCTTCGAACCGCTGGCCGCGGCGGCTCCGGTGGCCGCGTCGCCGGGCATGGCCACCAGCGCATCCACCAGCCGGATACTGTCGTCGGTATGGTAGTCCAGCAGGCCGCGCTTGGTTCGGCAGGCACGCTCGAGCGCTTCCCAGGCTTCGGCATGGCGGCCGAGCGCATCCAGCGCCGCATGCATGGCGAACCCGAGGAAGACGCGATCGGGCGCGGCCACGCCGGGGCGCGCCATGAGGGCCTGCATCTGCCCGACGTGCGCGGCGGATGCGTCCGCCGGGTCGAGTTTCAGCCGCAACCAGTGCGCCTGCGCGATTTCCGGCGCGCGCCGCAGGCATCGCTCCAGGTCGCGGCGTGCATCCCCCGTCCGCCCGAAATACATCAGCACCTGTGCCCGCGCCAACAGGCCCGGGGGGAAATCCGGATCGGCCCGGTGCACTTCGTCGAGGTACTTCAGCGCGCGCGCCTGGTCGCCGAGCATGTTGAAGTGCCTGGCGATGGTCATCAGCAGCGGGACGGGAATACGGTCGAGCGGACCCAGGCCATCGACGTACCGGACCAGCGCGTCGCCAAGGTTCAGCGCAGCCAGCAGGGCGACGACGCCTGCAACGGTGCGCGCATCGCCGGCCCGGAGGCTCGCGGCCCGCAACACCGCCTCGCGCGCAGCCCGGTGCTTCCCCGCTCCCAGCGCGGCGTGTGCCGTTCGCTCCCATTCCGCTGCGGTACCCGACGTCATTCGCATCCACCTCCAACCCGACCGGATTGTATGGCTTGCACGGCACGCAAAAAAATGCGGCCCCTTCGCAGGGGCCGCAAGAGTTGCCTTCGATTCCCGGGTCTGGTCAGAAATCGTATTCGGCGGTGAAGCGGAACTCACGCGCACGAGTCGCCGACAGCGGCTGGTGGCAGCCGGCGAGGAACGTGTTCGAGGCGGTTTCGCAGGTCTCGTTGACCGAGGTGACGCTGCGATCGTTCATCACGTTCAGCACGTCCGCCGACAGGCGCAGGCCTTCCATCCAGCGCGGCTGGTAGGTCAGGTTCAGCGACAGGTTGCTGTTCCACTCCAGGCGACCGAAGGTACCGCGCGGCACGAGCTGGCCTTCGCAGTAGTGGGCGTAACCCGCATAGCCGTACTCCGGCCAGTGGTTCTCGCCGACCGTACCGTCGCCGTTCTCCGCCGGTGCGCCGAAGCAGTTGATCGGGCGACCGCTCTGCACGATCAGGTTGCCGCCCACGCGCCACTCGTCGGTGATGTCGTACGCACCGAACATCTTGAAGGCATGACGACGGTCGTTCGGCAGGTAGCCGTAGCCGCCATCGGCCAGCGACGGATAGTCGAAGCCCGCGGAGATGCCGGCGTCGTCCTGGCCGATGTCCGACTTCACGTAACCTTCGGTGTTGCCGATGTTCTTCGAGAAGGTGTACGAACCCTGCAGGGTCCACTTCTCGTCGTAGGTACGCTCGAAGAAGAACTCCAGCGCCTTGTAGGTGCGCTTGGCCTTCGGGATGCCCAGGGCCGAGGCCGGGATCGTGAGCTGGGTCAGGTTCCCGTCGCCGGCGAGGTCGGCGTTCATGGTCAGGTCTTCACCGACGTTCATCAGGAAGCAGTTGTTGACCGCCGAACCGATGGCATCGGCTTCATCCTCGGTGTAACCCTCGGAGATCGCCCAGTCGTACGGCATCTGGTACGAGCAGTAGTCGTCCATGACGGTGCTCAGCTTGCGGTAGATGCCGCGCACGCCGCCCACCCAGTTCTGCGAAAGCTGCATCTGCAGGCCCAGGATCAACTCGTCCTGGAACATCGGGTCCAGTTCCGGATCGACCACGCCGCGCGGATCCGGGGTGGTACCCGGCGAAACCAGGAAGCGGCTGCCGAGCTGCGCGCCGAGGCCGGGCAGTTCGTACTGGTCGTTGCTGTAGGTGCCGTCGAACACGTAGTAGTCGGTGTAGTCGAGCTCGGCACCGGCCAGGCGCATGTTGGTGTTGCCCATCACCGGGATGTAGTACCGGCCGGCATTACCGAACGCCTTGAGGGTGGAGTCGCCATTGACGTCCCACGAGAAGCCCAGGCGCGGGGCCCAGGTGTTGTCGATCTTGATGAACGACTCGCCCAGGGCGTTGAGGTTCTCGAACGACTCGTTGCGGATGCCGATGTAGGCCAGGAAGTTGTCGGTGACCTGCCAGGAGTCCTCGATGTAGTAGGCGGAGTTGGAAAGCGTGAACTCGCCGCCGTTCTCGAAGTGGCGCATTTCGACGTAGTCGATCGGCGCACCGGTGTTGTTGGTGTACCCGGCGTTGATCAGGCTGCCACCCGGGGCCAGCGTACGGATGATGCGGCTGGTGCCGTCGATGTCCGTACCGGTGTAGGTGCGGCCGCCGACGAAGTCGTAGTCCTCGTTGTCCAGGCCGAAGCGGATGGTGTGGTCGCCGATCACCCACTCACCGTCGATACGGTAGGCGGTGCGCTTCTCGTTGGCATCCGGGCGGTCGGCAGAGGTGACCGTCCAGCAACCATGGTTGATCGCCGGCGAGGTGCGCGCGTCGGTGACGCGGGGGCAGCCGAACGCGCCGATCTGCGAGGTGTGGTCGTACTTGCCCACGCCGTACAGCGCCGACAGGGTGAAGTTGTCGCCGAAGTAGCCGGTCCACTTGCCGATGTAGTTGTCGCCGCCCCACTGGTAGGCATTGGGCAGCTTCTCGGCGCCCTTGCCGGTCTCGTATGGCGTCGTGGAGAACCAGTAGCGCGACTTCTGCTCTTCGCGGTCGCGGAAAGCCGTCAGCTCCAGGTAGTGGTTCTGGTTGATGTTCCAGTCCAGCTTGACGTAGTACTGCGGCGAGTCGGACTTGCGCTCTTCCTGGTCGACGTTGCCGTAGAACTCGGACTCCGTGGACTCACCCTGGGCCAACGCGTAGAAGAACAGCGTGTCCTTGATGATCGGGCCGCTGGCGTACAGGTTGTACTTCAGCTCGTCCGTGTTGTTGTCGGGGATCTCGACCGGGATCCAGTCGGCCACGCCGGGCATGCGCTGCCACTCGGGGCTGGTGCCGGCGTCGGGGCCGTCGTAGAACACGGCCGGATTCGGGATGTAGCGGATGGAATCGCTGCGCATCGAACCCGGGGTCCAGATCGCATTCGCGCCGAAGTGCCATTCGTTGCTGCCGCGCTTGCCGATGACGTTGACCACGCCACCCAGCGAACGGCCGAACTCCGCGCCGTAGCCGCCGTTCTTGACCTGCGCTTCGGAGATCGCCTCGAAGGGCAGTTCACTGAAGGCCACGCCGTTGATCACGTTGGTGACGTTGAAGCCGTTGATGTAGTAGACGTTCTCGGCCACCGACGAACCACCGAAGGACGCCAGCTTGCCGCCCTGCTTCTGGTCGCTGCCCAGGCGGCTGTCGCCGAGCGTGGTACCCGGCGCCAGCAGCGCCATGGCGGTCGTGTCGCGCGCCACCGGCAGCTTGTCGATCTGGGCTTCGGTCAGCACGGTCGTGGATTCGACCGAGGACACGTCGATGGGATTGATGTTGGTCGCGAAGACGGTGACGGTATCGAGGTTGGTCGCGTCGCCGGTGGCGAAGCTCACGCTCGACGTGGTACCGACGTTGATCGAGACCGGCTTCGGGGATTCGCCGTTGCGGGTGACCTCGTACTGGCCGGTCGGAACCTGCGCAAAGCGATACGAGCCGTCCGCGCCCACCGTCACGGTGCGCGAATAACCCGTGGTCGGATTGGTCAGGGTGATGGTGTCTCCCGGCGCCGCGCTACCGTTTACCGCACCCGCCGTATTCGTCTGCGCGTTGACCCCGCCGACAAAGCACAGACCCAGAGCGACGGTCAGTGCGCTCCTCTTGAGACGATCAGCTCGTTGCTTGGAACCCATAGTAGGAACTCCGAATGGTTGTAGACCCCGTTATCCCGCCCGGAGGAGTGGACCCCCTGGACGAGCCAGAACGTCAAAGCCGCACGCGATGACGCCTCGAATATAGAGCCGTGAACAAATCCTTAACAAGTACTTTTTCCTTGAATTGGACGCTTCAGCACTGGCATGTCGCATTGCAACATGCTAGGCCCGCGCTAATTGCCTGTTTTTCAAGGAAATGCAAATGGGGCCGACATGCGGCCCCATTCATGGATTGCTGCAGGGCAGCATAACTGTATGGCCGGTTTACCCGGCCAATTGCGTCAGGATCCGGTGCTGCTCGTTCCGGAGACTTTCCGGCATGCGCTCGCCGTAGCCGGCGAGGTATTCGCCGATCCCCTCGAACTCCGCGCGCCAGCCTTCCCGGTCGTAGCCGAAGAGCACTTCCCGGGCTTCCCCGGTGAGGGAAATCCCCTCCAGGTCGAGGTCGCCGACGGCGGGCAGCGCGCCGATCGGCGTCTGCACCGCGTCGGCCCGGCCTTCCACGCGCTTGATCATCCACTCGAGCACGCGCAGGTTGTCGCCGAAGCCCGGCCACAGGAACTTGCCGTCGGCGCCCTTGCGGAACCAGTTGACGTGGAAGATCTTCGGCAGCTTCGCGCCGGGCTTGTCGAACGAAAGCCAGTGGGCGAAGTAGTCGGCGAAGTTGTAGCCGCAGAACGGCTTCATCGCCATCGGGTCGCGGCGCATCACGCCGACTGCACCGGTCGCGGCCGCGGTGGTCTCCGAACCCATCGCGGCGCCGACCAGCACGCCGTGGATCCAGTTGCGCGCTTCGAACACCAGCGGCACCAGTGAGGCGCGACGGCCACCGAAGACGATGGCCGAGATCGGCACGCCCTGCGGATCCTCGGCCATCGGCGAGTAGCTGGGGCAGCGCTTGGCCGACACGGTGAAGCGGGAGTTCGGATGCGCCGCCGGGCGCACCGAGGGGTCGTACGGCTCGCCGCGCCAGTCGGTCGCCGGCTGCAGGCCGTTGTCGATGCCTTCCCACCACGGCTGGTTGTCGGCGGTGACGCCGACGTTGGTGAAGATGGTGTGCGACTGGATCGAGGCCAGCGCATTGGGATTGGATTTCTTCGAGGTACCGGGCGCGACGCCGAAGAAGCCCGCCTCCGGATTGATGGCGTACAGCCGGCCGTCGGCGCCCGGACGCATCCAGCAGATGTCGTCGCCGACGGTCCAGATCTTCCAGCCGGCCTCGCGATAGCCTTCCGGCGGGATCAGCATCGCCAGGTTGGTCTTGCCGCAGGCCGAGGGGAACGCGGCGGCGATGTAATGGGTTTCGCCCTGCGGGTTCTCCACGCCCAGGATCAGCATGTGCTCGGCAAGCCAGCCTTCCTGGCGCGCCTGGTGCGAGGCGATGCGCAGCGCATGGCACTTCTTGCCCAGCAGCGCGTTGCCGCCGTAGCCGGAGCCGTAGGACTTGATCGTCAGTTCTTCCGGGAAGTGCATGATCCAGCGGCGGTCCGGATCGAGTTCGCCGGTGGAGTGCAGGCCCTTCACGAAGGTGCCCTCGCGCTCGATGCGCTTCAGCGCGGGCGCGCCCATGCGGGTCATGATCCGCATGTTGGCCACCACGTACGGCGAGTCCGTGATCTCCACGCCGCAACGCGACAGCGGCGAATCGATCGGACCCATGCAGTACGGAATCACGTACAGCGTGCGCCCCTGCATGCAGCCGTCGAACAGGGCGTCGATCTTCGCGTGCGCCTCTTCCGGTGCCATCCAGTGGTTGTTCGGGCCGGCATCGTCGCGCTCGGGCGTGCACACGAGGGTCAGGTGCTCCACGCGGGCGACATCCTGCGGATCGGAACGGTGCAGCCAGCTTTGCGGGTGTGTTTCCTCGTTGAGCCGGATCAGGGTCCCGTCGGCTTCCATCTGCGCGACCAGCTTCGCATTCTCGGCATCGCTGCCGTCGCACCAGTGGATGGCATCCGGGCGGGTCAGCGCCGCGACCTCGGCCACCCAGTCGTTGAGGGCCGCCAGCGTGCTGCCATCGGTACCGGGGATGTTCATGTCCTTGGTGCGGGCGTTCAAGGGATACGTCTCCTGCAATGCTTACGGAATGAGGGTGGCCATGACGTGCTCGACGTAGGCCTCGAATTCTTCATGCTGCAGCTGCGGCTGCTGCATCTGCAGATTGAGCTGCAGGAAGCCGACGTAGGCCGCATAGGCCAGGCGCGCCCGGTGCTGGGCGTCGGCGCGGTTGAGACCGGCCTGCCGGAACGAAGCGGTGAGGTACTCCAGGCGGCGCGCGGACACGCGCTCGATCACCGGCCGCACCACCGGGTGGTCAAGGGCCTTGAGCAGCTCGCTGTAGATGATGTGGGAGCGTGCCTCGTGGGCGACCAGGTCGAACAGCGAGCGCAGGCGCTGGGCCGGATCCGGAATAGCCTCGAGCTGGCCGAACACTTCTTCCTGCTCGACCTGCTCCCAGCGCTCCAGCGCAGCCACCAACAGCGCTTCCCTGGACGGGAAGTGCCAATAGAAGCTGCCCTTGGTCACGCCCAGGCGCCGGGCCAGCGGCTCGACCGCGACCGCTGCCACGCCCAGCTCCGCGATAAGCTCGAGAGCAGCCTGGGCCCAGTCGTCCGCGCTCAGGCGGCCGTTGCGTTCGGATCCATACGCCATAGCCTTCAATAGTACGCGGTTGCGGGGCCCAGCACCCTCATGGCAATATCCATACTATACCGTATGGTGGAGCGTTCCCGATGAGCATCGCGATTCCTTTCCTCCTGCTGATCCTGGCCGGAGCGTTCGCTGCCTACCACCGCTGGAGGCTGGCGACCTGGGTCGCCGTCTCCGCCGTCCTGCTGGTCGGCTGCGCCCTGTTCGGCGCCAGCGCCACGGCCACCGCCATCGCCGCGGTGCTGCTGGCCCTGGTCGCCGTGCCCCTGCTGGTCCCGGCGATCCGCAAGTCGCTGATCACCGCACCCCTGCTGCGCTTCTATACGAAGATCCTGCCGCCGCTGTCGGACACCGAGCGCACTGCGCTGGAATCGGGCACGGTCGGCTTCGAAGGCGAGCTGTTCTCCGGCAAGCCGGACTGGAAGCAGCTGCTGGACCTGCCCAGGCCCGAGCTCACCGCCGAGGAGCAGGCCTATCTCGACGGCCCTTGCGAGGAGCTGTGCCGCATGGTCGACGACTGGGACATCACCCACGTGCGTGCCGACCTGCCGCCGCAGCTTTGGGAATTCGTGAAGAAGCAGGGCTTCTTCGGCCTCAACATCCCTAAGGAATACGGCGGCCTGGGCTTCTCGGCGCTGATGAACCACAAGGTCATCCAGAAGCTGGCCTCGATCTCCTCGGTGGTGAGTTCGACCGTGGGCGTGCCCAACTCGCTGGGCCCGGCCGAACTGCTGATGCACTACGGCACCGAGGACCAGAAGCGGCACTACCTGCCGCGCCTGGCCGACGGCCGCGAGGTGCCCTGCTTCGCGCTCACCGGGCCGTTCGCCGGTTCCGACGCCACCTCCATCCCCGACTACGGCATCGTGTGCATGGGCGAATGGGGCGGCGCGCAGGTGCTGGGCATCCGCCTCACGCTCAACAAGCGCTACATCACCCTGGCGCCGGTGGCCACGCTGATTGGCGTCGCCTTCCGCATGTACGACCCGGACGGATTGCTGGGCGACACGAAGGACATCGGCATCTCGCTGGCGCTGGTGCCGCACGACACGCCGGGGCTGGAGATCGGCCGCCGCCACTTCCCGCTCAACACGCCATTCCAGAACGGCCCCATCCACGGCCGCGACGTGTTCGTGCCGCTGTCGCAGCTGATCGGCGGCGAGGACTACGCCGGCAAGGGCTGGCAGATGCTGATGGAGTGCCTGTCCATCGGCCGCTCCATCACCCTGCCCTCCACAGCCAGCGGCGGTTCGAAGATGGCCGCGGTGGTCACCGGCGCGTACGCGCGCATCCGCAAGCAGTTCGGCCTGTCGATCGGCCGCTTCGAGGGCGTGCAGGAAGCGCTGGCCCGGATCGCCGGCAAGGCCTACGCGATCAGCGCGCTGTCGGAAGCCACCGCCGCCGCGGTCGCGCGCGGCGAGAACCCGGCGGTGCCGTCGACGATCTCCAAGTACCACTGCACCGAGATGGGCCGCGAAGTGGTCAAGGACGCCATGGACATCCACGGCGGCAAGGGCATCATCCTGGGCCCGCGCAACTACCTCGGCCGCGGCTGGCAGGCGACCCCGATCAGCATCACCGTCGAGGGCGCCAACATCATGACGCGCTCGCTGATGATCTTCGGCCAGGGCGCGATCCTGTGCCATCCGTGGGTGCTCAAGGAGATGAAGGCCGCGCAGCTGGAGGATCCGGTGCAGCGCCTGGAGGAGTTCGACCGCTACCTGTTCGGACACATCGGCGCGGCGATCTCCAACGCCGTGCGCGCGTTCTGGTTCGGCCTGACGTTCTCCGCCTTCGGCAAGGCGCCGGGCGACGACTACACCCGCCGCTTCTATCGCAAGCTCAACCGCTATTCGGCGACGCTGGCGGTGATGGCCGATACCTCGATGCTGACCCTGGGCGGCAAGCTGAAGTTCAAGGAGTCGCTGTCGGGGCGCCTGGGCGACGTGCTCAGCCAGCTGTACATCTGCAGCGCCATGCTCAAGCGCTACCAGGACCAGGGCCGCCCGGAAAGCGACCGTCCGTTGCTGGCCTGGGCGATGCACGACTCGGTCAACAAGATCGAGACCGCGCTATCGGGTGCGTTGCGCAACTTCCCGATCCGTCCGGTCGGCTGGCTGCTGTGGCTGCTGGTGTTCCCGCTGGGCCGTCGCGCCCAGGCGCCCGGCGATCGCCTCAGCCGCCGTGCCGCGTCGATCCTGATGACACCCGGCGATGCCGCCCGCGCGCGCCTGGCCGAGGGCGTGTTCCTGACGCCCTGCGCGAACAACCCGGCCGGCCGCATCGACAGCTATCTGCCTGCCGTGGTCCACGCCGAGCCGGTGGAGCGCAAGTTCCTCAAGGCGCTCAAGCACAGCGACATCGAGGCACTGGAGTTCCCGGCGCAGCTCGACGAGGGCGTGCGCGAGGGCTGGATCACCGCCGAGGAGCGGGTGTTGCTCGAGCAGTTGCGCGAGATGACGCTGGACGCGATCACCGTCGACGATTTCGAATCGGCGGAATTGCAGGCCGGCTGCTGACGCTACTCGAGGGTGAGCATCGCGTCGCCGGAGAACGACTCGATGCGGATCTGGCCGTTGCCGCTGCCGTAGCGCGCCTCGAAGCTCTTGCCGGGGCCGAACTCCTCCTTGCGCACGTCGACGCCCGGCGCATCGAGGTCGCCGCTGAAGCTCTCGCCGCGCACGCGCGCCGAGAGCGCCTTGGGCAGGCGCAGGTGGATGTCGCCGCTGACGGTTTCGGAGCGGATCTCGCCCCCGTCGGCCAGGCCCACGCGCACCTGGGCGTCGCCCGACACCGTGCCGGTGGACAGGCGCCTGACGCGTTCGCCGCGGCTGTCGATGTGGATGTCGCCCGACACCGTCTCGGCATGCACTTCGCCGTTCAGGCGTCCGGTCAGGCCGATGTCGCCGCTGACCGATTCGGACTTGGCACTGGCGGTATTCAGGGTCAGGTCGAGGTCGCCGCTGACGCTGCTCACGTCGGCCTTGCCCGGCGCGGCGGCGACGGTGACGTTGCCGCTGACGCTTTCGATGTCGAGATTGCCGGAGGCGACGCCGTCGACGTCGATGTCGGCAGAGACCGATTCGATGTCCAGGTCGGCGCGCAGCGGCACCTGCAGGATCAGCGTCGTCGGCCCGGTGCGATCGCTGCGCCACCCGCCCATCCGCCGCGGGTACTCGACCCGCACCTCCAGGTCCTGGCGATCGCCGTCGATCACCAGCTTCTCGACGCCCTCGCCGAGCGTGCCGGTGATGCGCACCTCGTTGCGGTCCCAGGCGCGCACTTCGATGCGACCCTTGACGTTCTCGATGTCGATGCGCCCGCGTGCATCCAGCGGCCGGGTCTCGTTGATCGGGGTGCCGGCGAACAGCGGTGCGCTGGCGAGGCTGGCGCAGATGGCCAGGGCGATGGTGTGGATGCGAATGCGCATGGGGTTTCTCCGTGGATTCTGTCGTGTCAGCCCAGGCTGGCGCCTTGGGTGATGGCGTGTTGGGTAAGTTCGAGGCGCAGCGCGTAAGTCCGGCGCAGGCGTTCGAGCAGGAAGCGCGATTGCGGGTCGAGCGCGATCGCCTCGCGGATCTGGCGCGCGCTCTGGTCGAGTTCGCGCAGGGCCGGCTGTTCGCGCCGGGCCAGGGACGGCTGCGGCGTGGCGGTCTGCAGTTCCTGCAGGGCGGCGCGGTATTCGGCGGTCATGGCATCGGCTTCGCGATCCAGCGCAACGGCCGCGACGCCCGTGCCGTCGTCCGCTGCCTGTACCGACGCGGGCGGCGGCTGCATGCGCCATGCCACGCCCACTGCCAACACCAGCGATGCCGCCAGCGCCCAGGGGGCCAGCCGCATGGCGGGATTGCCGCGCGACGGCGCCGCCGCCTGGGCGGGCAACTGCCCGATGCGCGCCTGGATGCCCGGCCACAGGTCGTGCCCGGGCTCGATCTCGCGGCGCAGGCCGCGCAACTGCAGGCGCAGTTCGCTTTCGGTTCGCGTGCTTTGGGTTCGCATGTCAGACGTCGTCATTGGTGTCCCTCCAGCCGTTCGCGCAACAGGCCGCGCGCGCGGTGCAGTTGTGCCTTGGAACTTCCGACCGCCATGCCCAGGGCTTCGGCGATCTCTTCGTGCTTCCAGCCTTCCACGTCGTACAGCACCAGCACTGCGCGGGCGCGCGGCGGCAGCGTCGCCACGGCGCGCTCCAGGTCCAGCGCCAGCGCCGTGCCCTGTCCGGCGGTGTCCAGGGTGCCGACGTGGTCGAGCACGTCGTCATCGCCGTCCAGGCCCGGGCGGCTGCGCCGCGCGCGCATGTCCATCAGCGCGGTGTTCACCGCCAGGCGATGCAGCCAGGTGCCGAACGCGCTTTCGAAGCGGTAGGCCGGCAGCGCCTGCCAGGCGCGGACGAAGGCCTCCTGGGTCAGGTCCTCCGCGCGCGCGCGGTCGTAACCCACCAGCCTCGCAACCACGCCATGGACCCGGCCGGCATGGCGTCGGTACAGGGCCTCGAAGGCGCTGCTGTCGCCGCCAGCCGCAGCGCGCGCCAGCGCCTGGTCGACGTCGGCCGGGGTCGCGGTCGCGCTCGGGGCGGTGGGCAGGCAGTCGGTCACGGCTGTGGCGAGCATACCCAGTCGGATGCTGCGGCGCGCCCGGAGGTTTAAGGCCGAGGGAATGAAGGGAGTGAGGGGAATGAAGGGAATGGCAGGCTCCAGGCGGCTGCCATTCCCTTCATTCCCCTCATTCCCTTATTCCCCTCGCTCCCGCCTGGCGGGACAGCCGCCAGCCCAGCGCCCCCGCGGCCACCGCGGCGCCGGCACTGATCGAGGCGAACATGCCGATCGTCGCGCCCACGCCGCGCAGGGCGTTCATGCCCACGGCGATGGCCACGTCCCCGAAGCGCCAGACCGCCGTGTCGACGGCGTTCTGGCCCTTGTAGCGGATGTTGCGCGGCATCGAGGCGAACAGGCTGTGGCGCGCCGGCTCGGCCATGCCGTAGGCAAGGCCGCGGCTGACGATCAGGGCGAGGGCCACGGCCGGCATGCCCGCCAGCAGCGGCGCATAGGGATCGGTCGAAACCACCACCAGGCCGAGCATCAGGGTGCTGGCCAGCGCCCACACCAGGATTGTCGGGCCCGCGCCATGCCGCGGCAGCAGCCAGCGGGTCACGGTGAGCTGCACCAGCGCGGTCAGCACGTTGGTGGCAAGGTCGACGTTGGCCGCGAAGCGCGTGCGCGCGACGGCATCGACGAACACCGTGTTCGAGTAGTCGGTCACCAGCGCGTAATTGACCGTGCCGATGCCGTCGGCCAGCAACAGCAGGATCGCCATGCCGCGCATGAACGGGTCGGCGAAGATCTGCTTCAGGCCGTCGAACATGCCGCCGCCCACGGCCGCTTCGTCCGAAGGCGCGCGCCGGGTGCCGTGCACACGCGACCAGCGCCCCAGCCAGATCACGCAGCCCAGTGCCACGCCCAGCAGCGACGCGGAGACGACCAGCAGCGGTGCGACGCCGATCACGCCCACCAGGCCGCGCGTCAGGCTCGGACCGGCCACCGCGCCGCACGTCCCCGCCAGCGCGATCAGCGGGAACAGCCGCCGCGACTGCGCCACGCTCCATATGTCGGTCATGAAGATCCAGAACACCGACACCACGAACAGGTTGAACACGCTGACCCAGACGAAGAACAGCACGCCCAGCGCGCGTGGCGACAGCAACCCCGACTGCGTGAACAGCGGCACGAAGCCGAGCAGGCAGACGATGAACACCAGGTTGAGCAGCGGCACCACGATGCGGCGCGGATAACGCGAGACCAGCGCGCCGAACACCGGCGCCAGCGCCAGCATCGCGATGAACGTCGCGCCGTAGAACCAGGGCAACTGGGTCGAACCCACGGCCGCGGCCAGCTGCTCGCGTACCGGCCGGATCATGTAGTACGCGGCCAGCACGCAAAAGAAGTAGGTGAACGACACGGCCAGCGCCTGCCATTCGCCGGCGTGGACGCGCTCGCCGGGTCCCGCCATCGGCTGGTGGCTCATCCCCGCTCCAGCATCGGCGGCAGCGGACACTGCAGCACGCCGCAGATGGTGCGCAGCAGTTCGGCCTCGGCCACGGTGATGCGATTGTCATGGGCTACGGTCGCGGCGATGCCTTCGACCAGGGCCTGGCGCGCGAACGGATCCAGGGTTTCCATCGGCCCCCATACATCGTCGAGGGCCAGCACGCCGCCGGCCTGCGGCTGGTACGGCAGGTGCGCGCGCGGCAGCACCCGCTGCATGCCGGCCAGGTAGGCGCGCAACGCGCCGGACGGATCGTCGGCATGCCCGCATTCGGCGACCACCGCCAGCATCGTCGCGACTTGCGGCCGTACCTGGGCCAGGCTGCGCCGGCCGAACCGCGCGTGCCGCGACGGGTCCAGCGAATCGCGCACCTGCACCTGCAGCAGCTTGCCCAGGCAGTACTCGAACAGCGAGACGCGGCCATCGGCATGGACCACCGCGTGCACGGTGTCGAGGAAGGTGTCGAGGTCCGGGCGCGGGCGCAGCCGCAGTACCGGGAAGGCCAGCGCCGCCAGCGGCAGGCGCAACATCGGGTGCAGGCCGGCCAGGTGGCTGGCGCGGATTTCGGTGGCTGCCGCGGCGGCCGCTTCGCCCATGCGCGCGGCGATCTCGGC